>CAIKAS010000001.1 GCA_903825445.1 uncultured Acidobacteriia bacterium
GGCGCCGACGGCATCACTCTTTTCGACGCTGTCGGCAGGCAGCTTGGGCTGAAGCTTGAACCGGGCAAAGTTCCGATGCCGGCTCTCGTAGTCGATCGCGTGAATCAGACGCCGACGCCAAATTCGCCAGAGGTGGCAACACTCCTGCCACCTCTCCCGCCACTACAGTTTGAAGTAGCGTCGATCCGGCCAAGTCCCCCTGGCACGCCGCCAGGAAGACGATTGATTGAGCCGAATGGCCGCGTTGAGATGCGAGGTTTGCCCCTCTTTCTCCTGATCTTGCAGGCATGGGACTTAAATCTCGCTCCCGACGAAGACGTGCCGGGACGGCCGAAATGGCTGACGCCGTTTGAACCAGCCTTCGATCTCGTTGCCAAAGCGCCCGCCGCAACTGTCTTCGACGGCGCGCAAATCTCCGACGACAACTTCGACTCAATGCTCCGTGCCTTGCTCGCCGATCGTTTCAAGATGGCCGCTCACTACGAAGAACGTCCTGTGAATACATACAGCCTTGTGGGTGGAAAGCCGAAACTCAAACGCGCTGATGCCTCGACCCGAGAAGGATGCAGAACGCAGCGTGCCCCTGTGAACGGTCAGACAATGATCGCCGTGACATGCACGAACATGACTCTGGCGGAATTTGCCCGGGAACTTCACACGATGGCGCCAAACTACCTTCGCTACCCAGTTGTGAATGCCTCCGGGATCGAGGGCGCATGGGACTTCGCTTTTGGCTTCAGCTCAATTCCACCGAATGAAATGGCTGCCAGCGGAGGCCAAGGCGGACCGCAGGGCGGCGCTGGCAGTTCTCGAGCGCTGGCGCCATCCGGGGACCCGGTCGGCGGCGTGTCTCTCTTTGCCGCAATCGAAAAGCAACTCGGGCTGAAACTGGAAATGCACAAGCGCCCCGAGCCCGTCTTTGTGATCGATCACATCGAAGAGAAGCCGACAGACAATTGACCTTGTCGATCCTCCTTTTGCCGGACGATTACCGCGAGTAGTCGCACAGTGTTTACCTTGCCACCCATCAAGTTGACGAGAAACGCCCATTGCTGATATCTGGCCGTCCACGCCCGCGTCCGCGCGTAACGGCGCAGCGTTTACCGGGCGGATGGATCTAATAGATCTCACTCCGATCCATGCGTCCGGGGGCCTGCGAGCATTGGCTTGTCCGGTTTCGATCCGGGCAAAGCTCTGTTTGCCATGCCGGGTGATCCTTCGACCGTATTGGGGCGAGACACCGAATCATCACTGGCTGCCGTAGGACGGGGTGGCAGCGTAGGGAACGTCGAACAGGATATCGCGGTTGACTCTTACATTGAATCGATATCCAACCTCGATCTTAATAGTCGGCTGTACGTTCAGGTTGCGCCTAGTGATCTGCGCGCCGAGTTCCGATGCCTGCTGGCCGACGGCGCCTCCGGCGACTTGCGCGGGGCTCGGTGAGGTAAGTAGTGACCGGTTCTGATTCTGGGAGATCTCGGAGGCCGCGGCGAAGAGGCTGGTCA
>CAIKAS010000002.1 GCA_903825445.1 uncultured Acidobacteriia bacterium
AGCAGGTCACGCGGACACTGGAAAAAGTAATCGAGCAGCGCGGCACGCCCGAGCGGATACGCTGCGACAACGGGCCGGAGTTCACCAGCCGGCACTTTATTGCGTGGTGCGAGTGGGGAATCCGGGGGAACGTGAACGCGATTCCGGGATGATTCCGAACGCTGTTCCGGGGTGAACGCGAACAGGATTCCGGGATGAAGGTGAACACCGATTCCGCAATGAAGCCGAACAGTTTCAGGCCGACCCCGGAATCGCGTTCGGCTTGAGCCCGGATTTCCATTAAGCCAGCGGCGCTGGACAACATACTGGCGGGTAGCCTTCCGGAGAAAGGAAGGATTGCTTGCCAGCCAGGAGATTGTCCGTGCGTAAGATCAAAGAAGTTCTTCGATTAAAGTTTGCTTTGGGTCTGGGGCTGCGGGCAATCGCCCGCAGTTGTTCGATTGGCCTCGGAACCGTTCATGAGTATTTGCAACGGGCCGAAGCGGCGGGATTGACGTGGCCGCTTGGGGAGGATTGGGACGAGGACCGGCTGGAGACTGCATTGTTCGGTGGTCCGCCACGGCCTCGCCCGGCGGTGTTGGCGATTCCAGACTTCGCCGACTTTCATCAGCAGCGCCAGCGTCATCCACACCTCACTCAGCAGTTGCTTTGGGAGGAGTACCGGCAGGCCAACCCGGATGGCTATCGCTATTCCCGCTTCTGTGAGCTGTACCAGCGCTGGCGCAGGAAACAGGACGTAGTGCTGCGCCAGGAACATAAGGCCGGCGAGAAGCTGTTTGTCGATTGGGCAGGGACCACGATCCCGATCTACGACCCGAGCGGTGGTCCCGCACGCCGGGCCCATTTGTTCGTCGCCGTGCTTGGAGCCAGTTCCTACACCTACGCCGAAGCCACGGGCGACGAGCAGTTGGCCAACTGGATCGGCGCACATGTGCGGGCGTTCGAGTTCTACCAGGGCGTTCCGAAACTGGTGGTGCCCGACAACGCCAAGACCGGCGTAACGAAAGCCTGCCGCTACGATCCTGACCTGAACCCGACGTATCAGGAGATGGCCATGCATTACGGCGTGGGCGTTGTGCCCGCGCGTCCTTACAAGCCACGCGATAAGGCAAAGGTAGAATCTGGCGTGCTGCTGGCCGAACGATGGATCATTGCGGCACTTCGCCACCGGAAGTTCTTCTCAATCGAGGAACTGAACCTGGCCATCCGCGAACTGCGCGACCGCATTAACCAGCGGCCGTTCCGCAAACGGGAAGGCTCGCGGGCGTCTCAGTTCGCTGCTCTCGACAAGCCAGTGCTGAATCCTCTGCCTGTCGAGCGGTTCGATCTCAGCCAATGGTCTCGCGCTCGGGTGAACATTGATTATCACGTTGTTTTCGACACTAACTACTACAGCGTGCCGTACAACCTGGTGCAGGAACTGATGGAAGTACGCTCGACGCCGACCACCGTCGAGCTTTTCCATAAGGGCCAGCGAGTAGCCTCGCATCTGCGTGCGCGTGGTCATGGGCACACCGTAACCATTGCCGAACATCGCCCACGATCCCACCAGGAGCATTTGGAATGGACTCCCTCCCGTATGGTGCACTGGGCGGAATCCATCGGCCCGCACACAGCGCGCTTGTTTGAACGTATCCTTGCCGACAAGCCACACCCGGAGATGGGTTATCGCGGCTGCCTGGGCATCATTCGGCTGGCCGCGCAGTACTCACCAGTTCGCATGGAAGCGGCTGCCGAACGAGCACTGGTAACCGGAGCTTGCCGCTATCAGAGCGTGAAGTCGATCCTGAAGAATGCGCTCGACCAGCAGCCGCTCGGTCTGCCAGCTTTACCGCCCGCCCCGCCGTCACCGCACGACAACATCCGCGGCGCGGAGTACTTCGAATAGGAGCCACCGACATGCTGGAACAACCAATGATCGAAAAACTCCTCAGCATGCGGCTGCAGGGAATGGCGGATGCTCTCAAGGCGCAGGAACAGGACTCAGGTGTCAGGGAGCTGAGTTTCGTCGAGCGGCTCTCCTTATTAGTGGATCAGCAGTGGAACTGGCGGGAGAACCAGGCGCTGGCGCGACGCCTGAAGAGTGCGAAACTCCGTCACAGCGCCTGTATCGAGGATATTGATTACCGAGCAGCGCGGGGACTGGAAAAGACCGTCATTCGCGGGCTGGCGAAGGATTCGCAGTGGGTACAGAATCACGAGAATCTTTTCGTTCTCGGGCCAACCGGCGTAGGAAAGAGCTATATAGCTTGCGCCCTCGCACAGAAGGCGTGCCGCGATGGATACTCCGCGTTCTACACACGGGCGGCAGCGCTGTTCCGCGACCTGGCGCTGGCACGCGCCGACGGAAGCTTCCGCAATCTGCTCGCGCGATTGAGCCGGGTCGATGTATTAGTGATCGATGACTGGGCGATGGCACCGCTGTCCGAGCCTGAGCGCCGTGACTTCTGGGAGATTTGCGAAGACCGTTATCAGGTTCGTTCGCTGATTCTCACGTCGCAGTTGCCAGTGGCTCGCTGGCATGAGCAGATCGGCGACCCAACCGTGGCCGATGGAATCCTCGACCGTCTGGTGCATAACGCTCACCGCATCGAAATGCGTGGTGACTCGATGCGCAAGAGTCGGGGTAAGCCAAACCCGTGACAACAGTGGGAGGCCGTTACGTACTAAAGTACCGGCTGTGCAAGGCGTTTATGACGCTCACCGCGTGTCTTCCCCAATGGCTCTCCAGGCCAAACTTCCATTCCCATACGGTGCTTGCGGAAACCCGACCCGAGCCTCCCATCGCCAGAAGTCCTTCTTTGACGTCACAGTAGATGTCCTCAAGATCATCGGAAACGGTGGTGGTGACCGGCTCTTGATCCTGAAACGGATCAAAAACCTTTTGGTACCGAAGCTCTCCACCGAGCGACAGAATGATACTCCGTCGAATCAACTGCTGCCGGCGGGATCGCTCCTGAATCTTCGGATTCTGCTTGATCTGTTCGCCAATAGGCAACCCCTTGTTCTCTTCAAACCACGCTCCGAGCGGTTTGAACCCAGGGTCTGGCCTGACGTTGGGCAACTGTAGTCCAGCACCATAGAGTGCCACTGTCGCACTCAAAACCTGCTTTAAGAAGTGCGGCTTCGAGCGGCGGGTTTTCGCTTCGAGTAAACCGCAAAAACTTTGTGCCGCTGCGATAAACGAAACAACGGCGGGATCATCGCCAGATCTCTTCCCCACGCAACAGGTGTAGCATAGCCGAAACATCGGGCCGATAAGGGCGGGCCGGAACCTCGAAAGGTGGAACTCATCCGATGCTCATTTCGGAGCGCTTAAGGCGCTCCGGGATACTGCGTGCTGAGGCGGGGCAAAGGGCTACCGCCCCTTTCCCCGCGCCCCTTTCTCCGCTAGCGGTTTCCTCCCCTACGCTTCGCTCCGGACAGGTTTCTCTTGACGAAGGCGAACACTATCCTGCACAATCGAAGTGCCAGCGTCGCTACGCTCCGACAGTGTTCGGGTTCACCCCGGAATGCCGTTCGGATTCCATCCGGAATATGCGTTCAGCTTCGCCGGAATCCCCAGTGCGAGGAAAGGAAGGTCAGCATTGTGCACATCCAGCCGGGGAAGCCGATGCAGAACGGACACATCGAAAGTTTCAACGGACGTTTCCGTGATGAGTGCCTGAATGCCAGCTGGTTCCGGAACCTCGCCGATGCGCGAGC
>CAIKAS010000003.1 GCA_903825445.1 uncultured Acidobacteriia bacterium
AAACAGCCGCATCAAACGGCGAGAGTCCTTTCGCCCGTTTTGTCCCTCCATCACAGCCGAATCGACGCACGACTACTTCGAGATCGATTACCCCTCGCGCTTCATGGTGCAGGCATACCCATTTCGTTCGGAGGCACGCCCGAAGGTTCCGGCAGTGGTTCACGCTGATGGAACCGGGAGGCTACAGACTGTGGAGGAGCGGACGAATCCGCGCTACTGGAACCTGATCCGCGAGTTTGAGAAGGTCACGGGAATACCAGTACTCGTAAATACCTCGTTTAACGAAAATGAACCTATAGTAGGCACTCCGGAGGAGGCTTTGTGTTGCTTTCTCAGGACAAATATGGATCTAATTGTATTAGGTAGATTCATCGTGAGGAAGCGCACACAAGACGGGCGGATAGACCTCTGAAGATCCTTCTCATCAACCAGACTTTTTACCCTGACACTGTCTCGAGCGGGCAACATGCCGCCGACCTGGCGTCGGGACTCGCCGCAGCCGGCCACGATGTAACTGTCTTAACGGGTCGGCGCGCCTATGATCGGCCCTGGGTGCAGTTTCGCAGCCACGAGACATGGCGTGGCGTTAATGTCGTTCGGGTGGGGTCCACGGGTTTTGGTAAGTCCGCGCGCTGGCGGCGGGCACTCGATTTTGGCAGCTTCCTGCTAAGCTGCTCTCTTCGCTTGTTCCGTATGCCGCGTTTCGATGTCGTGGTTTCCATGACGTCTCCGCCTTTGGTTTCGGGCCTGGCTGCCGCATTCGTTTCCGCCAAAGGCGGCAACCTTGTTTGCTGGGTACTGGATCTCAATCCCGATGAAGCGATTGCGGCTGGCTGGCTGCGTGAAGACTCGTTCGTCTGCGGCCTGCTCAAACAGATCAGTGCTTTCGGATACGCAGTAGCGCGAAAGATTATCGTGATGGATCGCTTTATGGCGAAGCGTGTCGCAGCCTACGGTGTGCCTGAGGCAAAGATCACAGTCATCCCGCCGTGGTCGCACAATGAAGCGGTCCACTACGACGAAGCAGGCAGGGAAGCGTTTCGTCTTGAGAACGGTCTGGCTGGCCGTTTCGTAGTGATGTATTCCGGGAATCACAGTCCCTGCCATCCACTGGAGACGTTGCTGGAGGCTGCCCGCCGCCTGAAAAACGATCCGCGTATCGCATTCTGCTTTGTCGGAGGCGGCAGTGAGTTTGCCCGGGTCAAGGCCTATGCGGCTGGTCACCGATTGGGCAATATCCTATGCCTGCCGTATGTTCCGATGAGCAGGCTTTCCGCTTCCCTTTCAGCAGCGGATCTGCATGCGGTCGTTATGGGAGACCCGTATGTCGGCATCGTACATACATGTAAGGTCTACAACGTATTGACACTGGGGATTCCCCTGCTGTATATCGGACCGGAGCCGAGCCACATCACGGATATGACGCTGGGGATGACTTCTCGCGGAGGTATGCGTCGCGCCGCACATGGAGACGCCGATGCGGTGGTTCGCCTGATTCGCGAGGCGGCGACTTCCGGAGTCCGTCCGCCACTTGAGAACGAGCAGGCACTGGCTGAAAGCTTTTCACAGGAATCCCTGCTGCCAATGATGTTCGAGACGCTGCGTGAGGCGACGATCGGAGCCCCGGTGCCTGCGCTCGCGGATTCCATCGTGTTACGGTAGTTCGGTTCCGCCCGGAAAGACTTTTGATCAGAGCATTTTTCGTTCTCGTCGCAACGGGTCTCATACTTGGCTACGCAACGCTTCGTTACGGTGGAGTGCTCGCAGCCGATTGGAATCCGTGTGCTCTCGCCCTCGGAGCTGTACTATTGCTGGGATATCTGCCAATCGACCGTGACAGCGACTCCGCGCCGGTCGAATGGCTCCTATACGCGGCTGTGCTCGCTGTTCCTGCGTGGGCTTTTCTACAGACCATTCCCCTGCCTTTTGCGCTGGTCGCGCTCCTTTCGCCGGAGCGCGCTGCGATGACGCATGCGCTATTGCGTTTCGAACCTAACCCCGGCGCCGTGCCGCTCAGCATTCGCCCGGAGGCTACTCTGCAGTACGCGTTGCGTTATCTTGCTTTCGGCGCGACGTTTCTGATCACACGTGACCTGATGTGGCGCATGCCGGGCCGCCAGTGGTTGATTGCAGTGCCGCCCGTGCTGATCGCCTCGCTGCAGGCTGTCGTCGGCCTCTTGCAAAATACGAGCGGACTCGCCACGGTCGCGGTCTCCGGCACTTTTGTGAATCGAAGTCACTTCAGCGCCATGCTTGAAATGTGTCTTCCCTTCGCAGTGGGCGCGGTGTTCTGTTATGCTCCACATGCAAGACGCGCTTTGGCTGCGTGTGTCGGCGCCGTATGCGCCACCTTATTGCTGGTGGCGGTAGCGTTGTCGCTCTCCCGCGCCGGCTTTGCGATTGCCCTGCTTTCCCTGATTCTGTTGTCGTGGTTGCATGCCATCGCCAGGCTGCGGGGCACTGGCAGAATGATTGTAGTGGCCGGCATCCCTGTGGTTGCCGCAGTGTGCGGAATCTCGCTGGCTTCCGGGCGCCTGCTCGATAGGATGGCTTTCCAACTGACAGCCGGCCACTTCCCTTTCGATAAACGGCTGTTATTTTGGCGGGAGACTCTGCGCGTGATCACCGCTTATCCACTAACCGGCTGCGGGTTTGGCGGTTTTGTTTCGGCAGTTACTCCCTGGCGCACGGCGGGAGTAACGCGCACGCTCGACTATGCCCACAACGACTACCTGCAGTTCACGGCCGAGGGCGGCGTCATCGGATTTGTTCTGGCCGGGATCGTGGGATATTTGCTCGTGCGTGTGCTCTGGCGCAATGTTTTCAGTTCGACGAACTTCCGCGATAATGGACTGGCATTCGCGTGCGCTACCGCGCTGTTCGCCGGCATGATCCACAGCAGTGTAGACCTGATCACCTATGTTCCAGCCACCGGCATGCTGCTTTGCTGGATTGCCGGAATGGTTGCGGGACTCGATTCAAATGTGGCACTCCGCCAAAACATAGGGCAACATCCCTGGACGTGAGTTCATCAGTTCCGCCGCCGTGAAGCGCTGAAGAATATCCAGTTCTTGTCTTCACCGACCTCTTGCAGTTCGTTCAGTTCGACGCCGTCGAAACTGGTCAACGCCACGTCGCGCGGCACGACCAATAGATGTATCTTTCCTGTCTTCACCATTTCGCCGGCACCTCCGTACTCGTACGGTGCCCCTCGCGCCTTATCGTCGAAATATGTCCCCGAGAGCACAAAATACGGTGGGGCTGGCTGGAACCACGGCAGATCACCCATTGGCTCTGTCACCAGCGCTGGCCCCCCGAATCGCTCAATCGATTTCTGCAAGGTCAGTAACTGCGGATATTCGTCTGTACGGATCTTTCCCGCCTTGCCAGCCATTACCGCGATCAGGCAAATTATCTGGGCGGCGAGACCGAATTTGACCAGCAGGTTCTTCCAGTCCAGGGTGTCAAAATGACGAGCAAGCCAACCGGCGCAGACCATTGACCCGAATGCGTTGAAACCAAGAAACCGATTATCGCCCGCACCAGTAACGCCTGTCTGAAGCACGGCCAGCACAAACGAAATAAAGGTTGCCAGCGCCAAAACCCGGACCGTGGAATTACGCCATCTATAAAGTTCCGCAACGGAGATCACCAACCCCGCCACCGAGAGAGGCGCTTTGGAGAGCGCAGCCTGAAGGACGTAGAGCACGTGCGCCAGGGTAAACACACGGTGAATCTGGCTCCCAAGCACGGCAAACCGATAGGCATCCGATCCCAATGCCAGAGTAGCGGCGAAGAGCACCGCTGGCAACGAGACCAGGAGTATCGCGTCCCGCCAGCGCTTCTGGAACAGATAGAATGCGATACACGCGAGCCAACCATCGACGAGTGGCTGTTTAAACGCCCAGGCGCCATAAAACAGGGCAATGGCGCAGAGAACCCAGGTCCGTCGCCCGCTCTTGTCCGCCATCAGGATGCACAACACTCCAGCGATTTCAAAGGCAATTCCGGCGATATCCGGTCGCGCCGTTATCAACCACCACCCGGGCAATGTTCCCGCGCAAATCGTGACAGTCAGCAGGGCGCCTTCCGTACGGCCAATCCCGCTGCTGACTCGCATCAGGCGATAAGCGACTACACCTAAGACCAGACCAAAAGCAAGTGTAATCAGGCGGACGATGACGGGCAACTGAAGATCGGAAACGTGAAGCGCCCGTTGAAACGCCAGTGCCGTCGAGCCATAAATCTCGTAGAACAAGTAGTTGAAATAGCTTTGTGCAAAAGGCGGCGAAAAGGGGTTGGGGTAGACCGGAAGATGATGAACTCGCTTCCAAATGGAGAACAGCGGCTCATGCTCAAATCCGCTGGTCGCAATGATCGCTCCGGAGCGCAGCAGTTGATCCAGCCGAACAGCCAGGAGGTAGATGCAGCCCAGTGCTGCAACTGCCAGCAGTGACACCGAACCGCGAGACTGTCGGCCGTCCGGCAGTACGTTCACCCCGAAATCCGTTCCAAACGGGAATGCACTCGCGTCGCAAAGGCCACGTCCTTCATGATCTGCGCTCTGAGCAATTCCGGCGTGTCGAACTTGCGCTCCGCTCGGACAAAACGCAGAAAACGGACCTCAATCCGTTCAGGCGTATCGCCGTCGAAGGGATCCAGCAGAAAAGTCTCCACACTCAGCTCACCCCCATCAAACGTGGGTCGATGACCGACATTCGTGATCGAGCGCCATTCGACGGAAGAGTTGGAAAGATTCCGCGTGCGCGTCACGTAAACGCCGATTGCTGGAAGAATCTCATTCTCCGGCTCCAGGTTCAGAGTCGGCACCGTCTGTTTCGCTCCAACACCGTGTCCCGTCACCACTGGCCCTTCGAGCGCAAAGGGCTCACCCAGCATCCGGCAAGCTCGGGTCACGTGGCCAGCCTGGACAAGCTTGCGGATGGCAGTGCTGCTGACTCGTTCGCCACGGCGAAGGATCGCCCCCGCTGACTCCACGACGAATCCAAATCTCTCGCCCAGCGCTCGCAGCATTGCAATATCGCCAGCCTGTCTGTGCCCAAAACGAAAGTCCTCACCGACCAGCACAACTCGCGCCCGGAGCGATTCCACGAGCACGTCTCGCACGAACACCTCGGGCGACATCTTAGCGATTTCCAGCGAGAACGGCAACAGCAGCGCACTGTCCACACCCTCCGACGAGATGCGCCGCAGCCGCTGGCTCAGCGTCGTAAGGAGCCTCGGCGCCCTCTCCGGCGCCAGAACTCTTGCAGGATGCGGATCGAATGTCAGAACGGCAGGCACCAGGCCTTGTTCCCGCCCGATGGCCGCAACTCTGCGCAGAATCTCCCGGTGTCCGGCATGGACTCCGTCGAAATTACCAATCGTCACAACCGAAGGCCCAAAACCGGCCGGAATCTCCCGCAGCGAATGGAAGGCCGTCATGCGGTCTCATTCACCTCAATCTCAAGACCGTCATAGGCAAGACAAATACCGGGGGGCAATGTCCGCTCCGTTTCCGCATGTGGCAAGTCGTGACACATGTGCGTGAAAAATGTCCGTTCCGCCCGGATGCCGAGCGCCGTTTCTACAGACGCCGCCAGCGTGGAGTGCGTGGGATGAGCCTTGTGACGCAGCGCATCGAGAAACAGGACCTTGAGGCCGTTTAGTTTGGCCAGTGATGTTTCCGGAATCTCGTTGTGATCCGTCAGATAAGCGGCGTTGCCGAAACGAAATCCTAAGATCCGTTCGCGGCCGTGCATCACCGGTATCGGTTCAAACTGCAGACCGAACACGTCGAAAGGCTCTTCGCCGATCAGGTTCACGTCGAGTTGCGGCACATGGGTCCTGACCTCGCGCTGCTCGAAGGCGTAGGAAAATACCCGGCGGATTATTGCAAAGGTATCTGCCGTGGCAAACAACGGAATGATCCCCTGCCGGTAGTTGAAAGGGCGCACATCGTCGAGTCCCAGAATATGGTCTGCATGCCCGTGTGTGTAGATAATGGCGTCCAGACGGTCTACGCGCGTCGCGAGCATCTGCGCCCGAAAATCAGGCGTCGTATCAATCAAAATGTTGCGCAACACGCCGTCAGGTCCCGTGTGGCGGATCAGAATGGAGGGGCGCAATCGCGTATCGCGCGGGTCACTCGAATGGCAGACTTCGCAGGAGCAACCGATCGTAGGCACCCCCGAACTTGTGCCGGAGCCCAGCACCCTGATCGAAAGAGGCATTAGGCGCCGGACGTGGTTTCTTTCGCGTGGATATCTCTCGCCTGTACCCAGCGGAACCGCAGCTCGGTGACCGAGTTATCCAAGCTTCGCTGTTCCTCAATGGTCAGGTTGCCTTTAGTCTTTTCCTGCAACATGGCGAGGAGATCAATATTGTGGCGTCCCAGTTCGAAATCCGGCTTGCGCTTGTCGCCGAACGGCAGCAGCCCCAGATTCAGTTCCGCCTGGAGGCGCAGCGAATAGACCAGGAAATCGAAATCGGCAGGTGGCAACTCAGGGCGGCCGCCCGGCATCTCGTCTGAGTCAATCAACTGGTTGTCGTCTGCTTCACTCATGCCCTTCAGTTTACCGCCTTCCACCGCCGGGATGCTACATTTGAAATACTTTCCGCATGCATGAAGACCCGCAAAGCGCAGGCGACAAGCTCCAGACACTGATCGACATTATGTCGCGGCTGCGCGCTCCGAACGGCTGCCCGTGGGATCGCGAACAGAATTTCGACACCATCAAGAAGTACACTGTCGAAGAGACCTACGAGGTTCTGGACGCCATCGACCGCCGCAATTGGGCCGATTTGCGGGAAGAGCTGGGCGACTTCATGCTTCAAGCCGTCTTCTACGCCCAGATGGCCTCGGAAGAGAACCACTTTTCCCTGGGCGATTGCCTTGACGCCATCAACGAAAAACTCATCCGGCGTCATCCTCATATCTTCGGCGAAGAAACGGCCGGTACCGGCGATGAGGTCCTCAAGCTCTGGGATGCCATCAAGACAGAAGAGAAGCGCGGCAAGCCGGAAAAACCTCAGGGATTGCTCGATGGAATCCCCCGTGCGCAGCCAGCATTGATAGAGGCCCAGCAGATTTCGTCGCGCGCCGCCCGTTCCGGATTCGACTGGAGCGGTACCGAGGACGTCCTGGCCAAGCTGCATGAGGAAATCGCGGAGTTTCGCGCGGCGCAGGAAACGGGATCCGCCGGCGATATGGAAGACGAATTGGGCGATCTGATGTTCACAATCGTGAATCTGGCCCGCTTTGCAAAAGTTGATCCGGAACAGGCGCTGCGCCGAACCAACGCCAAATTCCGCCAGCGCTTCGGCTACGTGGAGAAACGGCTTGCAGAGCAGGGCGAGACCGTGACCGGCAGTTCTATCGATCGTCTGGAGGCGCTGTGGCAACAGGCCAAGACGCGGTGAAGCCGGCAAGCCCCGAGATTGTCGCTCTAACCTCCGAGGCTCAGTTCATCGAAGCCGTGGGAATTCAAAAAGCGATTTGGGGCTTTGACGACGCGGACCTGCTTCCAGCCCGCTTCTTCGTTGTGGCCTCGAAGATCGGCGGCCAGGTGTTTGGCGCTTATCACGGCGGGCGCATGGTCGCCTTCTGTCTCGCGATCCCGGGACTGAAGCCGGATGGCAAATCATACCTGCACAGTCAGATGCTGGGTGTGCTGCCCGAGTTCAGAAATTCCGGTCTTGGCCGGATTCTCAAAATGCGGCAACGCGACGATGCGCTGGCACGGGGCATAGAACTGATCGAATGGACGTTTGACCCGCTGGAAATCAAGAACGCGTTCTTCAATATCGGCAAACTGGGTGCCATTGTCCGCCGTTATTTCCGTAATCAGTACGGCCTCACCAGCAGCACTCTGAATACCGGACTACCCACGGACCGTTGCGTGGCGGAATGGTGGATTCGAAATGAGCGTGCGCACGGACCTGTATCCGGGCAGATCATTCTTCCGGCAGACATTGCCTTCATTCGCGGCAACGAGCCGTCCCGAGCGCTAACGATACAATCCAAACTGGCCGATGAGATGGAATCAGCCTTCCACCGCGGACTGGCGGTAGTCGGAGTGGAACGCGCCGATTCGGAGTTTCGCTACCTTTTGGGCCGGATCACAACTGGAGGCGACCAGTGAAGATTGAGCGAATCGTACTCCGGCAAATCCGCATACCCCTGGTTCACTTCTTCGAAACCAGTTTCAGTCGCACATACGAACGCAATATCATCATCGTGGAGGTCCTGAGCGAAGGCCTATCGGGCTGGGGCGAGATTACCGCTGGCGAGCACCCGTTCTACAACGAGGAGTGGACCGCTGCCGCGTGGCTGATTGCGAAGGATTACGTGGCGCCACGTCTTCTGAACCTTGAGATCGAAGCCGCCTCCGACGTTAACGCCCTCACAAGGCACATTCGGGGCCACAATATGGCGCGCGGAGGAGTGGAGGCAGCCGTGTGGGACTTGCAGGCACGCCGCAACGGCAATCCACTCTGGAAAGAGATCGGCGGCGGTGCGCGGCGCGAGATCCCGTGCGGCGTTTCCATCGGCATTCAGAACAGCGTGGAAGAACTGATCGGCAAGATTGAGACCGAACTCGCCGCCGGCTACCAGCGCATCAAGATGAAGATCAAGCCAGGTTGGGATGTCGACGTGATCCGTCGCATCCGCGAACGCTTCCCGGCGACTCCCCTGATGGCCGATGCAAACTCCGCCTATACCCTCAAAGATGTCCCGCTGTTGAAACAGCTCGATGCGTTCGGTCTGACCATGATCGAGCAGCCGCTCGCACATGACGATATCATCGACCACGCGCAGTTGCAGGCGCAGCTGCGGACACCCATCTGCCTGGACGAATGCATCCGTACCGCTCACCACGCGGAACAGGCCATTCGCCTCAACGCATGTGGCATTGTCAACATAAAGCTGGGGCGTGTGGGCGGTTTCGGCGAGGCAATTCGGTTACATGATGTTTGCGCAGCCGTCGGCATTCCGGTTTGGTGCGGCGGCATGCTGGAGGCGGGCATCGGCCGCGCCCACAACATCGCAATGGCTACGCTGCCCAATTTCACGCTGCCCGGCGACGTCTCCGCCAGTAAGCGCTATTGGAAACGCGACATCATCGTGCCGGGCGTGCAAACCACTCCTCATGGAACGATCGCGCTCACCGACGACCCCGGATTCGGGTACCAGATTGATCACGACTTCCTGCGGCACGCCACCGTACGGGAAGAAACGGTCGCCGCCACCGCGCGGGCATGAGCGCTCCCATGGCACAGGATGAACGGAATCCAGCCAGTCGGCCTTTTCGCATTCTGATCCCATTCAACACGGGCGCTCAGCTCTATGGACTCGAGCGGGCGGTGATCGAAATCTTTGACTTTCTGCGGCCCGACGTCGAACCATTGTTCGTTGTGTCTCAAAACCCACGGAAGCTGGATTTTCCGGTGCTCGACGAACTACGCCGCCGAAATCTGCCCGTCGCTTTCTTCAGCGACACTACCGACTGGCCGCGTTTTACAAAGCCGCGATCACTACGCCAACTCGCCCAGTTGCTTGATATCCTGCGAATTGGCAACGCCGATGTTTTTCGCCACGCCGCCGCATGCGATGCGCTTTACCTCCCTGCAATCCCTTACGCCTGGTTTGCCGCACTGACCATGCTGGTTTGCCGGTTCCAAGGCAAGCGAATCCTGCACCAGTTTCACTCTTTCGGCACCGCTCACGACCGTCAAACCGATTGGTTCAATCCGCTCATCACAGACCATATACACATCACGGATTTCGGTTACCGTACCACCTCCACTGCGAATCCGGCTATCCTGCGTCGGCGCAATCACGTGATACCGGGCCTGGTGGAGCGCGCCGAGTGTACGGCGTCACCCGAAATGCGCGATGCGTTCGCCGGTCATCGCAACATTGTCTACGCGGGGCAAATCAGCCGGATCAAGGGCGTCGACATCCTGCTCGAGACCTTCGACATTCTGGCGGCAAGATATCCTGATCTGCGCCTCCACGTGCTGGGCACGCCACAGGACGATTGCGGCGATGTTTTGGAAGCGCGCGCCTCGACGTCCCCGGAACAGATCCGAGTCTGGAGCTTTCGTACCGACGTGCGAGCCTTTTTCGAATCTGCATATCTCGTGGTGCAGACCACGCCGCCGTCACGGTGCCACGAAGCTTTCGGCCGAACGGCGGCAGAAGCTGCCATGGCGGGCGCCCCTGTTGTTTGTTTTGCAAGCGGGGCGTTGCCGGACATCGTCAGAGACGGCGTGACGGGTACTATCTGCCGCCAGGAAACGCCGAGCACACTGGCCACTGCAATCGCCGCATATCTCGACAACCCCGCCATGCGTGACCACCAAAGCATAAACGCGCGGCACAGTGAATTATTCTCCCCCGCTGCAATCCGGCAGGCCTGGCTGCGATGTCTGACAGGTCAATGAAACGATCTAATCCGCGTACCTCCGTTTATCATTGAATTTGATCCCTCCGAGACATTTATCCAGCGGCCGCAAACGGCGGCACAGTGAGTGCGTGTCTAAAGACGCCCTGGCCGGAGAGCCATGAGCGCATTCACTCAACTGCTTCGCACGAACCGGAACTACCGCTACACCTGGTTAGGTCAAATTGTTAGCGAAATCGGCGATCACTTCAACAACATCGCCGTCCTCAGCCTGGCGATGACGCACAAGAATCCCGGCCTGGTCGTTACGTTTGTATTCCTCTCGCGGGCCACTTCAATGCTGGCGGGCGGACCCATCGCCGGGGTGCTCCTCGACCGTCTCAACCGCAAGCACGTCATGATGGCAAGCGACATGACCCGCGCTGTCCTGGCGTTCGGTTTCATCCTGTGCATCAACAGAACCGACGAATGGCTGATGTACGTTCTGAGCGCCATGCTGATGTTTGCCTCGCCTTTCTTTACCAGCGGCCGCGCGTCCATTCTTCCTTACATTGCAACGAAAGAGGAGCTCCACACTGCGAACACCATGACGCAGACCACTTCGTGGGCATGCCTGACGATTGGGGCGCTGCTCGCCGCGCAGGGCGTCCAATCTGGCTATAGACTGGCTTTCACTTTCAACGCGCTGTCTTTCGTTGTCTCGCTGCTGTGCATTTCGAGGCTCCGCCGCGCCGGAGGTTTTCGCGCGGAAGGCGTATCCAGCAAGAAGCCGGAAACAGGCGTTGCACAGTATCGCGAGGGCCTGCGCTACATGCGTGCCACGCCGCTGGTGGGCGCCGTCGCCATGATCAGCGTGGGCTGGGCCAGCGGGGGAGGCGCCGCACAAATTCTGTTCAGCCTGTTCGGCGAACAGGTTTTCCATGCAGGCCCGAGGGGTATTGGCACTATCTGGGGCTGCGCCGGCATCGGTCTGTTGATCGGCGCGGCAATCGCGTACTGGCTTGGCAAGCGGCTCACGTTCGCTGGCTACAAGCGCACCATACCGATCGTGTATCTGATCCACGGCGGCGCCTATGTGGTGTTCAGCCAGATGCCCACCATTGGCTGGGCCTGCGTCTTCATTGCCATCTCGCGCGCCTCTGTGGCGATCAGTTCCGTATTGAATTTCTCGCAACTGCTGCGCCATGTAGAAGACCGTTTCCGCGGCCGCGTTTTCGCCACCCTCGAATCTTTGACGTGGTCGGTCATGATGATCTCTATGATGTGCGCCGGCGTCGCGACATTGAAGTACGGGCCGCGCACCATCGGCGCTGTATCCGGCGCGATCAGTTCCACCACAGCACTATTCTGGTGGTGGGCGGACTGGCGCGGCAAGCTGCATGAACCGCCGGAACAAACGATAGAGCCGGGCGCAGACCAGGAAGTGAAAGCAGAACCGCCGCTGGCCTCATAGGAACTTCATGAACGGCAAAGTCATTTTAGTCACGGGCGGAGCAAGACGCATCGGCCGCTCCATCGCACTGGCCCTGGCAGCGGAAGGAGCGCAGGTGGCGATTCACTACAATAGCTCCGAATCCGCTGCTCTCGCGACAGCAGCCGAGTGCGGAGGTGCGCCGGTCTTTCAGGCGGATCTCGAAAACGTCGGAGACATCCGCGCCATGGTGGATCGGGTAGCGCATCACTTCGGGCGGCTCGATGGGCTGGTCAATAACGCCGCGCGTTTCACGCAGATCGACCCGTTGCGGATCGAAGAGAGCGACTGGGACTTCATCCATAACGTCAATCTCAAGGCCGTATTCTTCTGCGCACAGGCCGCCGCGCGAGTCATGATGCAGGGCACAGGCGGCCACATCGTGAACATCAGTTCCCTCGGCGCGCTTCGTCCCTGGCAGGACCATGCGCACTACTGCGCATCAAAGGCCGGTGTCGTCATGCTGACGAAGTGTCTCGCAAAAGCATGGGCGCCGAGAATCGCTGTGAATACCGTAGCTCCGGGCGTGATTCCATTCGGCAATACCGATGAACGGATTGAACGGTTTATCGCGGCAACTCCGGCCGGGCGCGCAGGCACGGGTCAAGATATCGCCGAGGCTGTGGTTTTCTTCCTGAAGAGCACGCGCTTCATAACAGGACAGCTGATTGCCGTCGACGGTGGTCTTAGTCTGAAATAGTCGGTGGCCTTAGCTTGTAGCAGGCAAAGTGATCCGCGCCAGCAGCTTTTCCACATGCTTCGCGAGCACGTCGCACTCTATATTCAGTCGGTCCCCTGGCTCTCGCGTCGCCAGGTTCGTCGCTTCATAGGTGTGGGGAATAATAGCGACGCGTACCCGCCTGTCGTTCACATCGGCGATGGTCAGACTAATACCGTCGATCGCGATGGAGCCTTTGAATACCAGGTAACGATCCAGCACTTCCGGCACGCGCACGAGAAGCTCCCAGTTGCCGTTTTCCAACGCAACGAACGATTCCAGCACGGCAGTACCGTCCACGTGGCCCTGCATAATGTGTCCGCTGAGCCTCGCCGCGAGCGTAATCGGGCGCTCCAGATTCACACGGTCACCGGCTTTGAGGTCGCCAAGATTACTGCGGTCTAAAGTCTCCGGCGCAAGATCGGCGGAAAAGCCATCGGGCCGGACTTCAACAGCAGTCAGACAAACACCATTCACAGCTATGCTCGCGCCCACCACGATGTCGCTCATCACAAGCGAGCAGCCAATGCAGAGCCGCGAGCCTGCAACTAAAACCGTGCCGAGTTCTTCTACAATCCCGGTGAACATCTCAGGATTCCCCCCGCAGCCGTGTTTCCCCGCAGATCCATGCTTCGACCGCGAACTCGTCGGGAGGAATCGGATGGAGTGTCGTATGCTCCAGCCGGATCGCGTCGGTGCGGCTCATTCGGCCGGCCCCACCAGCCATCGGCAACGACTCCAAACCACCCAGTATCTTCGGCGCATAGTAGAGAAATACCTTGTCTACGGCATTGCAATCGAGCGCCGCCCAGTTCACTTTGCTGCCTGCTTCGAGCATGGCCGAAAGGCAGCGTCGCTCTCCCAGTAAGGAAATCACATCGCGAATATCGACGCGTCCGTGCGGCCCGTCGAACGTACGAACCTCCACCCCACGGGCCTCCAGCACCTTTCGACGCTCCGTTGATGCAGCCGACGTCGTCGCGATCAGCAGATCTCCCCGCACACTTTGAACCAACCGCGAAGCCGGCGAAATACGAAGCGTCGAATCAAGCACTACCCGCATCAGGGGTCTGGCGCGCGGCAGTTCGCTGCGATCTGTCAGCAGCGGATTATCGGACAGCACGGTTCCAATACCTGTAATCATGGCGTCGGTGGCGTGCCGCAGTACCTGCACGTGCGATCTTGCCCGCTCACTGGTGATCCAGCCTGTGTTGTCTTCCGGCGCAGCGATCTTGCCATCCAGCGTGAGCGCGCTCTTCAGCGTTACCAGAGGCTTGCCTGTGCGCATGAAATGCAGAAATGCTTCGTTTAGCCTGTCCGCGGCAGCGCGGTGTTCCACCGACATTTCCACCGTCACAGCCGAGGCGCGTAACCTGCGCAGCCCCTCACCCGCTACCAGCGGATTGGGATCTTCCGAAGCCACCACCACTTTCGCGATTCCCGCGGCAATCAGTGCATCGGCGCAGGGACCAGTACGCCCCGTATGAGCGCAGGGCTCGAGCGTAACGTAAGCCGTCGCGCCGCGCGCGCGATCTCCAGCTTCTTCAAGCGCCAAAATTTCGGCATGCTTCACGCCAGCCCAAGTGTGGAAACCGCGACCCACCACCTCGCCATCGCGCACGATCACCGTACCAACCATGGGATTAGGACTGGTCAGCGCCGTGCCGCGGCGTGCCAATGCCAGAGCCTCCGCCATGTAATCGGTTGTCATTGTGCAAACAGCGAATCGATAAATCGCTCCGGATCAAACGGCAACAAATCGTCGATTTTTTCGCCTACTCCGATGAAGCGGATCGGCAGTCCCAGTTCGCGTGCGATTGCGACCACCACGCCACCCTTCGCCGTCCCGTCCAGTTTGGTCAGCACGATACCCGTGACGCCGGACGATTCGGTGAACTTGCGCGCCTGCTCCAGGCCATTTTGCCCCGTCGTTGCATCCAGCACCAACAGCACTTCATGCGGAGCATCGGGAATTATGCGTGACGCCGTTCGCCGCATCTTCTCAAGCTCCGCCATCAGGTTCGTTTTCGTCTGTAAACGCCCGGCCGTATCGATAATCACGTAATCGACTTGCCGCGCTTTCGCGGCGGAGAGCGCATCGAACATGACCGCGCTCGGGTCGGCGCCCGTATTCTGCCGAATCACCTGGATGCCGGTGCGCTCTCCCCACACTTCCAATTGTTCAATGGCTGCGGCGCGGAAAGTGTCGGCGGCACAGAGCAGCACGCTGCGGCCCTCGCCCTTCAGATGCGCAGCAAGTTTGCCTATCGTGGTCGTCTTCCCTGCCCCATTCACGCCGACCAGCATTATCACTGCCGGCGGTGCATCCACGTAAGCCAGAGGCCGGTCATTCGTCTGCAGCACTTCAAGCAGGTACTCACGAATCAGGCCGCGGAGTTCCCCGGAATCGCCCACCAGTTTGCAGTCCACTCGTTCACGGATGCGTTCCAGAATTTCAGTAGTCGTACTGACGCCAATATCGGCACTGATCAGCGTGTATTCCAGTTCGTCGAGGAGGTCCGCGTCGATGACCTTGCGGCCTGAAACCACCTCCTCAATGCGCGAGACAAGACCCTCGCGTGTTTTCTGGACACCGCTCTTTAGTTTTTCAAGAAGCGTTGGCTCCTGTTCGACGGAGCCGAAAAGCGTTTGAATCATGCGTAATTCCGATGGTAACAGCAACGGGAAAACGCATCATGAATTCGCCACGTGAGCCAGCAACTTATCCAGACTCTGACTCCAGCCCTGCTCCATGCCGCGCAGCATTTGAGGCGCGAATTCCACAAGTCCGATGGCCCGTGTTCTCAACGTCAACTTTGTCTTTTCACCCTGCGGCTCAAGGATCACGGTCGTAAATCCCTGAAGCAGTGGCTTACCGTCGGCATCAAATGCGTCGTTGGTGAACACCAGTCTCTCAGGTTCACGCACTTCTGAGTAGATGCCTTTGCAATAATGATCAACACCCGCAGGTGACCGCATCGCAATTTGCCACTTGCCGCCCGGCTTCACATCGAGTTCGCAGCTGTGGTTTGTGAATACCGTGGGGCCCCACCATTGGGTCATATGTTCCGGCTCGGTCCAGGCGCGATAGACGAGTTCCCTCGGTGCGTTGAAAATTCGGACAATTTCGACTTCCCGTTCCATGCCAGAACTTTGAAAAGCGAGCAGTTCGGCCAGCCGGTCGTACGTTTCCGACGCGCCACGCTCCATACCAGCATTGAGATGCGCGTCGCGATTCGTTGCGGAGGAATGGAGCACCCTGCTTCGCGCAATCGTCTTGCCATCGATCTCCTCCAGCGTGAGAGTCGTGTGCCACTCGGGACTCCCTACCCGGGGTTCGACATAACATTCCGTAGTCACCAGTCTTTCCGGCGGCACGATCTCGTGATACACGCCCCGGAATCTCACCTCCTTGCCGTTGCAGCGAAGAATGTACTGCCAGTGCCCGCCAGGGCGGCAATCCATTTCGCACAGTTCCATCACGGAGCCGTGCGGGCCCCACCACCTCGCGACGTGTTCCGGCATGGTCATTGCCGCGAAGACAAGCTCTCGCGGCGCGTCGAAAACACGTGTCAGCAGAATCTCTTTCTCCGAAGGCAGCGTGATGGTGAGCGCACTACTTTGTGCTGTTTGCATGGGGCATTCCTTTCTTCCTTCTTTTTCTGCTTTTTGTTTCAGCGTTCTTCTTCATTTCCACAAGGTATTCGTCCAAACGATCGAAGCTCTGTTCCCAGAACTGCCGGTAGCTCTCCGCCCACGCCGCCACTTCGCGGATCGGGGCTGCTTCCAGCCTGCATGGACGCCACTGTGCCTGTCTGCCCTGCGTGATAAGACCGGCTCTCTGCAGCACCTTCAAATGCTTGGTAACAGCTGGCGGAGTGATGCGGAATGGCTCCGCCAGTTCCTTCACTGACGTTTCGCCCAGAGCCAGACGCGCCAGGATAGCGCGTCGCGTCGGATCTGCCAACGCGGAAAAGGTTGTACTTAGCTGGTCAGTCTGCATCGTAATATACGTTTTAGTTAATTAACTGATTGGGATATTAAACTAAAACACGTGCCAGTGTCAAGAGCGCGTTATGCTTGAACTTTCCCGGAGAGAAAATACGTTGGCGCGCGGACGGTTTCTGAGACTCTTCATCGGCAATATGGCGTCTGGTAAAACCCGCCATCTCCTGACCGAAATCGACACACTGCGCAAGTACGGCAACAAGAAGATCGCGGTCTTCAAACCGCGCACCGATGTTCGCAGCGGCATGAACACCATCAAAAGCCGCAAGGGTGATGAGGATTCCGCCGAAGAACTGTCGGTCACCAACCCGCTCGAGATCTGGCCGCTTCTGCGCGCTAAAGAATCCACCATCGGCTGCCGTTTTCAGGTGATCGCTTTCGACGAGGTGCAGTTCTTCCCGCGGGATTCCGGCTTTTTCCAGCTCGTCAACCAGTTACTGAACGATGGCTACGACATTCTGGCTTCGGGCCTCGCCTTCGACTTTCGCGGCGAGCCCTTCGGATCTACACCGGATCTCGCCGTGCTCGCCGAAGACCGCTGCATGTGGTTGACTGCCTACTGCACGAAATGCGGTTCGCGCGCTCCTTATCCACAACGAATCATCGACGGCGTGCCAGCGCACTATAACAGCCAGCAAGTCTTAGTGGGTGGCGACGAAACTTACGAACCGCGTTGCGACGATCACTTCATTTTGCCCGGCAGACCATTATCGGGACTCGACGACGCATCGCCGCAAGGCAGAATCTGGCCCGAAGGCATTAAGGCGACCGAGTAACGCGTCCCTACCGTGCCATAAACGCCGAAATCTCGGCAATCTCGCTCGCACTCAGCCGGAACTCGGCCGCGCCAATCACCCCGTCCACCTGTGCAGGCGAACGCATCCCGACAATCGCGCCTGTCACTTCAGGTCTGCGCAGTGTCCAGGCAATCGCGACTTCGCCCGTCGTTCGTCCGTGCCGTGCCCCAATACCGCGCAGCAACTCCGCCAGATTCAGATTGCGCGTCAACAGCGGCTCCTGATAGTTCGGCGTCCGGCGGCGGAAATCATCTTCCGGCATCGAAGCCACGCGTTCACGCGACATGGCGCCCGAAAGCAGGCCGGACTTCATCGGTGAATAAGCGATCACACCGATATTGTTCTCGCCACAATACGGAAGAATGCCGTCTTCGATCTCCGGCGAAATAATACTGTAAGGAGGCTGCAGAGACGTGATTGGCGCAATGGCTTTGGCCCGTGTCATCTGCTGGACGTTGAAATTGCAAAACCCGATCCAGCGCACCTTGCCGGCCTTCTGCAATTCAGCACAGGCCGACCAGCCCTCTTCCACATCCTCATCCGGCTCGGGCCAGTGGATCTGATACAGATCGATCGTATCCACGCCCAGGCGTTTCAGACTGTCCTCGCACTCACTGAGGATCGACTCGCGCTTCATGCTCTTATAGATCACGCGATCCGCGCTCCAACGTCGCTCGCATTTCGTAAACACGTACGGTCGCTTCGACCGCCCCTTTAGCCCGCGGCCTACGACCTCTTCGGAATGGCCGAGCCCGTAAACCGGGGCCGTATCGATCCAGTTGATGCCTTTGTCCAGCGCGGCGTGAATTGCACCAATCGATTCACTATCGTCCTGCGCACCCCAGGAGAAAGCCCAACCGCTGCCGCCCATGGCCCACGCGCCGACGCCAAGAGGCGTGATATGAAGATCGCTGTTTCCGAGTTGTCTGGTTTGCACGAAATCTAGGTTATCGCGGGTGCCTCTGCGGGCGCTGGACCGCCCGCCGTAATACGCTGTATCCAATGAATGTTCTCGCAGCAAAGACCGTGATCGTAACCGGCGCCAGTCGCGGAATCGGGCGCGCCATCGCGCTGCACCTCGCGGCCCTTGGCGCCAATATTGTGCTGACGGCGCGCGATACCGCACTCCTCAATTCGGCCGTCAGCCAGATCACGGCCGGGGGTGGACGCGCCATCGGCATCGCTGCCGATTTGCGCGAATCTGCAGCGGCTCCCGCTATCGTGCAGGCTGCCACGGAGGCCTATGGCGCCATCGATATCCTGATCAACAACGCGGGCGCCACCAGGCGCGGCGATTTCGAAGAGTTGACCGAGGCGGACTGGCAGGATGGCTTCGCCCTCAAATTCTTCGGCGCCGTCCGCCTGACGCGCGACGCGTGGCCGCATCTGAGAGCGCGCGGAGGTTCCGTCGTCTTCATCTCAGGCTCAGGCGGACGCACACCAGGCGCTCAATTCGCTGTAGGAGGGTCCGTGAATGCCGCATTGCTGTCTCTAACAAAATCATTGGCTGAGACCGGACTGCGCGATGGTATCCAGGTCAATTGCGTGAATCCGGGACCAGTTCGCACGGCTCGGCTGGAAACGCGGCTCGCGCGACTGGCCGCCGAACAGGATGTCGCGCCTGACCGCGCGCTCGAGTTGTTTCTGGCACAGGAAAAAATAACGCGCGTGGCAGAACCGGATGAGATCGCCGCGCTGGTGGCCTTCATCGTCGGCCCGTCTGGCCGTTCCCTGCACGGCTCCCTCATTGACATTGACGGCGGCACAACGAAGACGATTTGAACTTCGAGCCGTCTGTTCCCGCAATGCTATCGCGCCGGTGCCGTCTGCTGCGCTTTTCCCGAACCAACTTTCGAATCAACACGCACGATTACGCGTTCAGCGTGAAAAGCACCGGAAGAATCCGTCTGAAAACGTATAGTAACCCGCGCGCTCACCTTTAGCTTTCCTTCGATCTTCGTCGTCTCATCGACTGTAAAAGTCCGGGGCTCATCGGCACGTGCCGGAACCTTCCGCACCACCGTCAGCGAGCCATTCTCAAACGACATCACGATTCCGGAAAAAACATCATTCGTCGCCGCGCTCGCATTCGTAGCCTTGGTGGGCTTCTCAACACTCGGCTGTGCAGGCGCCTGCGCCCGGAGGACCTGAATCAACAGCCATGCGGCTAACAACACCAGTAAAACGAGAGTCGCAACGTGGCGCATAAATGACATATGCGACCGCCGCCGCAAAAGTTCCAATTAAAGCACGTTCATGAGACCGTCGCGCGTATCGCTGCCTACAGTAAGGCTGTCGGCCTGCGGGTGAAACGGCAGGCAAACGATAAAGGTTGTGCCCTTACCCAACTCACTCTTCACCTCGATCGTGCCCGAATGCGCCTTCACGATCCAATTCACAAAGCTCAGACCGAGCCCCAGCCCCTTCTCTGGCGACGACTGCTCCTCCGGTCCCCTGACACGATAAAACCGGTCGAAGATGTGCGGCAAATGCTTCGGCGCAATT
>CAIKAS010000004.1 GCA_903825445.1 uncultured Acidobacteriia bacterium
ACCGTCTTCCGTCAGGGTAAATTCGTTCTTCTTAAGGTCCTCGATGACCTTGCCGGACTTATCCTTGACGCTGATATCAATAATCACGAGCGTCGTGTTGGAGGTGAACGTGACGGGTTGCTGCTGCGCCTGCAGGAGGTTCCCAAAGGTCAGGAGAAATACGAGTCCCGATACAAATACTTTCTTCATTGTCTTGTTTCCCTCTTGTGGCAAATGGTTCGTAGTTGTCATCAGAACGTGAACCTCGCATTGGCGGTCACGGAACGCATGTTTCCGGCAGAAGTCGGAGTACCCACCAGCGTAGAGCCGATGGTCGTGTTAATACCCTGGATGGAAGGATGATTCAGGGGGTTGCTGGTGGAGAACGTCAGCGCCAGCCGATGTCTCTCACCGATTCGGAAAGAGCGCATGGCAGAGGCATTCATCGAAAAGTTCCAGATGCCCGGGATTGTATTGCGACCGGCGTTGCCGTACGTGCCCGGCGTAACAGTGGTGAAAGCTGCCGGGTTGAAGTAGCCCACGCCGTCTTCTACAGGAAGTCCCGTCGCATCGGCGCGGGCGGAACCGACGATGCCGGTACCGGACGGATCGCCGACGACAGTGGCGGTGAAGGGTTGTCCGGAGGTCAGATTGTAACTACCGAACAATTGCCAGCCGCGGAAGAGAGTCAGATACCAGTCGCTCTTCTGATTGCCGACGAGCGTTTGGTAGTTGAAATTGATGCCCACCGTCTGGTGGGGAATCGACGCCGTTACGGCGCGTTCCGCCAGAACATTGTTTTCAATCTGAACGACTCCGCCACCGAGTGTGGATGTATCGTCGATCGATTTCTGCAAAGTGTAAGTGCCGGAGCCGGAGAGACCACGCGCGAAGCGCCGGGTGAGCTGCAGTGAACCCGAGTGGAAAATTGAATTGCCAATGGATTCATCCAGCTGAATAGTGGAGGTTGCGTCCGGATATGGCAGCACGGTGCTGCCGAGAGCTCGGCGATCCGGGCCCAGCAAAACGTCGAGATCGGAGCCCTTCGTGCCGAAGTACGAGATCTGCGCCACATAAGAGCGGGCGAAAGTGTACTGGACAATGGCGTTCCACTGCTGCGCCATGGCGGGCTGGTAGTTCGGGCTGATGGCATAGGTATTTCCAACTGTGGTCAGCGGCGAAGCGACCAAACCATTGAGCAGACTGAGGCCAGGGCTGGTGGTTGAGGTCAGGCTGACGGTCTGGACAAACGGCGGCTGGATGGCCAGCTTGTTTCCTTGTTGAGCCAGCGCACCGCCGTTATAGCGGATGCCGTAGCCGCCGCGCATGACGATGGCCTTCTTGGCCCAGGGCTTCCACGCAAAGCCAAGCTGCGGTTCGAGCATTTTGTAATCCGGCTTGATCAGTCCGTCGGGAACGAGACCGTTGTCGTACGGATTCTGCATTCCGGGAGTGACAATCTGCGCAACGTTGCCTGTGGGCGCGAAGGCGACATTCGACATGTGGTTATACTTTTCAGTTTGCGGACCGTAGAACTCCCAGCGCAAGCCAAGGCTCAGCGTAAGACTGGTGGTAACCCGGTAGTCGTCGCTCAGATAAGCGGCGGCCGTCTTTTGCCGGTAATAGAACATGTCGTTACCGTTGAGGTATTTCACGACAGATGCCGAAGCTGGCAGGCCGAGCAGCAGATCGGCAAGATCATAGCCCGTAGGATTGGTCAGAGAAGTAGTCGGAGAGCCGTTGACGACCTGTTCGGTGTTGACACCGGTGAAGCTGAAACTGCCGCGGGCGTTACTGGCGGTCAACGAGTTGGTGTCGCGAAGCGATCCGGTAAGACCGAACGTGATATTGTGCTTCCCCTTGTTCTTGACGATTGAGTCGGTGGCCGTGTATGTGGTTGAGTGGTTGGTTGACGGAGTGCCGTCATTGAGACTCGTGAAGTTCGCGAAACTCAGACTGGGCGGGCCATAAGTCGCCGGGGTCGCCAGCACACCGTTGATTCCCAGTTCCGCCGCGACGTTGGCGCCGTTCGAGAAGTACGAAAAATTGTTCGTCACATTCCGATTCGCGCCAAGAGTGAAAGTATTTACCAGTGTGGGCTGGAGCGTCTTCGAGTAAGACAGTGAGATATTGCCGCCATTTCCCTGAGTTGGATCCTGGAAGCCGAAGTTTTGCAGCTGAGCCGAACTGCGGGTCTGGTAGGAAAGGTTGAGATTGATGCGATCCTTCGTGGTGATCGGCTCAGAGATCTGCACGTTCGTGTTGTTCGTATTGTTGGGATTGCTGGCAATGAACTGATAGTTATTCTTCAACCCAGTGCCTGTAGGATTCGGGAAGTATGCGAGCAGCGCAGTCGCGGCCGGGCTGATACGACTCTGCGGAATTATGTTATTCACAAAGGGAGTCACTCCACCGGAGAGCGGATCGTAGATTGTGGTGGTACCAAGCAAACTGGAGAAGTCGCCGGAACGAAGACCCGCCGCGGCAGAACCGGAGGGAACGCTGGAGATATCATCCACACCCTGGCGATTGCGCGCCGCAGTGAAGTTGAGGTTCCAGCGGGAGTTCTTCAGATTCACCTTCGTTTTCGGAATCATGATGGGACCACCAAGAGTGAGACCCGCCTGATTATTGGCCGTAGAGGCCTTGACGGGCGCAGCGCCGGTAGTCGAGGCCGAAGCAAACGAATAGGGCCGTGCGTTCAAGGCCGAATTGGCAAAATTGTACGTCAGACTGGCCTGCCACTGTGGACCGCGTCCACGGCCTGCGCGGTTGCCGAAGGAGGTAACGCCATTGGGACCGCGGCCACCACCGCCGGGACCGCCAGGGCCACCGCCGCGTCCGCCGCCACCGCCAAAACCACCGCCACCGGGGCCGCCGCCAAAGCCGCCACCGCCCGGACCACCACCGCCAGCAAATCCGGCACCACCGCCGCCGGGTCCACCGCCGCGTCCGCCGCCGTCACCACCGGGGCCGCCGCGACCGCCGCCACCCGGGCCGCCGGGGCCGCCGGGGCCGCCGCCAAAATCACCACCCGGTCCACCGGGACCACCCGGGCCAAAACCGAAACCACCAGGACCACCCATACCGAAGCCGTCGCCGGCCTGGGCCTGAACGCCCTGACTCACTGTTCCATTCACAGTGAACGCATCGCTTGCACCCGAACCGCCCGCAGCGTCAGCGCCGGCAAGCATAGAAGGAGGGGCATCGGAGCCGAGGGTATCGGCATTTTGTGTCAGGCTCAAACTTTGGAATCCACCGGCACCACGGCCGCCACCTTGACCGCCGCGTCCGCCGCCCTGCCCACCTTGTCCACCGCGTCCACCACCCTGGCCAGGGCCTTGTGCGCCGCGACCAGTCAGACTCGGCATGGGACCGGGACCGGCGGCCGCTGTTGTGGCAGCACCGGGAGCAGGAACCGCCGGAGTTGCCGCAGCAGTTGTTGCGGGAGCGGCAGCGGGTACCGCCGCTACGACCGGCTTGACACCGGGCGCGACAGGAATGCTGGCGTGCGTTTGCAGCGAGAGATCGAATGTGAGGGGCGTCGACGAGGCCGCAGCTTCTTTCTGCGCGGGATCAAAACCGAAAATCAGGATTGTGTATTTGCAGGAGGTCGATGGCAGGCCGCCAATTTCAAACCTTCCCGCGTCATCGGTCACGCTGGTAATTTTGTCAGTGCCGCATTCGGCAGTTACCGTGGCGCCGGGGATGATTTGGCCCCCGGAACGAACGACGCCCGTCTGCACATCGGCGACGGCGAGGCCCGAAAAAATCAGCATGGCCAGGCAAGTAGATCTAAGCATGGAATATTTCCTCGTCAATTGGAACACACGATCAGTATATGGGCTTGTTCGACAGATAGGGCGGACCATTGCAACCTTTTACAAATTATTGATGCCTGGCGTTTCAATTCTTTACAATATCTGGCTTGTTTTCAACGGGAAACGACTGGGCCGATTGAGCAACAGCACGCAAAATACAGGATCATTTCTCGTGTTGGAGAAGCATTTTGGGCTGAGTAAAGCAGGACAGCCGCAGATCCGCTACCGCCGAAATGCGTTGTCCAGTGTTCAGAATTGTCGCGATGAAGCTCGCTAATTACTGGGCTACCGTGACTGTCCAAACTTCGCCTTTGCGCACCAGGGTACCGACAGCGTTCTGCACGACTGCCGGGTTGCAGGTGACTTTGTCGGTCGCGTCGGTCTCCTGGAATTTCTGAGCGAAGGGGGTCAGGTTCGCGGCTTTCCACGAATAGTCGACGGTGGCGGAATCGTCGGTGGTGGTCACGTCGGCGATATTGGCGACTTCCTTGCCGCAGAAGACGGCGTTCTCGTAGACGGTGGGCCAGGTGTTGTCGGAGATGGGCGGCACAGTGTTGGGCTTGCCGGTGACGAACTTCTTGCCAGTATCGGTCAGAACGATATCGAGAGCATTGAAGTACTCGGTTTTGGAGCCAGGGCGGAAAATTTTACCTTTGGACTTGATAGTGATCAGGCCTGCGGCCTCGAGCGCCTTCTGATATTTGCCACCAGGACTGGCAAAGTAGACGGCTTCCGTATCGGTGCCGATGTTATCCATGCCAGTGAGGAGCTTTTGGGTAGTGGGATTCTTCGTGAAGAAATCGTTCAGGAGACCCTTGGCTTCCTCTTTTGTGAGGTCTTTGGAGCCGCAGGCGGAGAGCATGGCGGCAAATACAATGGCGGTGACGAACTGGGCGGACTTCATGGTCGGATCTCCTTGCTGCAATTACCTGAACTCGCGTTGCAAACTGCCTGAGTGACCTATGTTATCGCAAAGGCGAGGAATGTGCACGTGGAGTTTCGGCAGAGGCTCCCGGGGGGCGTTGCCAGCGGGAAAACCGAGGCGCGGGCAGTTTTGAGCGTCATACGCCGTTTAGTGGCGGCCAGTGTATTCGACGCCGTATTTTTTCAGCTCTTCTGCGTAGTACTTCTTTTGCAGAATGTCGAACTCTTCGCTGCCTTCGGGAATGTCACGTTTGACCGAACGGACCTTGTCGCGCGAGGCGCGGTCGGCCTTTTCTTCCACCTGGAGAATATCGGTGAAGGCCTTCACTATCTCGAGGCGCACTTCGTTCTGATCTTTCTTCAGGCGCAGGTCGCGTGATTTGCGCATCAGAGCGACGAGCTTATGTGAAATATCGGTGATCTTGTCGCGCGAAAGCTTCATGCCATCGCCGGTGTCTCGGCCGGAAGCGCGCACGATCTTCTTCTTCTGCACGAGCGTGTTCTTGATTTTGCGAAACATATCCTGATAGCTGATACTTTCGCGGCGCATGTAATCGCTGTACTCTTCGAGAAGTTCCCGGACCTCGTCGTTCAGCTTGTCCTCAGCGTTTAGTTCGTCGTTGATGACGTTGTCGAAGATTTCGATGACACGCTCAGGGGCATGCGTGTCAATGGCCGATCCGGAGATCCGCTGGACAATCTGGCGCGACAAATAGGTAACAAATTCTCTGGGAAGAAGCATCGTCGGGAAGCTGGAACGAGTTAACGCCAGTGTATCATCGTGAGGTATTTCCACCCCTCTCCCAGTTGATATGAGTGCAGACCGGGTGGCCAGTGAAGACCGCTGGCTACCGGCGTTTTCCATGCTGCTGGTGTCGCTGCTGAGCTACATCGACCGCAACGCGCTGGCGATTCTGGCGCCCACCATTCTGCGGGAGACGCATCTTTCCGGAGAACAATACGGAATTATCATTGCGTGCTTTTCCTGGGCGTACATGCTGGGGAATCCGCTGTGGGGGCATCTGCTGGACCGAATGGGTGTGCGGAGGGGGATGACGGTGGCAGTGGGGTTGTGGACAGTGGCATCGGCCGCGCATGCGTGGGCGAGCGGCTTCTGGAGTTTCGCGGCAGCGCGAGCATTGCTGGGAGCGGGCGAAGGCGCGACATTCCCGGGCGGGCTGCGCACCGTGGCGCAGACACTGCAACCCTCGAAACGGGGCAAGGGACTGGCTGTTGCCTACAGCGGCGGGTCACTGGGCGCGATGATTGCGCCGCTGATCGTGACGCCTATCGCAGTGTGGTTCGGGTGGCACGGCGTGTTTCTGGCGACGGGTTTTTTTGGTGTAGCGTGGCTCCTATTGTGGCGAAAAGTTGGCGCGACAGTAGACCAGGGAGTGACCTTTGGGAAAGAACAGATTCCGTGGCGAAGCCCGGCGTTGTGGGCCTACATGCTGGTGTACGGAGTGGGGGCGCTGCCGCTGGGATTCATTCTGTACGAGTCGTCGCTCTATCTGCATGCGAGATTCGCATGGAGTCAGGCAACGCTGGGCAAAGTGCTCTGGATCCCTCCTTCGGCATGGGAGGCCGGGTATTTTGCGTGGGGCGCGATTCTGGACCGGGCCGGACCGCGATACAAGGGACTGATGCTGGCGGCAATGCTTTGCGGGACGCCGCTGTTCTTCGCGCATTCGCTGCCGAACGGCGCGTGGGTACTGGCGGTGATGTGGCTGGAGATGTTTTCCTGCGCGGGGCTGGTGGTGCTCTCGGTATCGTATGTCACGAGCGTGTTTCCATCGGGTCAGGCCGGTTTGCTGGCTGGACTGGGCGCGGGCGCGTGGGGTGCAGTAGTGGCGCTGATGATGCCCTGGTTCGGGAGGCTGTTCGATCAATCGGCTTATGGGACGGCGTTTCAGATGGCGGCGGCATTCCCTGTGGCTGGATACGCATTGTGGCGGGTGTTGAGTCCGATGCAAAAGAAGCCTGAGATTACGACGGTTCAGGGCGCAAGCTGGCAGAGAAACGGCCGATAAGCAATGGGAAGGGATTCCCATGGCAGGCCGAAAGGTTACGATGCGTTGCGCAACTGAAGCCATTGTTTGTTCACCTCACCCGGTGACGGCGGCCGGTTTCCGTTTCGTTCTGGCACAGGCCGGTGGGTTTTCGGCTGCTACGTTTCCGCTAAATGCGGATCTCGGGAGGCTGCTGGCTGCGAGGAGATCTGCATTGGCGATCATCGATGCCAGCGAAGGCGTCAGTATCGCGTTTCTCGCCGGCCTGAGGGCCGCTGCGCCGGAGACGCGGATCATCCTGTGGTGGATGGAAGCACAGGCGCCGGAATTCATTCGACAGGCAATGGACTGCGGAGTGCGCGGGGTGATCGAAAAGACTGCACCGATCGAAGCCTGCGTCAGGTGCGTCCGGCAGGTGGCGGCGGGCGAAGTATGGCTCGACGACGAACTGGGCCGAAGACTACTGCAATCCCAACCCGTGCGCCTCACGCCGCGCGAAGGGCAACTGGTGGGTTTATTGACGGAAGGCCTGCGAAATAAAGAGATCGCATGGCGGATGGATATTACGGAAGGCACGACGAAGGCGTATTTGACGCGGCTGTATCAGAAGACGGGGGCGAGCGATCGTTTTGAACTGGCGATGTTTGCCATTCGGAATTTGGGAGTTGGTCCGGGGCAGGCGGTGGCGCGGGCTGAAGAACCAGCGACAAGTATTGGTGACGGACCGTCCCAACGCAAGCCTGTCTCGGTAATTCCGGTTTCACGGGGAGCGGAGTTTTTCCCTACAACACTGGCCAGTGCGCAGTGGATGCGGAAGCCCGCGTAACCATCGTTCCGGTCCCTGGACACGGACAACCATATTGTCTTGAGCAGCTCGACTGGTGAGGTTCAAGAACTCAGGATCTGGGCGGTGATGAAGTCTTCGAGGCGGGCGACGACATCATCCACGGATTCCGTTTCGAGAGAAATCAGCGAACAAGTCAGGGAGATGGCGACGATCGCATCGCGGTTTTTCATCGTCATGTTCTGCTGCAGACGCATGGACGCGACGCGCTTCACTTCGGCGGCAATCAGGGGCATAGGCAGTTTCTTTTCCATGATGCAGAGAACGCAGGGGCCTCTCCAGCGGAACAGCAGGTAGTCCCGGGCAAAGTATTCAGCCAGATGTTGTGTCGCTACACGCAGAACATCGTCGCCCGCGGTGTAGCCAAAGCGGGCGTTGATGGCATCCAGACGGCGCACGCCGAAGACGGTGACGCAATATCGTTTGCGATGCTTCCACGCCTCGACGAGCGCGTCCATGGCCTGGCTGGCGTCCGGCAGACCAGTGACGGAATCGATTTCGCCCGGGGTATAGTGGCGCGATGAAGTAAGCAGAGCGTCGTTTCTGCGCAGAAGCTGTACGCGAAGGTTGTCGAGACATACGGTAAGTCTGGAGGCGGCCGCGGCAATTTCTTCCGGCTGGCACGCGGAAAGAAGATCGTGCTCACTCTGGCGCAGGGCAAGAGCCTGCGGTTCCGGGATGCGGGCGACCGAAAGCAGCGACTCCGAAATCATGGAGATGGCGGCTTCAATATCCTTTTGCCTTGGCGTCAACTCGCGCGGCGGAGCATCACGATCCACCTTCACGCCCTTGACCGATGAGCCGACTACGAGCAAGCCGTTACTGCCCTCGTCACCGTCGTCGATTCGCGCAATTTCCTCGCGCAGATTTCGCACCATCTTCTGAAACGCGGCAAACTCGTCGTCTTCGTGACAGTAGGCATGAAGGGCCAGTCCGTGCAGGAGCATCGCGGTAACGCGGTTAAGCGCCAGGACCTTTGGATCAGCCGTGGGGCGCAGAGGTTGAGCGGTCGCAATCATGGTGGTCTGATTGCTTTATCGACACCGGGACGGAGAGTGTTGAGTGTTCCTTGAGGAGTGATCCCTCAAGTACGGGCTATTGGAATTGTCGGCCGACCATTTGCTGAATGGGCTGCATGGCTTCGGGCGAGCCCCTAAATATCTCGTTGGGGAATTGGCGGGAGCTGATGATCTGCTGAAAAATCTCAGGACCCGCGTTCACATTGAGGCCGAGCCCAGCGAGGTACTGGAGGCGCAGGTTGCGGTCACGGTTGATTTGCGCGGTGCGCATCCACTGGCGGAGATCGGAAGAATTCGCCGCATAAGTTGAGAGAAGATTCAACACGCTGGGGAAGCCAACGTTTGCAAGCGATTCGCGCACGGCGGCGTACTTAGGCTGCGCAAGTTTGGCCTGAATGGCATCTACATCGATGGGGAGCTTCTCGATCTGGCCCATGAGGACGACGTCGTAGCCAGAGCCGTCGGTATTGAGATTGCCCCAGATGGTGCCATTGGGGAAAGCCTCGAAGAAAGTGGCTATCTCGCTTTGAACGGTTTCAAAGGAGCTTTCGTAGAGAGGGACCCACTGGGTGACGATGCCGCCTGGGTTGAGATGGCGCTTGCAGAGATCGAAGTATTCGGTGGTGTAGAGCGAGGCCATGCCTTTGACCCACGGGTGGATGGGGTCAGAGGTGATGATGTCGAATTTCTGATTGGCGGTCAGGACGAAATGGCGGGCATCATCGAAAACGATGTGAGTGCGCGGATCCTTCATGACGTTGTGATTCGCATCGGCGAAATACTTGGCAGTGGCAGGGGGAATGCGGGGCTCAATTTCGCAGATCGTGATATGTTCGACTTCCGGATGCACGACGAAGGTACCGGCGGTGACGCCCGCGCCACATCCGACTATCAAAATAGAACGCGGATTGGTGTGGAGAATGGCAGGCAGGTGACCGAGCATGCGTTGCAGGCTCATATCCTGCGGTTCGGTGGAAGCCTCAACTTTGCCGGTGACGTGGAAATAGGTCGTTTCGTGCTCGTACTGCGAATAGGCGATGGAGGAGTTCATGCCGTCGGTGGTGTAGAGGAGATTCCAGTTGCCGGTGGTGGTAGGCAGGCGGCGACCGAAACCGATGAGCTTCCACGGAGTTGCGGGCAGGAGTACGGCGAGAACGATCGCAACACCAAAGCCGGCGAGGAGTTTAGGACTCACCGTTTTATAAGTAAGACCGACGAGCGCGGTGGCGCCGAGCAGGCTGATAATCATGAGCAACTGTTCGGAACCGTGCAGGCTGAGCGCGGGGATAAACACCAGGCTGAAAGCGACAGCGCCGATGATAGCGCCGACCGTATTGGCGCCATAAATCTCACCAACGACACGGCCGGAATCAGTTCCTGATTCGGATTCGGCGGCGCAGGCGAGCGCGATGGGGAAACTTGCTCCCCAGAGAAGCGCTGCCGGGAAGATGGGCAACATGGAGCGCCAGATGTCATGGAGGAAGCCAATCCAGGGGCCCGCAGTGGAATTGAGATTGCCTTCCCAGTATGGAAGCCAGTCGGCGAGGAGAATGCCTGCCCAGGCCATCGCGAGGGCGAGACCTACCTGGCATTGCACGAGCAGAAGGCGGGGGTTACCACGCTTGGCTGCAATGCGTGCTCCGGCGGCGCTGCCGACACCCAGTCCGGCGAGAAATACGCCGAGAATGATGGAGAACGTGTAAGTGGTTGGCCCAAGCATGAGGGACAGCAGGCGGGTCCAGACGACTTCGGCGCCGAGCGCGGTGAGGCCGGAAATACCGATTGAGAAATAAACGTCCCAGGGGCGTTTGGAAATTAGGGTTGCAGAGGCCGGGCGGGACTCGGTAGCGGATTCGGAGCCAGACGGAACTGAACTCAGAATCGCAAACGACGCTGCGGCGATGATGAAGTTGATGGCGGCAGCGAGATAGCTGGCAATCGACATGTCGTAGACGCGGAGCAGGTAGAAGCCCGCGAGAAAGCAGCCGAGCACACCGCCAGCGATGTTCGAACCATAGAAATAGCCCCACCACGCGGCAGCGGAAGGCGTGGATTCGACCCAGCGCGCGATGAGTGGCAGGGTAGCGCCCATCAGAATTGTCGGCGGCAGCAGGCAGATGGCGCAACAGATACTGCGAAGTGCGGCGTTGGGGAGTCCGCTGGCGACGCCTTCGACGTAAACATTTTGCAACAAGGGGAGGCCGAAGAGAACGAGGACGCCGCAGACGCCGGTAGCGAGCTCGAGCAGGGCGTAGATGCGAAGCGGATTTTGACTGAGCGGAACCATGCGCGGCAACAGGAGGCTGCCGATGCACATGCCTCCCATCCACGTGCCGAGGAGCACTGCGAGCGACATGGCGTTGGACCCGATGACGAGCTGCAGAAGCTGGAGCCAGACGATTTCGTAGATCAGGGCGGCGCATCCGCTGGCGGCAAAGAGCACGAGCAGTGCGGGCAAGAGCCGGGAGGAGGGCGAGGAGGTGGAGGTGTCAGGAGTCACGAGAATTCATAATGATACTGCGTGAGTTTTTGCGGTGAGCCGACAGTGGCGGCAAAGATACGCGTTACACGCAGAGCCGGGAGACCAGACGCAGGCATGGATAGAATCAGCGACCAATACGATGCCGCGCTGGAACGGGAGATTTCAGACTGTTTCCGGCAGATTGCGGACAACGGATGGTTTCCCGATGCGCTCGATGCCGGCTCGCAGCAACTGGCGCTCCTGAGAAACATTCTGCAGCCTGCCAGGGGCATGCGGATACTGGACGCTGGTTGCGCCCGGGGTCGTTTTCTGCGGCATTTGACTTCGACCGGCGCGCAGTTATTTGGCGTGGATCTGACGGAAGATTTTCTGCGTTCGGCGCGGGTAAATTTGCCCGGGGCTGCGATCGCGGCGGGAACTGTGAGCAGGCTACCGTTCGCGGACGCTTCGTTCGACGCAGCTTATTGCATTGAGGTTCTGGAACACTTGCCCGATACAGGTAAGGCGATTGCCGAGATGGCCCGGGTGCTGCGGCCCGGAGGCGCACTTCTGGTAATCGATAAAAATATGATGGGACTGCATCCGCGCCAGGGTGTGCCGAATGCGATTTGGAAACCGTGGATGGAACGGCGAGGACGATGGATGTATCCGGCGGATTTCCGTTTTCAAGAGAAGTGGTTCTGGCCCGGTGAACTGGCGCGGACAATGCGAAAATACTTTGGATCGGTGGAAGTGAAGTTCTCCACGGAGGGGTTTGGGCGCGCCTCACGGCTGTATCGGGCGCTGCCTTTCCTTTCCTTTGAGGCAGCGTGGGTGGGACGGCGGCCAAAGCGTTCGGAAGCGGTGATAGCATCGGAATAGATGGGGTATTCGTGGCATAAACTCGCGCTGGTGCTTATGGTGGCCGGGGCGTCGTCCGCAAAAGATCCCGCACCGGCTCACAATCCCGTACGAGGTGTGGTGACGAGTGCACGCACCTTTTCGATCGGCCTGGTGGATGAGAAACCGGAAGCGGGCCCGATGCTGGTTGTAGACGGCGATCAGATCAAATCCGGGACTTCCCCCGTTATGTTCCGATTGACCGGTGAGAATCGTGTAGCACTGGGAAGCGACTCCGTTACGCGGATTCAGTCGATCGATGTCCAGAAGACCGCCGAAGCGGCGAATGATGGCGCTTACTTCTATCTGAGCAAGGGGTCCATCGACTATGACGCCAAGCGGGAACCGCTGGCGATCTGCGCGAGGGACCGTTTGTACGTACCGTCAACGCCGGGATCCGGCGCGGTGGTGATTCGGAACAACAAGGTTGAAGTGGTACTGACGACCGGAACAATGGTGCGATCGGGTTCGGATCCGTGCAGCGCGAACGCCACGCCGCTATTGCTGCTGAACGGCGTCGGGACGACGGCTGTAGGGGCGGCGGGAGCAGCAGGTGGCGCAGCCGGGGCAGTGGGGGCGGCAGGTTCAGCGGCAGGGGCGGCCGGAGCAGCGGGTGCGGCAACAGCGACAGCCACAGCGACCGCGGCCGCAGCGGGAATTGGAGCCGCCATACCAACGGCCGCAACCGTGGGCATTGCGGCCGCGTCGGCAGCGGGCGCCGTCGCCACTGCTATAGCGACACAGTCTCCGCCACCGCAGAGTCCGATCAGCCCCGGCCCCTGACATCGTGTTTCTTCAATTCCTGAAGCATCAGTGAGTATCACATTTGCGATTCCGTTGACTATGCAATCGCGTTTGAGCTAGTCATCCCTTCCCGCCCGACAGTTAAATGGAATTGCCCCTCCGCGCCATCGCGGGTCGCTGAAAATAATTCCGCTAACACCAAAGTCTTGCCGACGTCAGAACAACATGCTCCCGTGCGGCTTCGCAGAAAATGTGTGTAACGAAGCGCCGGACGCGAGGTTTTAAGGTTTACGTCAGCCCACGAGGGGATTATGAGGATTTCGTTACTGCTTGTATTTATTCTTACAGTCGCCACGTTGATGGCACAGCAACAGCCAGCGAGCCTCCATGGAGTTTTGAGCGATTCGTCAGGCGCCGTCATTCCCGCCGCCAGCGTGACGATTAATGGCAACGGAGTGCAGAAATCAACACAGACACAATCCGACGGAGCTTACAATTTCGCGGGTCTTGCAGGCGGCGATTATAAAGTTGCAGTCGTTTACCCCGGCTTCGCGACTTTTGAACACTCTGTTTCCATTCTGCCAGGTGTTGCGGCACAATTGCAGATCCAACTAATACCCGGCGGCGGCAAACAGGAGGTCACCATCACCGCGGATCGTGGACCGGAGGTCAGCGTGGACCCCAGCCAGAGCAGCGTCACAGTTGCGATTAAAGATAACGATCTCGATTCGCTCCCTGACGATCCGGACGATCTCAGCGACATGCTGACCGCTCTCGCAGGACCTTCGGCTGGCAATGGCGAAGCGCCTCCACTTATGGTGGATGGTTTCAGTGGTGGCCAGCTTCCGCCGAAAAACACCATCAAAGAGATCAAACTGAATCAGAATCCGTTCTCCACGGAATACGAATATCTGGGCTTCGGCCGGATCGAAATCATCACGAAGCCCGGCACGGATTCAATGCATGGTAATTTCCAGCTCACCGACAGCGACGCCTACTTCAATTCGCGCAATCCCTTCGCCGCCAACAAAGCCGCCTATGTCAATCGCGCATTCAATGAAACTCTGAGCGATTCATTCAAACACAAGCTCTCCTGGACGCTCAACGCCAATCAAAACACAATTGACAACGACGCGATCATTCATGCCGTCACGCTTGACCCGAATACACTTCTATCCGTTCCGGTGGATCAATCGGTTACTACGCCGCGCCACAACTACGCCGGCACGGCGCGGGCGGACTACCAGATTTCAGCCAACAATACCGCAACCGCGCGCTACACATACAATCGCAACGACAAAGACAACAACGGTATCGGCACTTATTCGCTGGTCTCGCGCGCCTACAGCAATGAAGGGTCGACCAAAGAACTACAAGTAAGTGAGACCGCGGTGCTCAGTCCAGAACTCGCCACCGAGACGCGCCTGCTGAATTCCAGGGCCACGGCCCGGCAGTTCGGCAATACCGCTGATCCCGCAATAGTCGTCGATCAGTCTTTCAGCTCCGGGGGCAATCAGGTCGGCGCGGCGTACAACAATTACAACCGGTACGATCTGCAGAACGTCTCTACCTGGATCCACAAGACTCATACGGTGCGTTTTGGAATTCGCTGGACCAACTCAACGTCGCAGGATTATTCGCCGGCGAATTTCGGCGGCACGTTTACTTTCCTGGGCGTTGGCAGTGCGCCGGAGCTGGATGCGAACAATCAGCCGATTCCCAACACCAGTATTCCAATCAGCTCGCTCGAACAATACCGCCGCACTCTGCTTTTCCAGAAGATGGGCTATCCGATCGCAACGATCCAGGCACTGGGCGGAGGAGCCTCGGAGTTTTCGATCGCCGGGGGCAACCCGTACGCCAGCTTCAGCGACCGGCAGTTTGAAGCCTTCGTCCAGGATGACTGGCGGCTGCGGCCGAACGTAACCCTGAGCGTTGGGATTCGTCACGAACAGCAGACTGAATACAAGAATGATCCGGTGCCCGTAGCGCCGCGCTTAGGCTTCGCCTGGTCGCCGCATTCGACGGCGGCCAAACCAGGAAGGACGGTGATTCGCCTGGGCGCGGGGATCTTCTTCGATCGTTTTGGCACCGGGCCTGGCATTCAGGCAACCCACTACAACGGCGTCAACGAGCAGCAATATCTGATCACGGATCCATCCTTCCTGCCCCAGAATATTCCGACGCTGGCAACTCTCGCCGCTCAACAACAACCTCCCGTCACATGGAAGATCATGCCGAGTCTGAAACCGGATATCGACACTATCGAAGCCGCCACGCTGGAGCGGCAACTGCCGAAGAAGTCCACACTGACGGTCACTTATCTGCACATCACCGGAAACCATTTCCCGATCATCGTCAACATCAACACGCCGTATCCAGGCACGTACAATCCGGCCGACCCAACCAGTGGTGTGCGCCCTTACGGCAATGCCGCCGGCAATATTTTCCAATATGAGTCTGAAGGTATCTATCGCCAGAAACTGACGATGGTGAAGTGGGACACAAAGTTCAGCAAGGCCGTTTCCATGACCGTTAATTACACGCTGCAGTTTTCTGAGCATGACGGCAACTGGATGGCCACGCCTTCCAACCCGTACGACTTCATGGCGGATTACGGCCGCGCAGGGTATGACCGCCGGCATCAGATCAATATGGTCGGCTCCATCCAACTTCCGTTTCACCTGCAGTTCAGCCCCATGCTGGTGGCGGCATCCGGCGCTCCTTACGACCTAGAGGTGGGGAATGATCTGAATGGCGATTCCTTCGGCACCGATCGCCCGGCCTTCGCCACCGACCTTTCGAGACCCAGTGTTGTCTTCACAAAATTTGGCGCTTTCGATACCGATCCGATGCCTGGTCAGACGATCGTGCCTCACAATTACCTGATGGGGAAGGGTATGTGGAACGTCAACGCGCGACTCGGACATACCTTCGCTCTGGGCCGAAAGACGCCAGCCGCTGCCGCAGCTACGGCGGCTGGAAGTTCGGCCACAACCGGATCCGGAACCACACCGGAAGGCCGCTTCAAGCTGAATTTCAATGTGGACGTCAACAATGTGTTTAACCACCTGAATCCGGGCGGATACGTCGGGGACCTCTCGTCGCCCCTGTTCGGGCAACCCACCAACGCGCTGCTGTTCCGGGAGCAGTCGAATCTTCGGCGAGTCCAGTTCGGAACGTCTCTGACGTTCTAAAAGAAACCCGGCACTGGAGTACTGGTACCGGGCCCTACTTCCTTGCAGAACTCCGCGATACTATAGAGATAGCATTGGGATTCCCTATTATCACCGTAAATCCATGAACGCGCAGGGCCTGGCTCGCCAACTTGTATTTCCGCTCGCAGGGTGTATTTTATGCGGCAGTGGATATTTGGCGATGGCGCGCCCCGCCAGAGCGGATGTTTCAGTGGCAGAAGGGTACACGGCCATTTGGAATTCGACGGGCACCGCGGTGAAACTCATGCTGGAGTCGTTAACTCTGGATCCGGGCTCCCCGGAGCGATGGACAGACCTGGCTGAGGCAATGTATGAAACGGGCCGGATGGACGACGCACGATATTGCGAACAGCAGGCACTGAACCGGGCCCCCGGTATGCCGCATATCGAAACGCGGGCGGCTGGAATGTACTTCCGTCTCGGGGATCGGACAGAGGCGCTTCGACTGACGGGCGGGATTTTCCAGCAAACACATGAATACGACGGAATAGTTTTCCAAATGTGGCAGCGATTGGGCGGACCGGCGGACGATATTTATGACATAGCGGTAGGGTCGAATGCCACGGTGGGAAGGGATTATTTCAATTACCTCGCACAGTCCGACGATTCGGCTGCCACCGCTGCGGCGTGGAAAGTTCTGCAGGCAAAGCGCATGGTGAGCCCTCCGGAGTCTCGATCCTACGTGGCGGCACTGACCGCAGCCCACGAATACGACCGCGCGGCGAGTGTCCAATCGGAATTCCTGCCGGAGATTTTGGACAACAGCGGATTTGAAAGCGAGTGGACTGAGCATGGCCCGGGCTGGCATGTGGAATCGGTCGCGGGCGTATCGGTGTCGCGGGACCTGAATATTCGAAATGGGGGCAGCGCATCGTTACGAATGGAGTTCGATGGAGCCAGCCACGACGAGTTCCACCACATTTCGCAGACCAAGGTATTGCCGGCAGGAAAGTGGCACCTTCGGGCCATGTTGCGAACTGATCTCAAAGGGCCGGGTTACCAATCCGGGCCGGCGGCGACAGCAGGGGTTGGCATGAGGGTCGTCGATAGCGCGAGTGGACGTGTCCTGGCAATGACGTCAACGCTGAATGTGACACGCGACTGGACGCCGGTGGATGCGAGATTCACGATAGGACCCCACGCGCAACTGGTGCGGATTGAAGTGGTGAGGCCAGCAAGCCCGTTATCGACACTCGGTATGACGGGGACGGCCTGGGCTGACGATGTGAAGCTGTTTGCGGAGGCCGCGAGATGAGTTTTTTTCGTGCAAAAGGAATCGAAGGCCGAGTGCGGACGTTGCTGCGTGACTGCGGCGCAGCGGCGGTTCTTGCCATCGTATTGGCTGCCCTCGCGACGGCACAAGCCGGAAGTTCGGGCGCGGCGGGCGATAAGCCTTATGTGCTCGGACCCGGTGATCAGTTGACGGTACAAGTGCCGGACGTGGAAGAGTTCAACAACGTGCGGACGTTGCGTATCGATGATTCCGGCAGCATCACGATTCCACTGGCAGGACGGGTGGCCGCGAGCGGCCTCACCACGCAGGAACTTGAGACGGCCATCACTACACAGCTTAGTAAATACGTGATCAGACCTGTGGTGACGGTTTCTATCGTGGAGCGGCGGACGCATCCTGTAACCGTGACGGGTGCCGTCAAGTTGCCCGGAGTGATGAATCTGACCGAGGGTAAGACGCTTTATGAGGCCGTGGCCCAGGCGGGCGGCGTGCTGCCGGAATCGGGTCCAACTGTACGTCTGACACGGCGCGCAGCACAAGGGGATATACCGTTGCCTGGCGCGGGCAAAGACACCTCTGGCGACTATTTTGTCGTCGAGATACCCGTGAGGGAACTGGACGCGGACAGCAGGGCCGGCAGTATCCCGATGCTGGCGAACGATGTCATCACCGTCTCCCGTGCCGAGATGATTTATGTGATCGGCGACGTTAAGAAAGCGGGCCCGTTCGCACTTACCGACGGGCAAACGGTCTCGGTTTTACAGGCAATCGGGATGGCAGAGGGGGCGCTGAAAACGGCAGCTACGTCGAAGGCGTCGATTAAGCGGCCGACGGGTCAGGATAAGGTATTGGACATACCAGTGGACATCGATAAGATCATGGCAGGGAAATCACCGGATGTGAAACTGCAGGCGAAGGATATTCTGATCGTACCGGGGAGCGCATCAAAGAGTGCTCTGGAGCGGACGGTCACTACCATTTTAGCGATCGGCACCGGAGCGGCTATCCGCCTGTACTGAATATGAGCGCCGATAAATGAGCGAACAAGACGAACGCAAAGCGGGGCAGTTCGAGTCTGGCAACACCGATGGCGGCGGGAGCGGGGAGCACGCCCCGGCAACGGGCAGCAATGTGCCTGTTTCCCCGACGACAAACCGGGTGGAACAATTGCGCCGACGCATTGAATCGGCGGCCACAGCACCGATGAACCGTCGACGGACGGACTTCATGGGAGCAGCGGGAGCGGGCACGCAGGCTGGCAGAGAACAGCAGGGAGGAATCCTCGAATACGTGAGGATGCTGCGCCGCAGGAAGTGGCTCCTCGCACTCTCCATGGTGCTGGGTGGGGCGGCAGGTTTACTCTACACGCTGCCTCAAACGCCGGTGTATCGGGCCAGCACCACCATTGAAGTGCTGGATATGAACAGCGGCATAGTCGGACTCAAAGATGGAAGCAGTTCGCCGGGACTAATGGAGGAAACCAACCTCCAGACGCAAGTCGACATTCTGGGTAGCAGCACCCTGCAGGATCGGGTGGTCCGCAAACTGGCATCGTCGGAAAAGACCATCGAACAGCCGGTGGACCGCCTAGCGAAATGGCGCGTTTTGCTAAATTTGCCGAAGAAAGAGATGTTGTCGAAGGAGGATATCCTGGGGGCCACCGCGGCCGGCATTACCGTCTCCCCCTCATCAGCGAGTCGCATCATCCGGATCGATTGCGATTCTTCCAATCCAAAGGTAGCCGCGGACTACGTAAACACGCTGGCCGAAGAGTTCATCAATGAGCGGCTGGAGGCGCACTGGCAGGCAACCCAGAGAACCAGCGACTATCTTACAAGGCAGTTGGAAGAACTGCAGGTGCGCCTGGTGAAGTCGGAAGACGAACTGCAGAACTATGCTAAGTCCGCCAATCTGCAGTTCACGGGCGATCAGGGCAACCAAAGCGTACCGGAGCAGAAACTGGGGCAATTGCAAACAGAATTGTCCAAGGCACAGGAAGACCGCATTGCGAAGCAATCGCGTTACGAACTGGCCGAGAAGGCGCCGGTAGATACGCTGCCGGAAGTCCTGGACGACGAATCTCTGAAGGCGTACCACCAGAAACTGGCGGATGCAAAGCGGGAACTGGCCGAACTCTCCACCACCTATACGGCGGACGCTCCAAGCGTGAAGAAGCTGCAAAACACGATCTCTTCAATTGAAGATGATATGAACAAAGTCCGGAAGAGAATTCTCGACCGTATTCACAGCGAACTTGTAGTGGCGCAGACGCGAGAGAATTTACTGACCCACGATGTCACCGCTCAGGCGGAACTCGTATCCGATCAGGCGTCGCGGACCGTCCATTACAACATTTTGAAAAAGGAAGTCGATACGAACCGCGAAGTTTGGGAATCTTTACTGCAGCGGGTAAAAGAAGCAGGTATCGCGGCCGCGATGAGATCGAGCAATTTCCGCGTCGTGGATCCCGCAACCCCGCCATCGATTCCGGTGAAACCGAGTCTGCGGCAGGGCGTGATGAGCGGCATCGTGCTGGGGCTGTTTGCCGGAATCGGGCTGGTGTTCATGAAGGAAAACATGGACCACAGCGTTGCGCTGCCTGGAGAGACGTCCTATTATCTAGGAGCCCCGGAATTGGCGGTGATTCCGTCAAAGGCGATCGAACGAGCGCGCTGGAAGTCATTGCGGAGCGCGTCACGTGAAGGATTGATTCTGGACACGCGGGAAGCGATGGTGGAAAGGAGCGCATTCCACAACGCCGATTCCAGCGTGGCGGAGGCTTTCAGGGTGGCGCTGACATCGCTGCTGTTCGCGAACCGTCAGGCCGGACCACCTAAGGCGATTGCCGTAAGCAGTCCTGGACCGAACGAGGGAAAAACCACCGTAGCCTGCAATCTGGCAATCAGCTATGCCGAAATTAACTGGCGGGTACTGCTGATCGATGGGGATATGCGCCGGCCTCGTTTGCACAGCATCTTCGGTGTCGATAACGAGAACGGATTGGCGAATCTTCTGGACCGCAGCGAGCCCACAGCATCGGAAGACATGGCTGGCGCCATTCGGCAGACGAATGTTCCGAACCTGTCGCTGTTGCCAAGAGGAAAGCTGCGGAGCACGGTCATCAATCTGCTTTACTCACCCAGATTCGCGGAGATCCTGCAACTGGCGCGAAAGGAATTCGATGTGGTGATTATTGACACGCCGCCCATGCTCCATTTGCCGGATGCGCGCGCGATCGCCCACATGACGGATGGCGTGGTGTTCGTGGTGCGATCCGGCAAGACCCTGCGGGACACGGTCATTACAGCGCGGGAACGTTTCGGTCAGGATGGCATTCTCGTCCTGGGATCTGTTTTGAACGACTGGAATCCGAAGGAAATCGGCTACTACGGACACGCAAACTACGAGGACTACCGCAGCTCCTACTACGGGAAGGAATTATCAGGAAAAACGGACCTGATGTAGCGGACGGTCTGTGGCGCTGCGACACAGGACTGTAACCGTTGACCCGCGCGCCTCAGCCGCCGCTCAGGAAACCTCATCATGTGCGGTATCGCCGGAATATTCCATCCCGAAGGCAGGATCAATCCGGCTGACGTAGCCAGTGTCGCCCGCATGACGGCGGCGCAACTGCATCGTGGCCCTGACGACGCGGGATATTTCGACAATCCATTCATCGCGCTGGGGCACCGGCGGCTCTCCATCATCGATCTTTCCGCAGCGGGGCGTCAGCCGCTCTCGAACGAAGACGGAACGATTCGCGTCGTCTGCAACGGCGAGATCTACAATTTTCGCGATCTGCGCGATGAACTCCGTGCGGTGGGCCACGGATTTACGTCGGTCTCCGATTGCGAGGTTCTGGTACACGGCTACGAAGAGTGGGGAATGGACGGCCTGCTTCTTCGCCTGCGTGGCATGTTCGCTTTCCTGCTGTACGACACGCGCAGACAAACGTGCTTTGCCGTACGGGACAGGCTGGGAATTAAGCCCCTTTACTACGTCGCGACGAAGGACGGACGTTACGGCTTCGCATCCGAAGTGAAAACTCTGTTACGCAGCGATCTGGTCGGGGAAGCGAGAGACGAAAACGCTGTGGCAGGCTTCCTCTTGTTTGGCTCAGTGCCCCAACCGCTAACATGGCGCAAGGATGTGCGATGCATGGAACCGGGAAGTTACATCGAGTTTTCGCGCAGCGGCGTGAGACAGGCACGCTACTGGTCGGCCCATGAACGCGGAAAAGATGCGACGGAGTTGCGCGAAACCCTGTCCACCGCGATTCGGCAACACCTGATCTCCGACGCTCCCCTGGGAGTGTTTCTGAGCAGCGGTGTGGACTCTACCGGCCTCGCAGCGCTCGCACAGCGGGCGGGTTTGCACCCACGTTCGTTGACGGTGGTCTTCGACGAAACCAGCCACAACGAAGAAACCAGCGCGATTGCGCGTCGTTACGGGACGGAGCACAGCGAAGTCAGGGTTTCTGCCGTCGACTTCATGCGGGAAATGCCAAAAATTCTCGCCGCCATGGATCAACCAACAGCAGACGGGATCAACACGTTCTTCGTCTCAAAAGCCGCGCACGAAGCGGGTCTGAAAACAGTTCTTTCCGGACTCGGCGCCGATGAGATTTTCCGTGGTTACCGGCACTATCACTGGCTGGAGAATTATCGGAGGGAATTGAGACTGTTCGGGCAACTGCCACGCTTCGCCCGGAGTGCGATAGCCCGGCTTGCCGCAAAGGGCGGGACTCTGGCAGGAAACGAAAGCTGGGAACGTCTGAACATTTTGGCCGACGGAACACCGGAATCGTTGTATTTCGCGATGCGCGGCTTTTTCACGCCGGAAGTGGTGGCTCGACTCACGGGGCGTAAGGCAAACGACATCCTGCAACAGATGCCCGCGGCAGAAGAGCCGTCGGCCGGAAGAAGCGAGTTCGGAGACCGCGGAGTTTTTCAGGCCATGGAGATGCATCGCTATCTGCACGACCAGCTTCTGCGGGATGCCGACGTCTTCGGGATGGCGTGGTCGCTCGAAATTCGCGTCCCTTATCTGGATCATGAAGTTGTGGAGTGCGCACTCGCGGCGCGCCCCGCAAGCCATCTGCGACAAGGCGTGAACAAACCGATGCTTGTGGATGCAATCGGCGACGAGAGCGTGCTGGAAGCTGCACGGCGACCGAAAACAGGCTTCACCTTTCCCTTGGAGAAATGGATACGGCAGCAATCGGCGGAACTGCGAGAGCGAGCCTTGAAGGCCGACTTAGAACCGCAAGAAGTCAAGAGACTTTGGAAGGCTTTCGAAGAGGGACGGATGAATGGGGTACGCGCCTGGGCGCTGATAGTGATGGGCGCGATGGGAGGGACTCAGCATGGCTGATCTTTCCACGGAAGGCTCCCTGACGCGTCTGGGCAGATCTGACATGGCACGGTCGTTTCGTCACTTCCTGAAACCGATTTTGTCGCGATGGCCGTTTCCTGTGCCTGCTCGGCTGGTGACCGGACACGTCTGTTACGTTGATATGCGCTCAGTGTTCGGTCAAGGGCTGGTCGTGACCGGGCAGATCGACCCGAAACTGGGGGAGTGGATCGCGTCAGCGTTAGAGAACAAGGATGGAATATTCGTTGACGCGGGGGCGAACGTCGGCTTTTTCTCGCTGCTGGCACTGTCGAAGATGCGCGCGGGAACGGCACACGCGTTTGAGATCGATCCGCGAACGCTGCGCTGTCTGCGACGCACCAGGGCCAGGGGAAAACTGAACAATCTGGTGATCCACGATTGCGGACTGGGCGAGAAAGTCGCATCGGCCGGGTTGGTGTATGAAGAAGAGATCGTGTGGACGCACGTTGACCTTGACCCGGCCGCAGGAGACCGGTACACTATCCGCCCGCTGGACGATTTTGGCTGCGAATTCGCGGGACAGCGAGTGCTCGCGATCAAGATAGATGTGGAAGGCATGGAACTCGCAGTTCTCAAAGGTGCGGATAAAGTACTCCGGGAGCACCGGCCGCTGGTAGTCAGCGAGGCCATTGATGCGAACATGTCGAGATACGGAGCCAGCGTGAAAGAGTTGGTCGACTTCATGGCGTCGCTGGGATATAGCCACAGGTATCTGGAAGGAACGACGGAGCCTACGCTCGTGTTGGAACCGCGGACAGGATGGGTGCAAGTCGCATGAGTTCCCCGCAAACTCTGGTGGACGCGGTCTATGAATTGCGCCGCAAAGTGGATTCGGAGGAGACGTTTATCCGCCGGACTCTGCGACGCCATTTCCGTGAAGGCGCGGCACTGCTCGATGTGGGCTGCGGCTTCGGCAGGTTTTACGACATCGCGGTCCGGGCGGGCTGGAAGTACACGGGCGTAGACTCTAATCCGGACACCGTGGAGCGAGGCCGCGCCGCAAAGCGCGACATCCACAACGCTGCGGAATTTGCGCCAGAGCGGAAATTCGATGCGCTGCTGCTGGCCCACATTGTGGAGCATTTCGAGACCGATGCCCTGCTTGTGTTTCTGGAGCGTTATCTTGCGATGCTGGCGCCCGGGGGAATCCTGATGATCCTGACGCCCGTAATGCACCGGGGTTTCTACGACGACTTCGATCACGTGAAACCATACAATCCGGAAGCCATTCGCCAGATGCTGTGCCGGTCAACGGCTCAGACCCGGCCATTTGCGATTCCGGGCGAATACCGCGAACTGGACTTGTGGATCAAACGCGACCCGCTCTGGCATTCGTACCGCACAACCAGGCTAAACCATATATTCAGCATCCCACTGACGATTGCTGCAATCGTATCCCTCGGATTGATCGGCAAAACAACGGGGTATGGCATGGTGCTCAGGAAAACCGCATAATGCCGCATCGTGCCCAGGATCGACGAATACGGATCTGTGTGGCCACAAGCTACGCTGCAACGGCGGAACCGCGAGCGGCGCGATATACCGCGGAGTTAGCGAAGCTGGCACCGTCGCACTTCGAGGTTGTATTCATCGACTGTGTTCCCATCGGCCAGAAGTGCACGATTCCGATGGAATTTCGAAACCTGCCCAACGTGAAATACCGCACTTCTTTCTTCGCGTGGAGAGGCGGCGGAAGAGTCAGGCTCCTGTTCGATAAACTGCGCCAGTGGATTGCCCGCAGGTCGTATCGCAGCGGCGTTTTGCCCGGTGCCGCGAGTCTTTCAACGCGCGCTATTGGACTTCAGAAAATGCTGCTGGCCGAACGGGCCGAAATCTATTTTGGATTCAATATCGATACCCTGATTCCTGTTTATCGGGCCGCTCGCGCAGCGGGTGCGCCATTCCTGTTCGATTGTCAGGAAATCTATTCCGAAATGACGCGCGATCAGCCGCAACTGGATCGCGATTTGATTCGGACCGTGGAACAGATATGCCTGCCAGAATGCTCGCTGGTACTGGCGGCAAGCCCGGAGGCCGCGGAATTCATCGAAGAAAGATATGGCCTCGCGGACGTGTTGCCGCTGTTGAATGTCCCCCCGATGGAGGAAATCGGCGACAGCGACCGCATGGATGGCTTTACGCTGTACTGGCGAAATGGCACGGTCGATCTCGGCCCTCGTGGGCTATCGGACGCCTTGCACGCCATGCAAATGTTACCGCCTGAGATTACTCTTTGCGTGCAAGGCCGGCCCGCCGCGGACGGTGGAGAGCGGGTACGGCAACTGATTCGCCAACTGGGAATTGGGGATCGGGTTGTAATTCTCCCGCCATTTCGGCCAGAAGAGGCAGTGCGCGTCGCCGCTCGTCACCAGATCGGCCTGGCATTGGAATCGCCGTCCAGCATTAACGCGGACCTAACGACGGCAAATAAGTTCTTCGACTATGCGATGGCTGGTCTCGCAATCGTCAGCACGCGCACTAAAAGCCTGCATGGACTGGTCACTAGTGCCGGCCTCGGACTGGTATATGAACCAGGCGACGCAGCCGATCTGGCGAGGCAGATTATGCGGCTCTACGAAGATCGGGAGTTACTTGCCAGTGCACGGAAAAACGCCCGGCGATATGCCCTCGGAGAGGGAAACCTGGAATTTCAAATGCAGCGTTTCCGCGAGGCGTTCCGTGAGCGCGTGCTCAGAACGATCACTGGCCCCGCAAACATCAAAGAGGAACCCGGGTTGTCTCTGGACCACCGGGAGCGAGGACCGCAGTGAGGCCGAAAGCCCGCACCGTGGCTATCATTGCCCCGGATTTTCCGCCGAGCAGTCTGCCTTCTTCCATCCGCGCCCGATTGTTTGCAACGCACCTGGAGGAGTTTGGCTGGCATCCGGTGGTAATTACGGTGCTCGCGAAGCACTATACACGCACCATCGATCCGGATAACGAACGGCTACTCCCGGCCGGACTCGAAGTCGTTCACACAGAGGCACTATCTCCGCGATGGGCACGCCGTCTTGGCATCAGTGACATCGGATTGCTGGGCCTCTGGCATCTTTGGCGCGCCATCGGCAATTTGTGCCGGACGCGAAAAGTCGACCTGTTGTTCGTTACAGTGCCGCCAAACCTGCCAATGGTTCTCGGGCGGCTGGCATGGGAACGCTACGGTGTACCTTACGTGGTGGATTACCAGGATCCGTGGATCACCGAAACGTACTGGCAAATGCCTCGTTCGGAAAGACCACCGAAATGGGCTCTGGTTTATGCCCTCTCCCGCATGCTTGAGCCATTCGCCATTCGCCGCGCAAGCCACATCACAGGAGTATCAGACGGAACCACCAGCGGCGTGCTGCAGCACTATCCGGAAATCGCGAAAGCGGGGGCGACCACCCTCCCGTTTGGCGCAGAGCCGGGCGATTTCGATTTCCTTCGCACGCACCCGCGCGTGAATTCGTGCTTTGATCCGACGGATGGAAAGCTGCACATTGTGTACGCAGGCGTTTGCATTCCCGGCATGAATCCGGCGCTGCGATGCCTCTTCGCAGGCCTGCGGCTACTGCGGGAGAAAGATCCTGCGCTGGCCGCGAGCGCACGCCTGCATTTCGTGGGCACAAGCTACGCGCCGACGGACGCGGGGAAGAGAGTTCTGCCAATTGCAGAAGAACACGGCGTGGCGGACCTCGTAGACGAAGTCACGGCCCGCGTTGCGTATCTGGATGCACTGCAGATTTTGCTGGATGCGACGGGACTCCTGATCCTTGGCACCAGCGAACAGCACTATACGGCATCGAAGATCTATCCTTACGCGCTGGCGGAACGGCCCATTTTCGCCATTCTTCATGAGAAGAGCAGTGCGGTGGCAAATCTGGCTGCGATGACGGCGGCACGAATCATCACGTTCGGCGACGACGGCCCCGGAGATGACCAGACGAAAGAGGCGGCGGCTGAGTTGGAAGGTCTGTTGTGTGAGAAGGGTCGCGCAATACACGCGGATCTTACCGGCCATACAGCACGGGATATGACGCGTCAGCTTGCGACTGTGTTCGATAAGGCGATCGGCGCGGGTGGCGGCCAATGAGGCGACGCATCGCAATAGTTGCCTCTCATCCGATTCAGTATCATGCGCACTGGTACCGGGAGCTGGCGCGTGCGGAAGATCTGGATCTTGAAGTGCTGTATTGCCATGAGGCCACGCAACGCGACCAGGCGGAATCGGGATTCGGCGTGGATTTCGCGTGGGACATTCCGTTGCTGGAGGGCTATCGGTACCGTTTCCTGAAGAACGCCGCCCGGAGGCCCGGCGTATCGAAGTTCGGTGGTATGGATTCGCCGGAGTTGCGAGGCATCATCATCCACGAAAGATACGACGCAGTAGTCGTCTCAGGTTGGCATACGAAAAGTTACTGGCAAGCCATTTTGGCATGCCGGGAATGCGGCACGCCGGTGATGGTAAGAAGCGACTCGCACCTTCACGACGACCGCTCCACTCTGATGCGGCTGGCGAAGTGGACACCGTACCATTATTTCATTTCACGTTTCGACGCCTGTCTGGCAGCCGGGACCTGGTCGCGCGAATACTTCCTGCACTACGGCGCTAAACCCGAGCGGGTTTTCATCGTGCCGCATTGCGTGCCGAAGCAACCCGCCGGGGCACCAGATGCACAGCAACTGCAGACTGCCCGCGAGGCAGCGCGACGCCAGTGGGACATTCCCCGGGGGGCCACGGTGTTCCTGTTTGCAGGTAAATTCATAGCCCGGAAACGGCCTCTCGATTTCATTCGAGCTGTGGCGACCGCAGCCACGGGCAACCCTGCAGTGTACGGTCTAATGGCAGGCGATGGACCAATGCGGGCCGAAGCGGAAGCGCTGACTGCAGGTCTGCGGGCGCCAATCACATTTGCCGGCTTCCTGAACCAGCGGGCGATCCAACCTGCCTACGCGGCCAGCGATATTCTGGTGCTGCCTTCCGATCAGGATACGTGGGGTCTGGTCGTAAATGAAGCGATGATCCATGGACGTGCCTGCATCGTAAGCGACCGGGCAGGATGTGGACCCGACTTGATCGTCGGGTGCGAACCCGACCCGATTAATGCCGGGTGCGAAACCGATCTGATTAATGAAGACGCACGCACTGGCTTCATCTTCCCGACCGGCGATGTGGATGCGCTGGCGGGATATATGGTGCGAATCGCCGATACACCTGGCATGGCGGAACGCATGGGCGCAGAAGCTGCACGTTTGATCGGCGGGCATTCGGCAGCGGCCGCCGTGTCCGGACTGAGGGAAGCAGTCGCTGCGATCATGGAAAACGGATGAATTACGTCCCGTACCGAACGCCACCTACAGCAGGGCTGAAACCCTGGTTGCCACCGATTGCGGCTACGGCGTTGCTTTGGTGGGTCAGTGCGAACCCAATTTCCGCGCGCGAGTTCGCCATGGCGACGCTGTTGCTGCTGCTGCCCTGGTATTCGTATTGCCGGTGGCAGAAGGAAGGACGGTTGCGTCTGCCGTTGTTCGCACTGCTGGGGCTGGCGTACTGGGCTGCATTTGCGATGCCTCTGTTTCTAGCGGACCCGGCTACCGATCCACAAACGGGAGACACGTTCAAGGAACCGGTGTTGTTCGCCGTCATGACTATGACGGTGCTTGGTGTCGGTGCGATGGGACTTGGAATGAACATCCCTTTTCTTCCCTTCAATCCGGCAATGATGCCGGACGTGCGTGAGTCGCGCGGCACCTCGCGTTATCTCTACTGCATTATGTGGATGGGAACCATTCTGTCGATCAAGGAAGAGTGGATACTGACCCTGGGAAGCGGCGGACATCAGGTGCTTGAGATTCTGTCCAGCACAGTTCCACTCGCCGTATTCGGAACGCTGGGGGCCAAACTAATCCGCCACGAGGCGTCGCCCTCCGACCGCTACTGTTTCGCCATTTTCATCGCCGCGCGTATACTCATCGGGATCGCCAGCGGCTGGCTCGGATCTGTAGTGATTGTGGGCCTCCTGATTTCGATGATTTATATATCCTTTCACCGGCGGCTACCGACCAGGGCGATCCTCATCGTCATCCCTGCCCTTCTGTTTCTCCAGGCCGGCAAAGAAGCGTTTCGGACAAGGTACTGGACAGGAGAAAGCTCGGGAAATGTTGTCGAGAAGGCCATGTACTGGCTGGAGGCGTCAGCCGATGAGTGGACCTCGGTATTTCGCCATGGCGATAAATCCGGGAGCCACCGACTGCTTTCGAAAACAACAGACCGGGTGGCACTGCTGCGTCAGGCCGCCAATGTGCTTTCGAAAACACCCGGTGTGGTGCCATTTCAACACGGAACCTCTTATACCTATCTCGCGGCCTCTTTGATACCGCGGGCAGTCTGGCCGGACAAACCCAGTGTTAATGAGGCTAATCGCTTTTATCAGGTTGCTTACGGATTGACGAATAAGGAAGATCTGGAGGGCGTATCGATCGCTGTAGGGTGCCTCGTGGAATCCTACATGAATTTTGGCTGGTGGGGGGTCGTCGGCATCATGTTTGCAATAGGTCTGGTGCTCGGTGTCTTTGAAAGAACACTGTTTGCGCCGGACTCCGGCTTCCTCTTTTTTGGACTAGGCATCGGTCTGCTTGGCGGTTTGATCGCAATCGAAGGGCAGGTTGCGCAATATCTGGGCGGGATGATTCAACAGATTGGCTTGGTATTTGTGGTGATGCTCCCCGTGATTCGAAGGCGCAAGACGCGACATCCGCAGCCTGTTTCCGTGGCGGAGGCCGTGTGAACGAAGCCTGCGGCGGCGTGCTCGGTCTTTTCCCGACACCTGGTAACGTAGGAGGAGTGGAGCGAAGCGGCCTGGAGGCCTGGCAGGCCATCACCAGCGAGCGGGGTGCGGGCTGCCATCTGATCTGCTATCAATCACGGCACAGTTCGGCAAACGAGCCAGAAGCCCCAAATTCCGCCGCCTCTGTGCACTGTGCGCGTAATCGCTTCATGGCATTGGCCGTCGCCGCTTCACGAAAATGGCCGGTCAGGCTGGTGCTCGTTTGGCATCTGGGGATGCTGAAACTGCTGCCTGTGATCCGCACAGACAATGCGCGCACGGCGCTGTTTCTCCACGGCATCGAAGCATGGGCGAATTTACCAGCCGGAACGGCAAGATTGCTGCGCCGAGTGGACCTTTTCCTGACCAATTCTGATTTCACGTGGCAGAGATTCATCGCCCTTCATCCGGAGCTGAGCGGAGCAGCTCATTGCACAGTTCCCCTGGGGCTTGGCGATCCCCTGGTGACTGGCTCAGTGGAAGAACCGGCGAACCCGCCCGTGGCCCTGATGATCGGACGCATTGCCAGCAGTGAGGCGTACAAGGGTCATGCCGAAGTCATCGCCGCCTGGCCCACGGTAGCGGCGCGGTTTCCCGGCGCGAAGCTTCGTATGATCGGCCCCTGTGACATGACCCGAGAGCTGAGGTCTTTGGCCGAACAATGCGGGGTGTGTAAAGCACTGGAAATCGCCGGAGCCGTCACAGAGGAGGTGAAGCAACATTCGATCGCGCAGTGCGGGTGTATGGCATTGCCAAGCCGGGGGGAAGGCTTCGGCCTCGCTTATCTTGAGAGCATGAGGATGGGGCGTCCATGCGTCGTGAGCACCTTCGATGCTGGCCGTGAAGTGGTTTGCCCCCCGGATGCCGAAGCTGGTGGAATGGCAGTCGACCCAGGCGATTCGGAAGCCCTGGCCGGCGCCCTGATCCGACTGATGACACCTGGCACGGAATGGGATAGATGGTCAGCCGCAAGCAAACAACTCTACGACTCCCGCTACACCGCAGCGCATTTCGGCAAGCGGCTACTGGCGGCCCTGGACGGGTTATTGTGAAAGTGCTGCACGTCATACCTTCGTTTAGCCGATCACGCGGCGGACCTGCTATTGCGCTGCGGCAAGCCATGTCCGGGCTGGCAGCACAGGGAGTGACAGTTCACGTGGCAACGACCGACGACGATGGACCAGACTCCCGCCTGCCTGTGCCGCTTGGCATCGGCATGGCCGATTCTGGTGGTCTATGTTTCTACTTTCCCCGCCAGACCAGCTTCTACACTTTCTCCTGGCCGCTCTTTACCTGGCTTCGGCAACATATCCGTGAATACGATTTGGTTCATATCCACGCCCTGTTCAGCTATCCTTCCACGGTGGCGGCCTTAATCGCAAGGAGCGCCGGAGTTCCTTATCTGTTGCGCCCTCTCGGGACCCTGGCAAAATGGGGACTCACGACAAGACGCCCTTTGCTGAAAAGTTGGTCACTCGCGTTAATTGAAAGAAGATTGATGCGGGGCGCGGCCGCGGTCCAGGCCACCAGCGAGCAGGAACGGCAGGAAGTGCTGGATGTCTGCCGCAGTTGCCGCGTGGTTGTAATTCCAAATCCCGTGGAGGTGCCGGTGGACCCCATCGTTCGCCCTGCTCGCGAAAGGATGACGACTATCCTGTTCCTTTCACGAATTGATCCGAAGAAAGGTCTGGAAATTCTGCTGTCCGCCTTCGACCAGGCAGCCATGAACAATCCTGGGCTGAAGCTCGTGATCGCTGGAGATGGCGCGCCCACCTACGTCGCTTCAATTCGCACTCTTGCTGCGTCACTCGCGAATCGGGACAAGATCCGCTTTGTCGGCAACGTGGAAGGAGGCGCGAAGAGCGCGTTGTTTGCAGAAGCGGACCTATTTGTTCTGCCCTCCTACTCGGAGAATTTTGGAGTCGCCGTAGTGGAGGCCATGGCGCACAGTGTGCCCGTGCTGATTTCAGCGAACGTGGGAATTCATTGTGAAGTAACTGGGGCAGACGCCGGCAGAACGGCAGAATGCGCGGTAACTCCCCTGACCCAGATGATTCTGGAGATGCTCGGAAACCCCGGGTCGCTGGTTCGCATGGGCAACAATGGTCGGCGGCTGGCGTTCGAACGC
>CAIKAS010000005.1 GCA_903825445.1 uncultured Acidobacteriia bacterium
CGACGCGCCCTGGCCTGCTCCGCGCCGTTGTGCCGGTGGACACGATCGCGACGGGCGGCTCCGGCGGGATGGCTTGAGGACGATAGTATGAAAACCGGATTTTCTCAAATTACGACTGGTAGAGAAAACGGGGGCAGGTCAATCAATGCATTCAGGGCGTTCGGCTTGATAGTCCGTTAATGTCCTTCAATAGAGGACGCAGGTTTCCAAGGATTTTGAACTCTGCCATCAACGGGTTCCAATTCTCGGTGATTAGGGACGCCAAATTCTTAGCTTTCAATGCCCATCTGAGTGAGACGGTAGCGAAGAGAGTTTCGCGTCAGTCCCAGTATCCGCGCGGCCTGGCTCTTATTGTTATTTGCCTGTTTCAGCGCATTGCGAATCAGTTCCTGTTCGTAGGCGTCGAGGCTCATGCCTTCCGGCAATCCCATCTCTCCAGCCTGCGCTTTCGGGCGCAGATTCATGTCGAGCCGGATGTCGTCGGCATCGAGCTTCTCACCAGTGGTCATCACTATGCTGCGCTCGACCACGTTTTCGATCTCGCGCACATTGCCAGGCCAGGAATACTGCATCATCTTGTCGATCGCCGCATCTGTGATGCCGCGCACGCGCCCACCGTTTTCCGGCGACAGCTTTTCCACAAAATAGCGGGCAAGGTAGGGGATATCTTCTTTGCGTTCGCGCAGAGGCGGAATCTCGATGGGCACTACGTTTAATCGGTAATACAGGTCTTCGCGAAATGTGCCGTCTTCGAGCGCCGCGCGCAGGTCGCGGTTCGTCGCCGCGATGACGCGGACGTCGATATGAAGCGTTTTGTTGCTGCCGAGGCGTTCCACCTCGCGTTCCTGCAAGACGCGAAGCAGTTTGACCTGGATGTTGCCGGGCACGTCGCCAATCTCGTCCAGCATCACTGTGCCGGTGTCGGCCTGCTCGAACTTACCTGCCTTCGACATGTTGGCGCCAGTGAAAGCGCCCTTTTCGTAGCCAAAGAGCTCGCTTTCCATCAGGTTTTCCGGAAGCGCAGTACAGTTGATCTTGACGAATGGCCGGTCGCGCCGGGGCGAATGGAAGTGGATGGCGCGGGCAATTAAATCCTTACCGACTCCGCTCTCGCCGGCCAGCAACACGGTCGCGCGTGAAGGAGCAACCCGCATCACCGAGGCAAAAATCTTCTGCATTACAGGACTGCGTCCGACGATGTTATCCCAGTTGTATTTCTTGCCGAGCTCTTCCTTGAGCCGGACGTTTTCGTCACGCAGATTGCGCACTTCGAGAGCTTTGTTGACCACCGTAGTCAGATGCTCCAGCGAAAACGGTTTCGGCAAAAAATCGGCTGCACCCGCCTTCATCGCCTCCACCGCGTTTTCGATTGTGCCGAACGCGGTCATCACGATAACCGGAATCACTGAATTCTGGCGGCGGATAATCTGCAGCATCTCCAGACCGGTCATGCCAGGGAGTTTGAAGTCGGTCAGGATAAGATCCGCGCGATCAATCAAAGGGAGAGCTTCTTCCGCCTTAGCCGCCTTATCCACGTCAAAGCCGGCGTCGAGCAACTGAAGCTCCACTATGCGGCGCAGTTTGTCTTCGTCTTCAACGACCAGTATGCGTTTTCTCATGTTGTCACCGGCAGACGAACGCAGAACGTACTGCCTTTGCC
>CAIKAS010000006.1 GCA_903825445.1 uncultured Acidobacteriia bacterium
GAGATACTTCGCGGCATCCATCAGCGCCCGATAGATATCCGTACTGCCACCAAGAGGCTTGCCTGTTATTTTCGAAACGCCCGCAATCACAGCGCCACGATCCGCCGTCAGCGGAACGCGAAGAGTAGCTTTCTTGTCGAAGGTCATCAGTGCGACAGTGTCGTCAGTATGAAGGACCGACATCGCAGCCATACCCGTCTCGGCGAGTTGGCGCGCTGCAGGTTGCATGCTGCCGCTGGCATCCAGAAGCAAAACGAGGTGAATGGCCCCGGACTCGGCGCCAAAATTCGCGACAGCTTGCGGCTGAGCTTCATCCACAATGGTGAAGTCTTCGGATTGGAGGCCGGATACCACCCGACCGTTTTCCTCGACCAGCGCCTCAGCACGAACCAGTGTGGTTCCAGAGCGAAATGTCTGTGCGAGTATGACGGATGACAGCAGACCGATGGCGATCAGAAGTCTCATAATTTGAGTAAAAACGCGCGGCAGTCTTTAGTATAGTGAAGCGGCAGTTCGGACCCTAAGTTGCATCCGGCGACTGGGTCTGGTATAACTCCACGGTATATTACTGACTGACCAGCGATCTTCCCTGAATATGGCAACCACTAAGAAAACACCCTCCGCACCGGCGACGCAGCCGGATAAAACGCGTTCGGCAAAGGCGGCGGCCGTTCGGGAGATGCCCAAAGCCAGCCCGGCGCCGGTAAAATCGGCTGCGGAACTGAAGGCTGCCGCCGCTCTTGAAGCCGCCGCGACACAAGCACGCGCGGCACTGCAAACACAAATGAAGCAGTGGGAGCAGGCCGTACAGCTATTCTCGCAAAAGAAGTTTGCACAGGCACAGACAAGGTTTAACGAAGCGGCCGGCGGACCAGCGGCGCATATTGCGGACAAGGCCCGATCCTACGCGCAAATCTGTGCCCGCAAGGCGAATGGCGCGGAAGTCAACCTGGATACAGCGGATGACCATTTTAACTATGGCGTGGAGCGACTGAACGCTCGGGATATGGACGTGGCGCGGAAACACCTGGATCGCGCACTGGCCATGCAACCCGACGGCGAGCATATTCTGTTCACGCTGGCGCTCTGTTGCGGACTGGCAGGAGACGGCAACGCAGCGTGCGAAAACCTGAAACGTGCAATCGCGCTGGAACCCAGGAACAGAATCCTGGCGAGACAGGACCCGGAATTCAACGCACTTTCGCAGCAGATACCCGGGCTGCGTGCCCTGCTTTCAGCGGAAACTCCGGATAACTACTAGGCCGGGCGTGCGCAACCCCAACACATCGTGACTGACGCACTTCGGGTGGTATCCATTGGCGGTGGCACCGGGCTTTCAGCCGTTCTCTCGGGATTGAAGCGGTACGCTCGCCCTGAAAAGGCCGGGGACGCGTGGCTGGACATAACAGCCGTGGTCACGGTTACCGATGATGGCGGAAGTTCTGGCCGCCTGCGGCGCGAATTCGATGTGCTGCCGCCTGGCGACATACGCAACTGCATGGTGGCTCTTGCGGAAGACGGAGCATTCCTTTCAAGGTTGTTCCAATATCGCTTCGATTCCGGACGCGGACTAAAGGGGCACAGCTTCGGGAATCTATTCTTGACCGCACTGACGCACATTACCGGCGATTTTCCAGACGCAGTGCGGCAATCGGCCGAAGTACTGAAAATCGCGGGCCGGATTTTCCCTTCCACTGCGGCAAACGTCTCCCTTTTGGCGGTGCTGGAGAACGGCGCCGTTGTGCGCGGCGAGTCGCGCATCGGAAGGAGCAAGCAAAGGATCCGTACTGTCAGCCTGGAACCGCGCAACGCAAAGCCACTCCCGGAAACACTGGAAGCGATTGCCAATGCGGACCTGATAACGATCGGACCAGGATCGCTGTTCACAAGTCTGATCCCAAATCTGCTGGTCACTGGTATACCCAGGGCAATCCGGGAATCAAAAGCACTGAAAGCGTGTTTCGTGAACCTTATGTCACAACCGGGAGAAACCACCGACTTTACTGCAGAGGATCATCTGGCTGCCTTGTTAGAACACGGAGGCGCGGGATTGATCGACTGCGCGGTGGTGAATGTTTCGAACGTTTCTTCGACCGTGAGACGCAGATACGCGGCCGAGGCGGCGGCTCCCGTCGGTTACGACCGTAACGCGATTCGCGCTATGGGAATCGAGGTGGTGGAGGCTGAACTTCTTGGTAAACCGTGGAAAGGGAAGGAGCGCCGAAGCAAGGCGCGGCACGATGGCGCAGCAATCGCCGCCGTGGCTATGACGCTGGCAAGACGCGGCCGCGAGAGACGAGAAGGAATGCCGGCTGCCACCCGTAAAAAAGCAGCCGTACGTCAAACTAAGAAGTGACATGTCGAACGACGTTACGGTTGTAATCCTCGCAGCGGGTCAGGGCACCCGCATGAAGTCCCGGATGGCAAAGGTACTGCATCGGGCCGGCGGCAGAGCGCTGGTCGAGCATGCCATCTTTGCTGCCCTGGGCGTAGCGCCACCGGAGCGAATCTTCGTTGTGGTGGGGCATCAGGCAGACGCGGTGCGCGAAGTAGCAGAGGCGGCGGGAGTCCACACCTTCGAACAAAAAGAGCAACTGGGCACTGGCCACGCGATGATGTGCGGCGAGGCAGCCCTCGCCGGCCTGGGTGGCCACATGGTGGTGACGGTGGGGGATTGCCCTCTGATTCGCGCCGAAACGCTCCAGTCGCTCGTGGAACGCCAGAGGAAGAGCGCGGCGGCAGCAGTTGTGCTGACTGCCGATGTGGCAGACTCAACGGGTTATGGCCGCATCATCCGAGACCAGAACGGCGCCATTGAGGCCATCGTCGAGCACAAGGCTGCGACCGACGCGCAGCGCAAGGTGAAGGAGATCAACTCCGGGATCTATTGCTTCGACTCGGCGGAATTCTGGCGGCACATCCGAATGGTACGACCGGATAATCCGGCCAACGAGTACTATCTGACGGATGTGATCGGCATACTGAACGGTGCAGGACTGCGGGTGGCAGCGACAAAGATCGCGGATCCCGGAGAACTGCTGGGCATCAATGACCGTGTGCAACTCGCCGAAGCCGACCGCATTCTGCGCGACCGCAAGACGCGTCAACTTATGCTCTCCGGGGTGACCATTGAGAAACCGGAAACCGTATCGATCGATCTGGACGTGCGGATCGGCATGGATACTGTGATTGGGCCATTCGCACGCATCACTGGTGACACGGTGATTGGCGAAGACTGCAAGGTGGGTACCTGCGCCATCCTGCACGACGCGGTACTGGAGAATGGTGCGGAGGTGTTTCCGTTTTCGATGGTATCGGCTTCGAAAGTGGGGGCTGGTGCGCATGTGGGTCCCTATGCCCGCCTGCGAATGGGCGCGGAACTGGGTGAGGGCGCGCATGTGGGCAATTTCGTTGAACTTAAGAAAACGCTGCTCGGCGCTGGTTCGAAATCGATGCACCTGGCGTATTTGGGCGATTCGCAGATCGGATCGAAAGTGAACGTCGGGGCGGGTACGATCACCTGCAATTACGACGGTAAGAAGAAGCACGCGACCGTGATCGGCGATGGCGTGTTTGTTGGCAGCAATTCGACGCTGGTGGCTCCGCTGGCGCTGGAGGATGGTGCGTTTATTGCCGCCGGCAGCGTGATTACCGACGATGTACCGGAAGGCGCACTGGCGCTGGGTCGGGCACGACAAGTGGTCAAGAAGGATTGGAAACGGAAGGAAACGTAAGACAAGTGGAAATGCCCGCCTCCCATCCGGACACCAATTCCACGAGTCCACGGCTCCGCTGGTTCGCACAGTTGTGTGAATGGCTTTTCCTTGCATGGATCGCTACGCTGCCGGTGATGCAGGTATTTCAGTTGCGTGTCGCCCATCGTTATACGGTTCAGATCGCGGATTTTTTGTTTGTGGGGGTTGTAGTTTTCTCGCTGCTGGCGATCGGTTGCGGTGCCCGACAATGGATCTCGGTTTCGTGGCATTGGCCGCTTCTGGCATATTCGGGGGCCTTGATGGCATCGACGCTGGCATCGGGGCATCTGCATCAGAATATTCTCAAACTCGTGGGAGATCTTTATCTGGTGTCAGCCGCAGCACTGACCGTGCACTACGTCACGAGTATTGAGGGCCTTCGGCGTACCACAATTGCCTGGTTGGCGGGCACAACTGTTACTGCGGCGGCCTCGGTCGCCGGCGTCGCCGCATTTTACGAAGGCGCCACCTCGCCGGCAAAGAATCCCTTTCTGTTCCAATTCGGAGGGCTGCCGCCTGGGCATTATCCCAGAATTCGCGCACTCTTTCTGAACGCGAATATGATGTGTGGATTCGCCATTATCTCAACAGCTCTGGTAGTGGCGATGCGGCAAGCGGGCTGGATTCCGAAGCCTATCTTCCTTCCGCTACTGACATCTACGATTGCCGCTGCGGCGTTTTCGCTTTCTCCGGGGTTGGGTGGTCTGTTCCTGCTGTGGGCGTTCTGGCGTTCAGGGGTACCGGAAGAACGAAATGCCCTAAGGCTGCGTAGAACTGCGGGTGTTCTGGCTGCGATCGCGTTTCTCGCGGTTTCCACGATTTCACCGCCGCCATTTCGGTCGTTACCCGCTGCAATTCTACATCTGGAGCCCTCGGGACGCCTCCAGACATGGGCCGGGGCGTGGCACTCCTTCCTGAGGTCTCCGTGGTTCGGAATCGGACTGGAAGGAGAAGCCGCGCGCGTGCGATACGTCCCGGCGAGCGGTGCCATACATGTTCTGACCGATGCCCATAACACCTGGTTAAGCATCCTGGCGCATCAGGGAGTGGCAGGACTGATGGCCTTCCTGTGGGTAGTGCTCCATCTGGCACTGCGATTTCAGCGATCCATGGCGCCGGGCGACAGTATGGCAAGATTTCGGACTGGTCTCGAACTCGCAATGATATGCGGGTTTCTCTTTCCGGCCTTCACTGGATCTTATGAAAATACCCGATATGTTTGGGCGATTATGGGGCTGGTAGCCGCAGCGCAGAACCTGAGTGAGGGGAACGAGAGTCGGGTCGTTATAGCCGGTTAATCAGACTTGCCACATAGCCGGCCCCAAAGCCGTTATCGATGTTCACGACCGTCACGTTACTAGCACAGCTGTTCAGCATCCCCAGGAGCGCGGCGACGCCGTGGAAGCTGGCACCGTAACCGACGCTGGTGGGGACCGCGATTACGGGCGAGGAAACCAGTCCGCCTACGGCACTGGGCAGCGCACCTTCCATGCCGGCGCAAACGATTACGACGCGCGCGGCTTCGAGACGCTGCCGGTGATGGATCAGTCGGTGTATTCCGGCAACGCCAATGTCGTGAATGGCGTCGACCTCATTCCCCATCACTTCGGCCGTCACCTGCGCTTCCTCGGCCACCGGGATATCGCTGGTGCCGGCGCAGACCACGGCAATTTTACCTTTGCCCTGCATCGTGCGATTGCGCCATAGCCTGATCGCACCGGACATTGGGAAATGCTCGCCATCGGGAAACTCTTCGAGCACCCGCCTGGCGGCTTCGTCAGTCGCGCGCGTGATCAGCACGTTTTCCGAACGCGCACGAATTGCGCCGGCAATGACGACGATCTGGTCTGGCGTCTTACCCAGACCGAAAATGACTTCCGGCATGCCGTGGCGAATTGCCCGGTGATGGTCCACTTTGGCGAAACCGAGGTCTTCGAAAGGCAGGTGACGGACGCGTTCCAGTGCGTCGTCGATGCCTGTGGCTCCAGTGCGCACGTCTTCGAGGAGGGCGCGGAGTTGGTCTTCGCTCATCTATTTCCAACATAGCAGGTGGGATGGAAAACAGAAGACGCGGGATAAACTGGAACTTCCCGCCCATGTTCCTGAAACGCCTCAAAATGACGCTCGAAATGATTCGCTTCGAGCACTCGGTGTTTGCCCTGCCTTTCGCTCTGACCGGCGCGCTGCTGGCATTTCGCGAAAGTGGCTTTGAAGTGGACCGGAAGGGCTGGATCGTTTTTTGGATTGTGGTGGCAATGGTAGGGGCGCGGTCGGCGGCGATGGCGTTTAACCGGCTGGTGGATGCGGAGATCGACGCTCAAAATCCGCGGACGAAGACTCGCCATATTCCCGCCGGATTACTATCGCGGGGGTTCTGCTGGGGATTTACCATCGCCAGCAGTGGCATTTTCCTGACTGCCGCGTGGGAGCTGAATCCGCTCTGTTTCTATCTGTCGCCGTTGGCGCTTGGCGTCGTATTCGCGTATTCATTTACCAAGCGATTCACCCATCTTTCGCATGTTGTGCTGGGATTCGCGCTCGGGATTGCGCCGGCTGCGGCATGGATTGCGGTGCGGGCATCGCTCGATCCCCGGATCCTTTGGCTCACGGCGGCGGTAACTGCATGGACAGCAGGATTCGATGTGATCTATTCCTGCCAGGATTTCGAGTTCGACAGGGATTCCGACCTGTTCAGCGTGCCGAAGGTCTTCGGCATCGCCAAAGCGCTGCTGATTGCAAAAATCCTGCACCTCGGTATGATCGTGTCGCTGCTGATGCTGATATACCAACTGCATCTGGGCGCACTGTCCCTGGTGGGGGTAGCGGCAGTCACGGGACTCCTGATTTATGAACACGGTCTTGTGAAGCCAACCGACCTTTCGCGCGTGAACGCCGCGTTTTTCACCATGAATGGCTGGGTCAGCGTGCTATTCTTCGTGTTTTGGGCCGCCGATATTTTCCTGATTCGTCAACCGCTGTAAATAAAGCCTATGTCAGTCATTTTTGAAGATCGCAACCTGTTACCGATTCGCGAAAAAGTTGAATCGGGTAAGCGCCTGTCGTACGACGACGGACTGGCGCTTTATCGTTCAGGCGACGTGCTGGCGCTTGGTTATCTGGCCAACATCGTCCGCGAACGCAAGCATGGCGACGTAACGTACTTTAACGTCAATCGGCATATCAATCCAACCGACGTCTGCGTAGCCCAGTGCCGCCTCTGCGCGTTCGGCAAGCAAAAGCGGGACCCGAATTCCTACACGATGTCCCTCGAACAGGTTTGGGAGACGGCGGGACGCGGCTGGAAAGAAGCTATCACGGAGTTTCACATCGTGGGCGGCCTGCATCCGGAGCTCAGTCTCGACTGGTTCTGTCAGATGCTGCGCGGCCTGAAGGAGCGCTATCCGCAAATTCATCTGAAGGCTTTCACGATGGTGGAAATCGGCTATTTCGCGCGGCGCGAAAAGATCACGATCCGAGAAGTGCTGACGCGCCTGCGCGATGCCGGCATGGACTCGCTGCCGGGTGGCGGAGCGGAAGTATTCAGTGAGCGTGTACGTCGCATCATCTGCGACCACAAGCTGACCGGCGACGAATGGCTTAATACCGCGCGCACTGCTCATGAAATGGGGCTGCACTCGAACTGCACGATGCTTTACGGGCATATCGAGAATGAAGAAGATCGCGTGGACCATCTGGTGCGACTGCGCGCCCTGCAGGACGAGACGGACGGATTCGTCACGTTCATCCCACTAGCGTTCCATCCCGAGAACACTGCGCTTTCGCATGTATCCAAGACGACGGGCTTCGACGATTTGAAGAACATCGCAGTGGCGCGGCTGATGCTGGACAACATTCCGCACATCAAGGCGTATTGGGTGATGATGACGCCGTCAATTGCACAGATCGCGATGCGCTTTGGGGCGGATGACATCGACGGGACCGTCGTGGAAGAGAAGATCTATCACGATGCGGGGTCGACGGTGGCACAGTCGCTGCGGCGCACGGATCTGCTCAGGCTGATCCGACTGGCCGGACGGACTCCGGTGGAGCGGGACACGCTTTACAGGCCCGTACAGCGGACGGAAACGGCATTTACGGTACTGGTGTAGTCCTGCTCCCTACTTCACCACCAAAAGGCCTCGGTACATTCCCATGCCGCAGGCGAATTTCAATTCCTTCGCGGACGTGGCGGGAAGCGACACAAGCACGGTCTTGCCCGGTGGCAGATCGCGCGTGATGCCGAGATCGGGGAAGACGATCTTGCTCGCACAGTTCGGCTGGGAGTCGCGGGTAACAGCGAGCGTGGTCGCTTTGCCAGCCGGAATTTCGATGCGCGCAGGAGTAAATCCCGCCGGACCAACGCTCACGCGGATGGCCGATTTCGGAATCGCAGTGGTGGTGGCGGGAGTTGCGCCCGGAGCTACGCGTAAGACGAACGGGATCACCTGCACTTCGCCATTTACCTGGAATTGCGCCCAAAGCTTGTAAAGGCCTGCGCGCGGGAAGGCCACTGGCACTTCGAGGACGTCGGGCGGTGGCGTGTTGCCCTGGATTGTCGGGTGCCGGTGCGGGACGCCCGATTCGGACTGAGCTGGGGTGGCGGCATCGATTGGGTGCGCGTGGATGAAACTACTCATGCCGTCGCCGATCAGTACGAAGTGTCCCCAGGCTCCGAGCCATGGTTGCAGACCGGCAGTCGAGTTTAGGCGAAAACGCAGAAGTTCGTCGACACCCGCGTGCAGCGTAGCGGAAGCGGTGAGTTCAGCTACGAGGCCCGAAAGCGCCGGTTGCGTTCGCGTGGTCGTGGAGAGTGGCTGGGCGGGCTTCGGCGTGCCCATGACCTGGAGATCAAATGCCTCAATGCGCGGACCTTCGCCTGGCAGCGTGAACTCCGCGTACAAACGGTAGTGGCCACCGTGCGGGAACGTGTGGACGACGCGATAGCTATCGCCCCACGTGCGTGCCGGGTGGATATGACTGAATTCGGACAGATCTTCGGAAACGACGATCAGATGGATCGGTTTCTCGTGCACAAATTCGAGTGCGTGCTCAGCGGTTTCAAAGCTGAAAGTCACAGGCGTTCCCGCTTGCGGCCTGGCGGAAGTCGCGCTCAATGTGAAGCCTTTAGGCTGTGCGATGCGTGCCGGAGTTATAGTTTCCGACGGCATTTTGCCGTAGAATGCGTTTGCCAGCAAATAGGGAAACGCGAGTTGGCCGTCATCATCTGTCGCGAGGAAATACGCGTATGTGCCTTCGGGATATTCCGGAGTCACGACGAAGCGGCCGTTGAAGCGGTCGAGGTCGCCGGAACCATCCACGTATTCGTAGTCTTCGGAGAAGATACCAAGAGGATTGGTTTTGTCGATGGGCGGACCGAACTGGCCGGGCGTTAGATGCGTGCCATCCGGCCAGGTGGTGCGCTCAGTGATGGCTCGGAGACGGTAGCTGGAGCGCATGCGTTTGAGCACACCGTTGGGATTCGCCCATGGGCCGTAGATCGGGTAGCCATCAAGCGCGAAGCCGATGATGGGCGAGGGGCGGGAACCATCCTTCAGAAGTTGCGTGAGCAAAGGCGTGATGCCTGTGTGGGAGGGATCGACGCCGAAGGGCGAATTTAGATCGTAGTGCCAGAGATTGCGGCCTTCGAACGAATCATAGCCGAGATGGTTCTCGATGGGGACGCCATTCACAAAAACGCCAATAGTTTCGGCGGGCAGGGTGGCGTGTGCGCCGATTTCGGGTTGCGGGTGGCGCGGGATGCGGATGGCGATGTCGCGAATTCCGATCCCTGGGTTGACGGGATTCGCAAGGATACCGAACTGGTAGAGCGAGATGCCGGCGGAACGGACTTCGACGTAAGGGTCGCCGCAGGAGACGTCGTGAACATCGGGGCGAATGCGGTCGATGGTGGAGTTAGGGACGGTGGGAGTGACGGCCTTGATCCAGGAAGTGCAGACCGGCTGGGCGTGGGAGATCGCGCCCGCCATGAGAACAAGGAGGGCCGCCGAAGAACGCCGATACACGCCGATGAGGAGATTGGACATCACTCGTTGCCGGAATCTTCTATTGTGGAACGACACGAGCGGGTGAAGCATCCCTGCACCTGTTATATTCTGAAGGCGCCTATGCGAATCATAGCCGGAATAGACTTGGGCGGAACCGCCGTCAATTACACGTTCATCAACGAGCGCGAGGAGTTTTTGATTGAGGGGCTGTGCGAACATCCGGCGCGGTCAAAGGAAGGTCCGACGGTTTGCCTGCAGCAGATTGCGGACGGCCTTGCAATCGCCGCAGCCAAGGCTGGCGTGCAACTGAGCGATGTAGTATCGGCAGGACTCGACACGCCGGGGCCAGCGAGCGCCACCGGCGTGTTCAGTGCGCGAGGTTCGACGAATTTCGTGCATTCTGACTGGTCCGGATTCGATATTCGCTTTGGGCTGGAGGCGAAACTCGGCATCCCGGTCACATATCTGAACGACGGCAATGCCGGCGCGCTATGGGGACACTTTTCGATCTTCGGCGCGAGTGCGACGGCGACTTCCATTTCGGCGATCATCGGCACGGGCCTTGGTGGCGGCGTGATTGTGGAAGGCCGCGTGGTAACAGGCCGCAAGGGCTTTGGCGGTGAATTGGGGCATGTGCTGATTCCGTACCAAAGTATTGCCGGGATTGAGGGCATTAGACCGGAGTGCAATTGCGGACGGACAGGCGATCTGGAGTCGTTGTGTTCGCTGACGGCAATTGAGAAGACGATCCTGCCTTATTTTCTGGCCAAGAATCCGGGGCATGAACTCAACAGGGCTGGCGATAAGGCCGCGAAGCTGGTGCGCGGGATGGCGGAGCGGGGCGATTCGCTGTGTTGCGAGATTTTCCGTGTGCAGGCGCATGCGTTGGGATTGTTCTTCGATGAGATGGTGAATACGTTCGACCCGGACGCGCTGATTGTGGGTGGTGGCGCAATAGAAACAGGTGCGGAGTTCCAGGCATGGTTCGTGGATGAGATTCGCGCGGGGATGCCGGGACAGAGGGTGGAACAGGCCGACATTCCGATCGTGATCATGCCGAACGGGGATACCGCAGGGGCGAGAGGCGCGGCAATTGAGGCGCTGAAGATAGCACGACGATAGCCGGATAAATTCAGGCTTGTGCGCGGAATTCGCGGGCTGTCAGGCTCCAGCCGCCGTAATAGCCCCGCTCGATTTCGAACGCAATATCCATCGGTCCCATGGCCGCAATTTCCGGCGCGTGTTCCGCCATGTTCCAGGCTTTCATGGTCACGGTGCGTGTTCCCTGCTTCACCACCACCTTCAGATGTTTGTCTTTCCAGACCTGCGGGGGGCTGGCTAGTTGCGCACCGCGTACGGCAAACAACGGACGACGGTTGTCCATACCGAACGGTCCGAGTTGCTCTACGGCCAGCCAGAGCGCGTCGGACAGTTCCGGCAATTGCAGGACGACATCAATTTCCACCACGGGCCGCATGTCTTCCTGCGTCAGAACACCCGCGGCGTAAGCGCGCAGCCGGTCGCGAAACTCTTCCAGCGCAGCTTCGGGCAGGGTGAGTCCTGCGGCGTGCGCGTGGCCACCGAAACGCGTGAACAGATCACGCATGCTTTCGAGCGCGTCCAACAGATGAAATGCTTCGATGCTGCGACCGGAGCCCTGCGCCACACCATTCTCGACACCCAGCACGATCGCTGGGCGATGGAACTTATTCACCACACGGCTCGCCACAATGCCGACCACGCCACGATGCCAGCCTGCGCCCCAGAAGACCAGCGCGGCATCGTCGCTGGTGACGGGCGTTTCCACGCATCGAGCGAGAATGTCGCTCACAACTGAGCGCTCCGCAGTCTGGCGTTCCTGATTGAGCGCAAAGAGCTCCTGCGCGATCGTCGCGGCTTCGTCGGTGTTTTTGGTCAGAAACATGCGCACTGCCTGGCCGGCGCTATCCATGCGGCCCGATGCATTGATGGCAGGCGCGATACGGAAGCCCACTTCGCCGGCGTTGGGGACCCGATCCTTGAAACCGGCGACTTCCAGCAGAGCGCGCAAACCGGGGTTGCGTGGATCGGCCAGTCCGGCGAGACCGTGCTTGACGATGATGCGGTTTTCACCGGTCAGTGGAACGATGTCGGCAACGGTGGCGATGGCGACAAGTTTGAGAAACGATTCGAGAACGCGGTTCAGTTTCTCATTCGTCCAGCCGGTACGCGAGAGGATGGCGTGCGCGAGTTTGAAGGCCACGCCCGCGCCACACAGATTCAGATTCGGGTAATCGCAATCCCGGCGATTAGGATTCACGATAGCCACGGCAGGGGGGAGATCGGTTTCAGGAAGGTGGTGGTCAGTGACGATGGTCTCGACACCGAGTTCGAGCCCTCGCGCGATTGCCGCAGCGGCACGGATCCCGTTATCCACGCTGACGATCAGCCGCACACCACGCTTTGCCGCCTCTTCCACGGCGGCAACTTGCATGCCGTAACCGTCATTGAGGCGATGTGGGATGTGCCAGGCGGCATTGACGCCGATCAGTTCGAGCGCCTTTTTCAGGATTACGGTGGAGGTGACGCCGTCCACGTCGTAATCGCCATGAATTTCGATCGGTTCGCGGTTTGCGATGGCGGATTCGATGCGGGCGACGGCGCGATCCATGTCACGCAGGAGGAACGGATCGTGAAGATCCTCGATACGCGGGTTCAGGAACCTCGTGGCGCTTGGAGGGTCGCGATAGCCGCGCTTCCACAGAATGGCGGCTACAGCCGTCGGGATGGCGAGTTCGGCAGCAAGCCGGGAAATGGCAGCGCCGTCATTGCCAGGTGAAGGGAATACCCATCTACTGGCCGTTTGTTGAGAAACGGCGTCAGTGGCCGTTTGCGGGGAGACGGCGGGGGCCGGCATTAGTTGTTGGAGTAAAAGCCGCCGAGTCCGTCTTCGTGATCGCCGGAGTCGCCAACGGGCAGCAGGGTGGTGATCTCGTCGCAGGTTTCGAGGAATTCCTCGTACCAATCAGGCTGTAACTCGTACACGTAGAGGTGCGAGTTGTGATCGAAGGCCATTTCGAGGGAACAGGTCTCGCCGGCGTGTTTGCGCGCCCCACGGACGCGGCGTTCCAGATCGCGTTGCTCTTCACGCGTAATTGCCGCCTCTTCAATGCCTTCAAGGGCTTCCTCGACTTCAACTTCCTCGAATTCGCGCGAGGCGAAAAGGATCAGCTTCTGGCCGACTTTCTGCGCAGCTTCGAGAAACATGCGGTAATCGGGAAACCGCTCGGTATCCCAACTGATGACGGGCAGTTCTTCCAGTCCGCCGGAAAAACTGCGGAAGACGGCAAAGTCGGTGGCTGCCAGGTAGTTGAGAATTTCGCCTTTGAGAGTTTCGAGATTGAGGTCCACTGTTTTTACGCTCCTGAAAGCGTGATCTGCCGTTTCGAAGACCAGAATATCACCGAATGAAGTGAAAGGGCGGCAGGCCGCCCGAACGACGCTTTAAATGGCTAAGGAGAAAGCGGTTGTTCCGGACCCTGATTGTACCTGCGCCGCATGCCGAGAAACGGTCTCTCAATCGCGGCGTAGGTAGTCACTGAGACCAGAATCACTACCGGGAGGACAAGAACGGCCGCAGTCAGAATGATGTTTTGGTAAACGGTCAGTGAGGGGATTTCAAAATACCAGCCTCGGTCCGCAAAAATCCAGATGACGATCAGGTGTACCAGATACATCGAATAGCTGATCCGTCCGAGAAATTGTAATGCCACGTCGACCAGGCGGGGCAGATAGCGCGCGAAGCCCAGGTAGCTTCCAACGAAAGCCGACCAGAACAAGGCCTCCATGTCGGGCCATGCTACTCGCCAGGCTTGTTTGGCCTGAAAGCCGCCGGAAAGATGAAATCCATAGAGGATGCCGCAGACGGCCAACAGGACGAGTGGGAAGAAGAAGCCCAGTTTTCGGGTAATGTCGTATCGGTAGAGCAGCCACGCGAGGACGGCGCCGGCCAGAAACTGGTCGACGCGGGCAAGGACGGTCCAGTAGGTTACATCGAGCATCTCGGCGCCGAGGGCCAACGCGGCAACGCGGATCAGCCACACCAACGCCACGAGACGAAGCAGGGGCCAAAGCCTGTCTGCGTTTAGAAAGTGCCGGATTCCCGGAAACAGGAGATAGAGCTGCGTTTCCACGGAAACGCTCCAGGTGACGCCGGTCCAGGGGCCAAAGGACAGCCCGCCCGCAAGGTAACCGAACTGGAGAACCGAGGTGAAAAACCCATCGAGCCGGAACTGGGGGCGAAAGGCGTTCGCTCCGGCAATGAGAACGAAGAAGAACAACGGGAACAGGCGCAGGAAACGGTTTCGGAAGAAATCGCGATACCGGATGCCGCGCCCGAGCGAACCGTAGGTCAGGATGAATCCACTGACTACGAGAAACAGCGAAACGGCAGTGTGGCCTTCGATGACAGAGGCCAGCAGGAAACTGCGGGTGTGAATCCAGTCAGTCGGTTGCCAGGCGCGGTGCAGAACCATCCTCGGATAAAACAGATGGCAGCAATGGTAGACGAGAATCAGCAGGGCCGCGAATGCGCGGAGATGGTCGACAGCGGGAAGATATTTTCGGTTCGGGCTTTCCATGCACTGCAGACGGGCCGCTTGGAGAAGAATAACACCTTCGCTATGTGCATTCGTCCCTACGAGCTACTGGCCAGGGAGGTCGGCCGCGAACGCACTTGGCGGGCCGGGCGGCTGAAATGGTAAGGTAAATTTCGAGCCATGGAGTGCCATTTAGAATCGTGTCCGGTGAACCGCCGGAGCCGGAGGAAGAATTGACGCTGGACGAGATTCGTCGCGGAATTGAAGAACTGGGGCCATGGTTTTATCCGTTCGATTTCGGCGATGGCTTGCGGACGACGGCCCTGGTGCCGGAGAGTGTGACCGCTATTTTCGACACTCGCCTGCAGATGGTAAATACCACTGTGATCCAGTACTTTGGCGATCGGCTGGGCGGGCTAGAATGTATCGACATCGGATGTCATGAAGGGTTTTATTCACTGGCAATGGCGCGTCTGGGCATGCGCGTGCATGGAGTGGACGGACGCGATGAAAACCTGGGTCGCGCGCGATTTGTGGCCGATGCCCTGGGCGTAACTGACGTCACCTATCGGAAGGGACGCGTGGAAACACTGGCCGCTGATGAGGGCAGGCAGTACGATCTGACTTTGTTTTTGGGTGTCCTGTATCACGTGGAAGATCCGATGCTTTGCCTGCGTCAGGTGGCAGATGTCACCCACGAGATGTGCGTGATTGAGACGCAGGTTGTGGATGAAGTGGAAGGCACTACGGAGTGGGGATCGCGCGACTGGAAGCGGCGGTACCAGGGAATTCTGGCGCTGATCGACGAGACGGGCGAGTTCGACGCGGGCGTCCGTGAAACAGGCATGACCCCGATGGCGACCTGCCCTTCCCCGAAGGCACTTCGATTCATGCTGCATCAGGCAGGGTTTCGACGCGTGGAGCAAGTGCCTCCGCACGAGGGAGCCTACGAGCAGCATGCGCGCGGAAAACGAGTTGTGTATGCAGCGTGGAAGTAAACGGCCAATCAACGCTTTCAGACAGCGAAGGGTACCGACGCTATGAATGCCGGAGTGGCAGCGAGGGCCGGGAATGCCATCGAAGTTCGGCACGTATCGAAGTACTACACGTTATCGGATTCCCAATGGACACGACTTCGCCGCATTTTTTCTCCGGTGAATCCGGCTGCAGGCAGCGAGTCGGGGCGTCCGCACGCGGGCGACGACCTTTGCGCGCTGAATGACGTCAGCTTCGAGGTAGCTCAGGGCGAAGCGCTGGGCATCATCGGCGCGAATGGTTCCGGTAAGAGCACGCTTTTGCAGATTGTCGCCGGGATCTTGCGTCCAACATCGGGGTCTGTGGAACTCAACGGACGATGTTCCACCCTGCTGGAGCTCGGCTCGGGATTCGCACCGGAGTTCACGGGTCGCCAGAACGTGCACCTGAACGCCACCATCATGGGGCTCTCGCAGGAGGAGATCGAAGAGAAGTTCGACGCAATTCACCGTTTTTCCGGTATTGGCGATTTTATCGATCAGCCCATCCGGACTTACTCGACCGGCATGGTGCTGCGCCTTGCATTCGCTGTGGTGGCGCATTCGGAGCCGCGCATCCTGATCGTGGACGAGGCGCTCGCCGTAGGTGATGTGGCATTCCGACAGCGCTGCATGCGGCGCATCCATGAATTGCGCGCAGCGGGTGTCACTATACTCTTCGTCTCGCACGATGCGGGTGATGTGAAGGCTCTGTGCGAGCGGTGCCTTTGGCTGGAACGAGGAGTCGTGCGCGGCCTTGGTGAGGCCGACGAGGTAGTGGCGCGGTACCTGGCCAGCACGCTCAACAGCAGGCAGGTTGCCGGGGCGATGACCGGAACACAGACGGGAGCGAAAGCAGACAACGTGATCGCACGCCCGGTGGCCGGCGTAGAAGTGAAAAACGAGCGGCCGCATCATGTGACCGGGTTTGCCCCGGGGACGCATCGATTTGGCAATGGCGCCGCGGAAGTAACGGACGTGAGCCTGCCGAGCGCAGGCGATGTGTTCCTGCAGACGACCGTGCACGCAAAGGACGCGATAGGGTCTCCGATCATCGGATTCCTGGTTCGCAACGGCAAGGGAGAGAATATCTTCGGGACGAACTCAGCGCGTGAAGATCACCCGATTCCTGCAATGCTTCCGGGCGATCATCACACTATTGCATTTCACCTGAAGATGCCGATCCTGACACCGGGACAATATTCCGTCACGGTGGCAATTGCTGATGGGCACATCGAAGAATACCAGATGTGTGACTACATCGAAGACACGATCTCCTTTGAGGTGGCGCCGGGACCGCGTCCGGTGAGTGGTTATCTGGAACTGCACTGCGAGAACGTGGCAATGCACCGCAACTGAGCGGAAGCTCGCGTTTTCTGCGCGCGACTGCCGACGCAACGCATCTCCATTCGTAAGACCTACAGCGCACCTTATCGCCGGAGCTTGTAACGATTCCACCGGAGGTGAGTTATGCCAAATGAGATCGGAAGACGCATCGCGCATGAGCTTATCGGCAATCATTTTTACAGTTTTTGCAGCAACGGCAATCGTGGCGCAGTCACCTACCGGCAGACTGCACGCAACGTTAACGGACTCTCCAGGCACCGTGATTCCGTCGGCGAAAATCAGGGTTGCCGACGGTGACGGCGAGAAAGCGGTCAGCAGCGGCGCGAATGGGACTTTCGTTCTCAACGGGCTGCACGATGGCGACTTCAAGGTACTTCCCAGGCTCCCCGGATTTATCTCGTACGAAAAGGCGGTAACAATCACTCCGGGTGTCTCCTCGCAACTTGATATTCAACTGACTCCCGGTGGCGCCACGCAGGAGGTAAACGTCTCCGCGAAAGCGGAAACCGACACAGTGCAACCAGAACACAATGACTCAGCCACAGTGGTGAAGGACAGCGATCTCGATGCGCTGCCGGACGATCCGGACGACCTGAGCGATATGCTGACCGCACTGGCGGACCCCAGCGCTGACGTTAACGACGCGACGCTGATGGTCAACGGCTTCGAAGGCTTCCCGTGCGGCACATTGCCGCCGAAGAACACGATCAAAGAAATCCACATCAGCCAGAATCCATTCTTGGAGGATTTCCACGCTGGCAGCGCAAGTCCAGACGCCGGTTACGTGGAAGATAAACCCCGAAGATCAAAGCATTGCTCGACCTGATGCAGGCAGCGACGCTCGAACGGCAACTGCCGCGTAACTCTACGCTTTCGGTCACGTTTCTTCACATCACGGGCTCGCACGTTCCCGACATCATCAACGCCAATACACCTTTGCCTGGGACTTATAATCCGGCGGATCCAACCAGCGGCATACGCCCCCTGGGGAATGCGGCGGAGGACTTGTACGAGTCCCAATCCAACGGAATTTGCAACCAGAAGCTCACAATGCGGAAGTGGGAAGAGCGGCTGGGCAAGAAAGTTTCCGTCACCACGAACTACACGCTGCGTTTTGCGAACAATGACGCCCAGTGGACCGGGACACCTACGAATCCTAATAACCTGACGCAGGACTATGCCCGCGCGCCTTATGGCCGGCGGCACAGCCTGAACGTGGTCGGCAGCATTCAGACGCCCCTTGGAGTGCAATTTAGCCCGATGCTAATAATGAGTTCCAGCCAGCCTTACGACATCACTACGGGAACCGATCTCAACGGCGATGCGTTCGCCACCGATTGACCGGCGTTCGCCACTGATCTTTCGCGCCCCAGTGCGGTGACTACACCCGTCGGAGCGTTCGACACTAATCCCATGCCTGGCCAAAAACTGCTGCCGCGCGACTATCTGGTCGGCCCCGGCATGTGGAACCTCAATGCGCGGCTGGGCGGGACGTTCGGAATTGGAAGCCGTCGACCGGCAACCGCAGCCGGGGGCAGCACCGAGCGGCGGTTCAAGCTGAATTTCAATATCGACATCACTAAGGTCTTCAACCACCTGTACACGGGCAATTCGGCGGGAAATCTTTCCTCACCGTTATTCGGGCAATCCACGGGAGTGAACAATCTGTTCCGCGAGACTTCGAACTTGCGCCGCGTGCAGTTCGGCACATCGTTCAGTTTCTAGCAGGCACTCGGGTTTGAAGTACCAACAGTTGTCGACTGGCATTCCACTCCGCGTATGCGACCGAGCCGGCTGCGAGCGCAGTCTTCGCTTCTGGCCAATCGTGGAAGTAGGCGCGGTCGGTTGTAGTTCGATGCGCGATGTTCCACGCCGCCGTCACACCCCAGTGGTGATAGATGTGAGGAAGTCCATCGTAGATAAGTACGGTGGCCGATGGATTCCGAACGACCCAGCGATTGATGGCTTCCACGTAGGCAAAGGCTTCGTCGTCGCCCGTCAGTTCGTCGCCCTGCAGAACACGGAGAGCGTGCGCATTGAATGGCATCCATAGCGCCAGGGCAAGCCATGCGTACATTGGCCGGACACGCGATGCAGCGGCCGATAGGGCAATCGTAGCGCAGGCCAACGGCGGGTAAAGGTAAGCGGCGTAGAGCCGTCCCGGCAAAAAGAGAAGCGTAAAAATGAAGCAGGCTGCTGCGACAAGCCCGAACCACACACGGCGATCACGGATGAAGACCAACGGCAGCACGAGCAGCCCGCTGCCCCGAAACAACAGAAACTTTCTCGCGTAGAACGGGACCGTAGCCGTCAGCGCCTTCCAGGTAAAGCGGAAGGTGTATTCGTTGTCTTTATTCGGATTCAGTAGCAGACCCTGCAATCCGAATGAGAGGGAAACCGCGAAGAACGGCGCGAGACGCAAATATCGTCGTTCACCGAACCAGTATTCCCACGCCAGTAGCACCACCGGCAGCATTACAGCGAGTTCTTTCGACTTGTAGGCGCACCAGAACGCGAGAAAACTGAGCACCCATCTTCGGTGCGAGTACAGCAGAATACTCGCCAGCGCGAAAAAAGTGCATAACAGATCGAAAACGTACATGGGTTTCCAATACGCATCAAAAGCCGCGGCACTCAGCGTGAAGAATGCCACCCCTGCCAACGCATGCCACGCGCCGAGCGTCATCCTTCGCAATAGGAGAAACAACAGGAGCCCGTTCAGAAGGTGAATCACAAATATCGGTGTCATATAAGGGGCGAAGTTTTCGCCGAATGCCCGGCCCATCAGGGCGAAGTAGCCGTGTCCGGTGGGGCGAAAATTATTCACCGCGAACAACGGCGTGATAAATCCCGTGGCGAATTCGGAGGCAGAAACGAAGGGTGCCCAACTGATGTTATCGAGTTCATCGTCCTGAAAAAAACCGTCGTAGGCCCGGTAGTTCAGCGCAAGAAAGACGACGACAATGGCGATCCCGGTCATTAGCGGCGCAATCCATGCGGGCAGCGGACGTGCTGCCGTCCGCTGCGGCGAAATGTCATGATCGGGTTCGATCTAACGATTTTACGGGATACGCTCGCTATAATCGCGGCAAAGAGTGTAAATGCCCGATCCAAACAGAAAAGCCGTCTGTCTTCTCAGCGGTGGACTCGATTCCGCCACCTGCCTCGCACTAGCCCGCCGCGACGGATTCGATTGCTATGCGCTCTCGTTCGACTACGGCCAGCGCCATCTGACGGAAATAGATGCCGCGCGGCGAATTGCGGCAGCACTGGAAGCCACGGCGCATCGCGTGGCGAAGATCGATCTGCGCGTATTCGGGCACTCCGCGCTCACCGACGATATCGCCGTGCCGAAGGGCCGCGACGAAGCCTCCATGGGCGAAGGGATTCCGATCACTTACGTACCTGCGCGCAATACCATTTTTCTCTCGTTTGCGCTCGCATGGGCGGAAGTTTTGGAAGCCAGCGACATCTTCATCGGCGTGAACGCGCTTGATTACTCCGGCTACCCGGATTGCCGCCCGGAGTTCATTGAAGCCTTTGAAAAGATGAGCAATCTGGCAACAAGAACCGGCGTGGAGGGAATCACGCGGATGAAAATCCATACGCCGCTGATCCGGCTTTCGAAGGCGGAAATCGTACGGCTGGGCGCGGATCTCAGCGTGCCGTTCGGTCTCACGCACAGTTGCTACGATCCCGACGAAGCTGGTCGGCCCTGTGGCCAGTGCGATTCCTGCCTGCTGCGGGCAAAGGGTTTCCGCGAGGCCGGGCTCGTTGACGAGGCTCTCCGATAACCCATGCGCATTTCCGAAATCTTTTATTCCGTGCAGGGCGAAGGCGTGCTGGCGGGCGTGCCATCCGTGTTCGTGCGCACGAGCGGCTGCAATCTGCGCTGCTCGTGGTGCGATACGCCGTACACGTCGTGGAAGCCTGAAGGCGAAACGCAGTCCGTGGATGCCATCGTGGAACGAGTGACTGCATTCTCCGCCGCTCGACATGTCGTGATTACCGGCGGTGAGCCGATGATTGCTCCGGATGTGGCCGAGTTATCCCGGCGATTCCGCGCGCGCGGTATGCACATCACTTTTGAGACAGCGGGAACCGTCTTCGCTCCGGTGGCGTGCGATCTGATGAGCATCAGCCCGAAGCTGGCGAACTCCACGCCGGAGGGAGTGTTCCGCGACCGGCACGAGGAGCTTCGCATCCAGCCTGATGTGTTGCGGAAGCTCACGCGCGAATACGACTACCAGTTGAAGTTCGTGGTGGCGCAGTTGTCCGATCTCGCGGAACTCCAGGGCATCGCGAAGATGCTGGATGCGCCGGCGGATAAGGTCATCCTGATGCCCGAGGGTATTACGTCCGAGGCGTTAAGCGAACGCGGAGCATGGGTCGCCGAGCTATGCAAGACACACGGCTACCGGTTTGGACCGCGACTGCACGTGTATCTGTACGGCAACCGTCGTGGCGTCTGAGGCGACCCCTGTTAAAGCGCCTCTTTGATTTTTTGCCTGTACTGCTCGAACGCCTTGCGCCCCGCAGCGGTGAGAGTCAGCAACGTCTGTGGCACCTTGCCGCGGTAGCCTTTCACCACGCTGACGTAACCCTCCTCTTCCAGACGCGATATGTGGCTGGAGAGCGTTCCTTTGTTGAGGCCGGTTTCGGTTTGCAGGTAGAGGAAGTCAGCCTTTTCGACCGCGAAAAGCAAGGCGACAACCATGAGCCTGCCTGGTTCATGAATCACGCGGTCTAGTTCCGCGATGTGACGCATCGACGGATTCACGCCACGTCCCGCGCAAGAGATTGGGTCCGACGAAGGTAGAGCCGCAGACTGATTCCCCCCGAAATCAGGAACACCGCGCCGAACAAAAGGAAAGTGAGCATACACGCGCCCGTGGCTTTCGCGGAGACGAATCCGGGAGCACCGGAGTTTCTCGCCAGCGCGCCCATCAGATCGGCGGGCAGAATGCCGATGGTCACCGAACCTATCGCCAGGACGGCGAATACAGCCCATTTCCATGTCGCTGTTCGGGCGAACCCGCGGGCATAGGCAGCGGCAATCGGGAGACCGATGAAAGAGCACGGCAGGGACATGTCCCGGTGCGATCGCACGACGACGAACAGGCCCAGCGCAAAAATGGCGGCGATAACGGCGGCAATCACTGAACTGAGCCGCCTGGCTGTCTCGGAGTACTCCACATAGCCGGTGCGCGGGTAAGTGATGCGCTCCTTGATCGCCTTGGTTCCGTAGTGGATGGCTGCCATCGCGACTATGAAAATCAGCCACACGCTTTTGTGCCACACGGAATCCCGGGGTGCTTGTACGATCACCCATTGAATAAGCCCATAGGCGAGCAGCATGACGCCTCCGCCCAGTTCTCCCATGCCATCGACGTTGTAATAGGCCCGGGGCCTTTTCAGAAGACTCTCTATCTGGTCCATAGCGGCACTCCGCCGTTAAATGCCTTACGCCTACTAGTTTGCATTACCAACCAGTAGGCGTCAAGAGAATTCTGCCAGCATGCCGAAAGCCGCCGCCAGGCGTGAGCTAATACCCGGCGCGCTTATCCACCACGTTCTTCAGCGGCTGGCCATTGCGCCACCGCTTGAACTGTTCCAGGAACAGCGAAACCGCGTCATCCAGCCAGTCCTTCGTGTGATCCGCCGTGTGGTACGAAATCAGCACGTTGTCCATCCCCCAAAGCGGGCTTTCTTTCGGCAGCGGTTCCACTTCGAACACATCCAGCGCCGCGCCGCGAATCTGTTTCTCTTCGAGCGCTTTGATGATCGCCGCTTCGTCAATCACGGGACCTCGTCCGACGTTCATCACGATCGCCGACGCCTTCATCGCGGCGAATTCCGCTGTGCTGAGCATATGCCTCGTCTGCGGCGTTAGCGGCGCCGCCGCCACCACGTAATCGCACAGCGGCAGCATTTTGTGCAGATCGGCGTTGGCAAATATCTGATCGACATCCTCGTCGCCCGCACGCGGCGAAACGTCGCGACGCACGGCCAGCACTTTCATTCCGAACGCCTTCGCGCGGCGTGCGATTGCACGGCCAATGTCACCGTGCCCGACGATGCCCATCGTCTGCTGGCTCAGTTCCAGCACGTCGAATGTATCCCAGTGCCTGGCGGCTTTCGAACGCAGCATGCGCGGCAGATCCTTGGCGAAGTAGAGCGCCCCGCACATCACGAATTCACCCAGCGACTGGCTGAATGACCCGCGGCCATTCGTCAACGGCACAGAGCTTTCAATCAGTTCCGGGCACAGGATCGCGTCCAGGCCCGCATAGCGCCCGTGAATCCATTCCAGCTTCGGAGCGCCCGCCAGGATATGCTTCAGTTCCTCGCGGTTCCCGGCCCATTGAAAAAGCACGCGGCTTTCGGCAAGATCCGGGCCAATATCGGCGGCCTTTTCGACATGCTTCAAATTGACACCCGGCCCGAGTTCATTCAGACGCTGCAGGGCAGATTCCTGGGTTCCCCCCAGGACAACTACGGTAATTTGTTCCACAGAAAAAAGCTACCATAGACACAAAAATCTATTGAACCTGGGTCCCCGGTCATGCGTATGATCGAAGAGGAGGCTGCAATGGAGCGTCTAAATCCTCGCCACGGCGGCATCGTTTCAGGACTGTTGTTCGCTGGCTTCGTCGTTTTCGTGGTGATGTTCGTAGCGGGCACGATCGCCTTCAAAACCGTTCGCGTGCGCAGCCTGGATGGCCCCAACGGCGCCGATGTCGCAATCGAAACGCCCGCTGGTCGTCTGAACATCCGCGCCCGTGATCATATGAGCACGGCGCTGGCCGGCATCCCTGTCTATCCCGGTTCCTACCGCGTGAAAGAATCCGGTGGAGCCAATATCGAGTGGAGTTCCAACGATGGCCGTTCGGACAAGAATATCTACCTGGTGGACGGTGATTTTCGCACGAAGGATTCCGCGCGCAAGGTTGTCGAGTACTACCGCAGCCAACTGCCCAGCCTCATGATTATCTCGGAAAACGATCGCTCCACACAACTCGAATACAAGCACGGCGGCATACAGCGGATCATTTCCATCGACGAAAAAGATGGCGAGACGCGCATCGGAGTTGCCTCCATCGGAGGACGTGAGTCAAACTGAAATTGTGCCTGTCCTGTGACAGGCACATCTCATGCCTGAAACGCCCGAAAAATGTACCTGCGGCGCAGTCCTCGCCGAAAACGCACGCTTTTGTCACCGCTGCGGACGCCCCGTCTATGAACTGACCGCATTGGAGAAGGAGGAATTGGCACCCACTCCGCCTCCCGCCCCGCAAGTGGTTGTTCCTCCGCCACCGCTGCCGATCAGCTTCGGCAATCCGATTGCTTTGCGCGTGGCCTTCCTGATGTCGCTGGGCATCCTGCTGGCCTCCATGCTGCCGCTGGTGAATCTCTTCATCCTGGTCTGGTGCTTGCCTGCCGGATGGGGCGCTGTGCGCGTGTACCGGCGGCTAACCGGACAGCGCCTGACCGTATCCGCGGGGGCTCGACTGGGATTCCTCACCGGCCTGTTCGCGTTCGTGATGCTGACTGTGTTCATCACTTTCGCTATGGTGACTTCCGGGAAGGAAATCCTGAACGAGATCACGGGTCAGATGATCAAACAGGATCCGCGCATGGCGGACGTGATTAACAATCCCACCATGCTCGGCGCCGCGATGATCATGATGATGGTGATGGTCTTCACGATGGTGACTGGGATTTGCGCGGCCGGCGGTGCGCTGGGCGCCAAACTGGGAGGAGCGGAACGAAAAGGGTAGGGAGGATCATCCTTGTCTGATCCTCCTAAAACACTCATTTAGCCAAAGCTATCGGCGGCGCATCCCTCGGCGTTAAATAAAACTCAATCGCCTCATCCCGCCCCAGCCCCGCCGGCTCGGCCTCTCGCTCCGGATGCGTCGCCCGAAAACGCGCCAGCATCAGCCCCGCCAGCTTATTCACTACCTCGGGATGCTTCGCCGCCACATCAGTAAACTCACCCGGATCGTCCTTCAGGCTATAGAGCCGCCGGTAACGCCCGGGAGTGGGCCGATCGGTTTCGTACCCGTCCTGTCGCGCACGCTTACCAGAGCAAAAAATGTATTTCCATTCCTTCGTCTTGATACACGCTTCCTCGTTCTCCAGGTATTCGCTGAAAATGTGATCGCGCGGTGCCGTCATCGCCTTGCCTTCCAAATACGGCCGCAGACTCTGCCCGTGTTGCACTGGCAGCTGCTGCAAACCCAGCATGTCGACGATCGTAGCCGACACATCCACATGTTCTGTCAGATCCGTCACCACACCACGCCGGACCCTCCCTGGATAACGCATAATCAGCGGCACCCGCAGCGACGGTTCGTAACAGCAATGCTTCTCAAAACGACCGTGCTGGCCCAGATCATAGCCATGATCGGCCATATAAACAACAAAGGTGTCTTCTTCCAGATTCAGTCGGTGCAGTGCGTCGAGCACGTGCCCCACGTTCCGATCCAGAAATGCAACCGACGTGTAGTACGAAGCGATGATGCCGCGCTTCTCCTCGTCCGTGAGATCGCGGAAGATCAGCGGAATCTGCCATGCGTCTTCGGAACCCACACGCGGAACGGGAAACCGCGCCGGATCGAAGCGTCCACGGTCTTCCACCGGAAAATCGTATGGCGAATGCGGTTCCTGAAAGCTGGTCCAAAGCGCGAAGGGTTTTTCCCGCGACTGGTCCCGTGAGCGTGCCTCCAGATATTCAACGGCCTGAGTTGCGATGAACGTGCCGCGCATGTCCCGGTCGTAGCGCGGGAACGGCAACTTTTCGGCATTTAACCAAATCCGCGCCGGGTCTTTAAACGGTTGCCAGGCAGGCTTCGTGCGGATCCCTGACGGCACCGGACGCGCCTTCACCCTCGCCCGCCAGTCCTTCGTGATCTCGTCCTCCGTCTTCACCACGTCGAAGCCGTGCAGCCCAGGCTCTGCAGGTCGGTTGAAATGCATCTTGCCAAAAACGGCCGTATCGTATCCGGCTTGCTTGAACTGCCGGGCCAGCGTGGGCTTGTCGGTTGCCAGCGCAGTGGTGAGCACCGTCACACCCGCCGCATGCGGCAACTGGCCCGTGAGAAAAGACTGGCGCGAAGGCGTGCACACCGGCGAATTGCAGTGGTGGGCACTGAAGCGGGTTCCCTGGCTCGCCAGGCGGTCGATATTCGGCGTGCTGGCATTGCGATTGCCGTCACAGCCCATGACATAGCCGGCATGATCGTCCGCAAGGATGAAGAGGAAATTCGGTTTGCCCTGCCCGCGCAAAGCCTGCGTCTGCGCGATCGCTGAACTCGATAGTGTCACAGGCGCGGCAGCCAGCCCCGCCATTGCCGATCGCCGTGTGATCTCCGTCGGCATTATCTACTTGTACTCAACTCCGGTGACTTCGCCGAATACACCGCCGGACGGATCTTTCGACGGTTTGTAGCGGACCACCACAGCGCGCGGCTTCTGCACGCCGCAGCTGAACTTCATCTCTCCACCAGTCACGCTGATGCCGTTCGGCTCGGCGATCAGCAGGACACGCACCGTGCCACTCGCCTCTTTCACCGATAGCTTGAATTGTTTGCCGCCCAGGCAATCCACGCGCGTCAGCGTCCCATTGAGCGTAACAGCATTCGCGTCATCCCACCAGTCCACTACCGGCGCGTTATCGCCCTTCTTTGTATTCTGCGCATTCGCACGCGCTTCCATATCAGCAATTTCCTTGCGCGCCTGCGTCTTTAGACGATCGATCTCAGCTGCCTTCTCAGCAGCGTCCCGACGCTTTTCAGCGGCCTCGTCATCCAGGCGCTGCTGTTCAATCGCCCCACGGGCCCGCAGATATTCCTCCCTCTTCGCCAGATCCGTCGTGGCCTGCGACGCTGACATCCACGCTCGTCCGGCCTCGGCCCACTGCTTCTGGCCTTCATTAAGTTTCGCGTAGGAAACCCACCAATCCACATTGTGCGGGGCGAGACCCAGCGCAAGCTTCCATTCGGCAAGGCGCTGCTTCGGATCATCGTATTTGTCGCCCAGTTCCCAGTGCGCGGGCGCGTATTTCGGGTCAAGCTTTAGCGCTTTCTCCAGCACATCGATCGCGACATCGTAGTGTTTTTCGGACTTGGCGTACGTCGTCATCGCCACCACATTGCGCGATCCCGCCTTGTACGCTTCGGCAAAGTACTCACCTGCTTTGGCTTCGTCACCTGCGCGCAGCGCGAGGAACCCGAGTCCCTCGTTGGCCTCTGCCTGGTGTTTGCCGTTCTTCAGTAGCGCGACGTAGAGCGCTTCGGCGCCAGGACCCATCAGATCCGCACGCGCCAATTGCCCGTCGTCAGCCGTAAGAATAGCGGTATTGAAATCACGATCCGGATTCAGCGCCCGGTTCGGCGCCTGCACGGCGGTGAAAACCCCGGCCGCAAGATAAGCATCCACCTCGGCATTAAACTTCGCTGGATCTTCTCCCAGACTGCGGATCGCCCCGTTCGCATCCATTCCGTTCGCCAGATTGTGCAGATAGATGTGCGCGCGGCCTGACGTTTCCGGTTGCGTAATCAAACGGTGCAATAGCGCCCAGTCGCGCGTACGCTCGGCCGCCGCGGCGGGTGGGGCACCCCACACCACGTGAACGGCATTCGATTGCACAGTGCTGAAGAATGTTTCGAGCGCCTGCTCAATAGCGGGCGGAATGCCGGTGAAATTCGTTTCAAGCAGGCGTTTGGTCAGTTCGCGAACCATAGCCGGCGGTAACTGGCCGCTCGCTACTGCGCACGCCATCAGGTGATCGCGGCCCATGTTGATGCCATTGCAGTTCTGCGCGGCCATTTCGCGGGCGTCGCGAAATACAAGAATACGCAGCGGCGGATCAAGCCTCATTTCGGACTGGCCCATCACCGCCCCAAGAGCGTAGCGAAACTGCTCGAACTGGCTTAGCGCCTGCACTGACGGTGTCCGGCCGTCGTCGCTGATGGCTTCAAATGGACCCAGCCTCGCACGGACCCACTGCTCCGCCGCAAGCGCGTTGGCGGCGCAGGAGCCGGAGAGCAGGACAACGGCAAAGGCAAATCGCCCATACGAACTCCCGCAGATAAAACTCCGCGTGCTCATTGGTAAAGTATATACGGAAAGCGCATCATGCTCCAGGATCTCATCCACAAGGCCCGCAGGCGTTTGCTGTTTAACGAAGTGTTGAAGCAATTCGCGCTGTCGGCGGCTCTTGCCGTCGGCGGCCTGGCCCTGCTGTTGACCTTTGGCACGCGCTATGTCGAGTGGTGGGTAGTCACGATTTTCACTATTGGAGTCCTCGTGTGGGCGGCCGCAAAACTCCGTAGGAAGCTCCCCAGCGATTACGCGGCAGCCGTCTGGCTTGACGACAAGGCCAAACTGCATGATTCACTCTCCACCGCGCACTATTTTGCCCGATCCCGGAGTAAATCCATCCTCTCGCCGGAAGCAGAAGCGATTCTTCTTGCTCAGCGTGGACAGGCGGAAACCGTCGCTGGCGGCGTAGATGTCGAAATCGCCGTGCCGTTCCGCTTCCCGAAAGCGCTCTACGGGCTCGCCGCGCTATTGCTGGTTTCGACAGGAATGGTAGGCGTGCGCTATTTCTACGGCCATGAGTTGAACCTGAGCGCTCCAATCACGGAAGTAATCTTCCAGGATCTCGCCGCAAACCAGCAGAAGAAAGCCGGGAAGCCAGCTAAGCTGCCGGAAAAGCAGCCCGATTACGATGAGGCTCGCTCGTTGCTTTCGAAATTAGGTCTGGGCGCGAATCTGGAAGACAAGCCGGACGACAAGCTGGACGAAGCTTTGGCCGATGCCCTCAGATCGCCGGAGAAGACGGAAGGCAGCAGCCAGGATGCCAAGCCCGACCAGAATGGGAATCAAGGCGACCCGCTCGATTCCCCGAAAGAAACGCCTAAAAGCAACGGTGCGCAGGCCGGGGATAACAGCAATAAGAAGTCCAGTGATCAATCCGATTCGCCTTCGGGCCAGGGTGGCGCAAAGGGCGACAAATCCGAAAAATCGCTGCTCTCAAAACTGAAAGACGCGATGGACGACATGATGGGTGCGCCCTCGCCATCGAACGACAAAAAGAGCGCAGGCGGCAAGCAGCAGCAATCGAAGCCATCGAGTCAGGCCCAGGCAGGGCAACAGCCCGGAGAAGCCGGCGATGACGAAAACAAACAGGCGGCTGACGGTGAAGCCAACGGCAACGCCCAGAAGGGCAACTCGCCCGGTCAGACGAGCGGGAACACCGGGAACCAGCAGGAAGGCCCCAGCGTAGCGGGTTCTGAAGATGGCCAGAAGGCCGTCAAGGCCGCTAACCAGATGAAAGCGATGGGCAAGATCAGCGAACTGATCGGCAAACGTTCCGAACAGGTGACCGGTGAATCGATGATCGAAGTGCAGTCCGGCAACCAGAAGCTGCAGACCGCGTATAAAGACAAGAGCGCGGCGCACGGCGAGGGTTCGGGCGAAGTGAGCCGCGACGAGATTCCACTGGCGGTACAGGCCTACGTGCAGGAGTATTTCCAGCAGGTTCGCAAGCCGGAAGGCAGCACTCCGGTCAAGACAAAAAAGCCGGTTGAGCCGAAAACTGGGCCCGCCTCAAAATAAACCTGCCGCTTACGTCAGCAGCGACCTGATATACACCTGATACGAAATACCCCTGTCTTCCGCAATCTTCCGTGCGGCATCCAGATCGCTTCCCGCCAGCGTCACCGGAACTGGAACAAACTTCTTCTTGTAGCCCGGAGTCATCACCACGCGAGGCTGTGCCTTCTTCTTTTCACGCAGAATGGCGCGCAGGCAGGCTTCGACTTCCGTGCGGTTCCTATCCCACCACGCTGTCTCGGCTCGTTCGCTGTTGAAAGTTGGTACAGCTATGCTCGGGAGTGGCACGAATGCTCTACGCCGTGGTCTGCCAGGGCTTGTGAGCGGGCGCCTGATCGCGGCCCTTCACACGGTCATACAGATATTTATTCGAAACAGTGCCCAGCGATTCGTTGTAGAGCGTAGTAAGCCCCAGAGTCTCACGCAGATCTTCCTGAAAGTTGTGGACGGCCTCCAGTTCGTGGGCCTGCGCTGGTTTGCTCTTGCCGCCGGGCGTACGGAAAAACTTCTGGTAGCCTCCGTCGGTCAGTGTGCCAATCTCATTCCCCATCACGACGCCTGCGCGTTCCACGACGCGCGGAACATCGCCCTCGCCGGGCTTCGCAACGCAAGCGATTCCGTTGCGTTCAATGCGGGTACCACCGCCAGCGGACTGGACATTAAATCCAGCAGCCCGTGCTTTGGAGAGATGATCTTCGAAACTCAGGACTTTCGTGCGTTCGCGACGGAAAAACATAGATACGGCCATTATAGTAAGGCTGTTCCGCCCGCCAGTTCAGCGGAAGTTTTCCACCAGCATGATGTCGTTTTCGTTCTGATCGATCTGCGCGTAGATGATATGCTGTCGATCCGGCGACACGCTGAATCCACCGTATCCGCTAACCGGTTTGCCTGTGGACGTAATCAGATCGATATTATTTGTCTCGAAACTGAAAAATTGAATTCGATCTTCTTCCGGGCGAGACTTAGGCACGCGAGACACGAAATAGATTCCGTCGTTGAACGGCTGCCACCACCCAAAGTCCGTTGCGGCGGCGGGATCGGTCAGCACCGGAGTTTCCGCTCCACCATCTGGAGAGACTTTCCAGATTTCCGAAACATTGCGTTTTTTTGTGTAATATAGCTGTTTTCCGTCGGGCGATTCCCGGGGATCGAAGCCTCCCTGATGAGTTAACTGACTCTCCTGCCCACCTCCCGCCGACGCCCGCCAAATCTCATACCTCCCGGTCTGATCGGATGTGTAATAGACCCACTTTTCATCAGATGACCAACTGGGCACACTGCGAGCGTGACCATTCGCCGGACCCGTGGTGATTCGTCGCGGGGCGCCGCCACCCGCATCGATAACGAAAATATCTCCGCTTCCACCGACGCTGGCGTCAAACGCGATACGGCGGCCATCTGGTGACCAGTGAGGCGAACCAGAATGGCCCCCCTGCGAAGTCAACTGAACGGTGCCGGTGCCATCCGCGTCAGCCACCCAGATTTCAAAACTGCCCGAACGGTCGGAAGCAAAAGCAATTTTCTTGCCGTCCGGTGAGTACTGCGGCGCATTGTCCTGCCATGTCGATGCGATCAGTTTCCTCGGCGATCCTAACGCCTTGCCCGCAGCCAAGTCTATCTGCCAGATATTCTCGTCATAGGTCGTGTGGACAAACGCCAGACGCTTGTCCGTTCGTGAGACAGCCGGATAATAGGCATTCTCGCCAGCCTCGGAGACGGGTTGCGGCGTTCCGCCCGACGCGGTGACTCTCCACAACTCCTGCGGCCTCCCGAGTCGGCGGGTGGAATACACGATCTCTCCACCATCCGGCATCCAGGCAAGGCCACCGATCGCCCGATTGTCTCCAGCTACCGTCTTTACGTCTCCGCCACTAACCGGCACAGTATCCAGGTCGACACTCTGCGCAGTGTAGGACCGGGCGAATGCAATAGTGCTACCGTCCGGTGAAAATCTCGGCTGAAGGTCGGCGGAGGCGGCAGGCGCGGAAGTCAGCCGCTTATGCTGGCCAGTTTCTACGGTAACAAGAAAGATCCCCACCGGTGCCGTAGGGGACTCCCGACTGGCCACGGCGATAGTCTTGCCATCGGGAGAGAAATCTGGTCCCAGCGCCATGCCAAGGTCGCGCTCCGCTCCTCCCAGCGAAGGCATCACAATGAGAGTTCCGCTACGCGTGAACGCGATATACCTGCCATCCGGAGAAAACGCTGGATTCACATCTTGTGCCGGGTCAGTGGTCAGCCGCAGCGGACTGCCCACACCGATCTGCTGCACGTAGATGTCAATGTTACCGTCGGGGCCAGATGCTGAAAAAGCCATCAGCTTGCCGTCCGGAGAAAAAGCGGGAAAATATGCGGTGCCCGTACTGGTAATCGGCGTGACTTTGGATGGCAGCGTCTGTGTGCGGCCAAACTTCCACCACGTTCCTGCTCCCGCAACCAACAATATTGCAGCCACAGCCGCGTAAATCGGAAACCGTGAGGCACGCGGTTTTACCGGAGCAGCAGTGGTTACGGAAACGTCTGAATCCGATTCCTCCTTCGCATCCATCAGCGCGACCTTTAAATCTTCCATGTGCTGAAAGCGCCGGTCGCGGTCCTTGCGCAGGCACCGCTGCACGATCTTCTCCAGGTCGCGTGGCGTATCCTGAACAATCTCCGTGAGCGGCTTCGGTTCCTCTCGCAGGATCGCGCTCAGCGTAGAAATGGTCGAATCGCCCGAAAACGCCTTCCGCCCGGCGAGCATTTCATAAAGCACGCTACCGAAGCTAAACACATCCGACCGCCCATCCACCGGCTTGCCTTCGGCTTGTTCCGGCGACATATAAGCGATAGTTCCCACCACCGCTCCCACCTGAGTTTTGTGGTGTGCTGTCAGCGTCGCGTCCTCCGGACCGATAGCGCTGTCGGAAACTCCGGTGAGTTTCGCCAGCCCGAAATCGAGCACCTTGACCTGGCCCGATTCGGTCACCATCACGTTCGCCGGTTTCAGATCCCGGTGAACAATCCCCGCAGAATGCGCTGCGGCCAGAGCATCGGCAATCGGTATGGCGTACTTGAGAGCCTCCGAAGCGCGCAGGCCCCGGTTAGGGATCAACTGATCCAGTCCCTTGCCCGGCACATACTCCATCACGATGAAATCAATGCCGTTATCGGCGGAGATATCGTGAATTGTTACGATGTGCGGGTGATTCAGCGCCGAAGCCGCCCTGGCTTCCTGTATGAAACGCTGCTTCCTGTCGGGGTCGGCAACCTTGTCGGCGGGCAGCACCTTGATCGCGACCATCCGATCCAGCCTCGTGTCTCGGGCCTTGTAGACTTCACCCATGCCGCCAGCGCCCAGCGCGGACACGATTTCGTAGGGTCCAAGGCGCGTTCCGGGGGCCAAAGGCATCGTTTCGACAGTATATCGCGCGCCAGCAACAAACCGCCCCGCACGAGCGTCCCGCTTGCCTTACAATAGTAGATTCAGCATGCGAACACTTTTTCTCAATCCCCCCTCCTTTGAGGGCTTCGACGGAGGTGCGAGTTCCCGATGGCCTGCGTCGCGGGAAATCGAGTCTTACTGGTACCCCGTCTGGCTCTGCTATCCGGCAGGTATGTTGCCCGATAGCAAGGTCGTGGATGCGCCGTCGCAGGGAGTTTCCATCGAACAAACCGTCGAAATGGCGGCTCAGTTTGAATTGCTGGTATTGTTCACCTCAACGCCCGGTTTCGATGTCGACGTCAAGATCTCGAAAATGATGAAGGGCCGCAACCCGAATCTGAAGATCTGTTTCGTCGGGCCTCCGGTTACTGTCGAACCCGACAAGGCGCTGAACGCTACCGATGCGATCGATTTTGTAATCCGCCGCGAATTCGATTACCAGATTCGCGATTACGCCAACGGTACGCCAATCGAACAGATTCCAGGCGCCAGCTATCGCCAAGATGGGGTGATCGTACACAATCCAGAAGGCCCGGTGATCGAAGATCTCGATTCTCTGCCGTGGGTGACGAAGGTCTACAAGCGCGATCTCGATACGACGCGCTACAACGTTCCATTCCTGCTGAATCCATATCTTTCGTTCTACACGTCGCGGGGTTGCCCGGCGATGTGTACGTTCTGCCTGTGGCCACAGACGCTCTCCGGTCATCGCTGGAGACTGCGTTCGAGTGACGATATCGCAGCCGAAGTCGCGTATGTTCTGAAAGAACTGCCGCACATCAAGGAAATCTTCTTCGACGACGACACGTTCAACTACCGCAAAGAGCGCACCATTGAAGTTTGCTCAAAGCTGAAACCGTTGAATTTCACGTGGTCCTGCACGTCGCGCGTCACCACCGATTACGACACGCTGAAAGCCATGAAGGAAGCGGGCTGCCGTCTCCTCATCGTCGGCTACGAATCGGGGGATGCTCAGATTCTCAAGAACATCAAAAAGGGCGCGACCATCCAGATGGCCGAGCGCTTCACTGAAAACTGCCGCAAGTTGGGCCTCGTCATTCACGGCGACTTCATCGTCGGTCTGCCCGGCGAAACGCACGAAAGCATTCGCAAGACCATCGATTTTGCAAAGAAGCTCGATAACGAAACGATCCAGGTATCGATTGCGCATCCGTACCCTGGTACGGAGTTTCATACCTATGCTCAGAACAACGGTCTGATCTCCCTGGGCAACATCGTGGACGAACGCGGCAACCAGTTGCCGAAAGTTGTTTACGAAAACCTCAACGAAGCGGAACTGATGGATTGGGTGGAGCGCTTCTACAGCGAGTATTACTTCCGCCCGAAAGTGGTCTGGCGGATGGTGCGAAAGGTGATCTTTAATTCGCACGACCGCAAGCGTCTCATGAAGGAAGCCCGCGAATACATGTCGCTTCGTCGGCGCCGGAAGAAGTTCATCGCGGAGCAGCGGGAACAGCATCAGCCAGCGGTTTCGGCGCATGCAGGCGATTAGTCACGACACGGTCCACGCTTCGGTGGCAGATCACACAAGGCTCCGGGCGAAGACTCGCCAGTTCACCGCTATCGTGGTCGTCAGCAACGTGACAGGAAACTCCGCTCTCACTCATGGCATGAAGCTGTTGGGCGATATTGGCAACTCACCGCTGGCTCTGATTGGAGCATTGTTCCATCCCTGGGTAGCTTTGGGCGTCGCGCTGCTGGTTCTCTGGACCCTCACACAAATGGCCCTGCTGAGCTGGGCCGATCTCAGCTATGTTTTGCCCGTCACAGCAATTGGGTACGTGCTGACCGCGCTCTCCGGCAAGTTTGTCCTCGGCGAAACGGTCACAGCGACCCACTGGGCTGGAATCTTCCTGATCACCTGCGGCGTCACCCTGGTGGGGATGACTTCGCCTGTTACCCACCAGGTGCATCGATGAAGTGGATACTGGTCGCTATTCTCGTGGGATCCACAACCCTTGGAGACGTCGCCCGCGCGCGCGGCATGAAATCGCATGGCGAGGTCCGGGAGTTTCATCCCGGAGCCATCAGCAGTGCCCTCTTTGCACTCGCGCAAAACAAGTGGGTGATCCTCTCCACTTGCGCCATGGCTATATCGTTCTTCAGTTTCATCCGGCTCGTCTCCATCGCTCCATTGAGTTTTGCAGTACCGGTATCCGCTCTGACTTTCATACCAGAAACTATCCTCGCGCGAACTTTCCTCAAGGAGAAAGTCGATTGGCGCCGATGGGCCGGCGCTGGACTTATCCTCGGCGGCGTGATATTAATTTCCCGATGATGGCGTTATTTCCTGCCGCCGCGGCGATTCTGGTCGGTTGTGGTGCCATTTACAACCTGCTCGCAATCGCCGGGGCCGTCCGCTTCAGTCGCGCACTGCCCCTTTCGCGATACCGTCCGCCCGTCTCCATTCTGAAGCCCGTGCGCGGAAGAGATCCCGGCTTCTTCGACGCGATTTACTCGCACGCCCATCAAAGTTATCCCGAGTTTGAGATTCTCTTCGGCATCTCACAACCCGGCGACCCCGCTGTTCAGGACATTGAGCGACTCCAGCGCGGCTTTCCCTCGCTCTCAATACGCATCATCGACACCACCAACGACGCCCCCAACGGCAAAGTGGGATCGCTGGAAATCCTGGCCCGCGAGGCAAAGTTCGACATTCTGCTGGTCAATGACGGCGACATCACCGTGGAACGCGACTACCTGAAGAGCGTAGTGAGTCTGCTGAGTGATCACAAAGTCGGTCTTGTAACCGGAATGTATCGTGCGAGAGGAGCTTCGATCGCCGCCAATGCCGAAGCGCTCGGCATTATTACGGAGTTTGTCCCGAGCGTATTAGTCGCACGACTCCTCTCATCGGGTGGATTCGCGCTTGGCGCGACCATGGCATTCAGCAAAGAAGATCTTGCTGGAATCGGCGGTTTTGCCGCAATTCGCGACTACCTTGCCGACGATTACCAGTTGGGCGCCCGCATCGCGGCACTTGGCAAGAGAATCGCCATGTGCGATTCAGTGGTAGTCACGAATCTCGGTGCCGGCTCATGGCACGACGTGTGGAAGCATCAGGTCCGCTGGTCGCGAACCATTCGCGTGTCGCGGCCCGTCGGATACGCTGGTTATCTGGTGACACAGGCGACGCTTTGGTGCCTGCTTGCCGCGCTGACAGGACACTGGAGAATTGCTCTGGCTGGCGAGCTTGTGCGGCTCATCGCCGCCGGAACCGCGATGTGGACCATGGGCGACTACGAAATGTCCCACCTTGCCTTCGTCCCGCTGCGAGATCTGTTCGGGTTCGCGGTCTGGTGCGGTGGAATGTTCGGCAACACCGTGGAATGGCGTGGCATCCGGTTTCGCTTAAAACGCGACGGAAGGATAGAACCGGTCTAAGCAGTCTTCGGCTTGTACGCCACGCAGTCGATTTCCACCTTGATATCCGCCGCGAAGCCGCAAACGATTGTCGAACGCGCAGGTTTGGCGTTACCGAAAAACTCAATGTAGACCTCGTTCATAGCCGCGAAGTCGTTGCCGTCTTTGATGTAAACACCCACGCGAACCACATCGGCAAGCGTGGCGCCTGCGCCTTCCAGAACCAGCTTCACGTTGTTGAGAGCTATGCGTGTCTCATGCTGAACGTCGCCGCTCGAGAGCTGATTCGTAGCCGGATCTACCGGCACTTGGCCGGAGACGAAAATAAAATCGCCTGCGCGCACGGCCGGTGAATAAGGTCCGCGCGGAGCGGGGATTCCTGGTGGACTGAGTCTTTCGATCATGATCAATGTCCTTCGTGTTCGAGTAAGCGCTCGGCTTCAATAGCAGCCATGCAACCCGCACCAGCTGCCGTAATCGCCTGCCGGTAAACGCGATCCTGCACGTCGCCCGCGTGGAACACGCCGTGGATGTTCGTGCGCGCGCCGCCGTGAGAAAGCAGATAGCCATCCGGATCCAGGTCGAGTTGGCCCTTGAAAACCTGCGTGTTTGGAATGTGGCCGATCGCGATGACCAGGCCGTCCACATCGCGCATTTGAGTCTCACCGGTGACCAGATTGCGCAGCCGAACCGAGGTGACAAGGTTCTGGCCCAGATCGAAAACCTCTTCGATGGCCGTGTTCATGATGAACTCTATCTTCGGGTTTGCCTTCGCGCGGTCCAGCATGATCTTGGAAGCGCGGAAGGTGTCGCGGCGATGCACCAGCGCCACCTTGCGGCCGAAGCGTGTCAGGAAGTTCGCTTCTTCCATGGCGGAATCGCCGCCACCCACCACCATAATTTCCTTATCGCGATAGAAGAAGCCGTCGCAGGTAGCGCAGGAACTCACCCCGTGGCCGATCAGCTTCTGTTCTGACGGCAGATCGAGCCATCGGGCCTTCGCGCCGGAAGCGATAATCAGCGTCCGGGTCTCGATCCACTCCCCTTCCACCTTGAGCCGGAACGGGCGTTTCGACAGATCGGCTTCGCTCACTTCGCCGTCCTGGTAGATGGCGCCGAAACGCTCCGCCTGTTTCTTAATGTTCTCCACCAAATCGGGGCCGTTGATGCCTTCCGGAAAGCCCGGAAAGTTCTCGACTTCAGTGGTGAGAGAAAGCTGGCCGCCAATCTCCAAACCCTTGATCACGAGCGGTTTCAGACCGGCCCGCGCAGTGTAAACGGCAGCTGTGTTTCCGGCGCAACCGGAACCGATGATGACGACGTTATGCATGAGGTTTAATTTCTGAGCCTATCAGATGCCCTTCAGACCGCTCAGGATGCTTTGCGCTTCCATGGAATCGAGAACGCGCCTCTCCTCACAGCAAGGGCCGCGTGGAATTCGGCTGCCATGCGGGCAAGCGTCCGGATGGCCGAGGAGCGAGCACATGCGATCTGTAACTTCCGGACTGAGAATATGTTCGAACTTGCAGGCGCTGGCTTCTATTTCGTCCTCATCGTGAATTCCCAGAACGTCGCGGAAGAGGCGCTCGGCCAGACGGTGACGCCGGATAACGTCGCGCGCGCGTGCTTCCCCCGCGGGAGTAAACTCGCCTTCGCCATTGCGGACTGCCACCAGGCCAATGCCGGCCATCGTATTGATCAGCTTGCGCCACTGCACTTCGGTGAAGCTGTGCGATTCCACGTGCCCGCCCGGTTCACCGCGCGTCCACAAATGTTCCAGCACCTCGTCGAAGTCCTGATTCTCTTCCGCCGAGAAGACCAGCAATTCTTTGATGCGGCCATGCTCCAGATGGACGCGACGGTCGGCAAGCTTGCCTGCGTTTTCGTCGTGCGTCACCATCACGATAGTGCGGCCTTGTCCGTGCAACCGGCTTAGCAGATCAAACACAATGCGCTGATTCTCGGCGTCCAGGTTGCCAGTCGGCTCGTCCGCCAGAATGATCTTCGGATCGTTGACAAGTGCGCGGGCAATGGCAACGCGCTGCTGTTCCCCACCGGAAAGCTGTGATGGCAGATGCATCGCGCGGTCGGCCAGGTCCACTTGGCGAAGTGCGTCGAGCGCTTCTTTCTCATCGGTCATGCTGTGGAAGAACTGGGCCAGCATCACGTTTTCAATCGCCGTGAGATGCGGCACCAAATGGAACTGCTGGAAGATGAATCCGACCGTCTCGCTCCGAAACCGGACCAGGTCGCTGCGGCGAAGCTTTGAAGTATCCGTGCCACCGATGAGCAACTGCCCGCTGGTGGCCTGATCGAGACAGCCGATAAGATTCAGCAGGGTGGTCTTGCCGGAACCGGATGGCCCCATGATGGCGATCCATTCACCACTGTGGGCCGTGAAGTTGATATTGTCGACGGCCCGCACGGCGGTGGCACCTTCGCCGTAGGCTTTGGTTACGCCGATGAGTTCAATCAAAACGCTCATTCGTTCACTCACCCCTCAGGATAACCGCCGGCTGAATATTCCAGATGCGCGCCGTGGCGATCGCCGTCGCCAGCGTCGAGACGAGAAGCATCACGGCGCCGACTCCGGCAAACACCAGCCAGTCCGGTTCCACGCGGAAGACCCCGCCGAAAACGTCCCGACCTATGAGTGCCGCAGCGAAGATGCCGCCGAGATAGCCCAGCAGCGTTGCCACAACTGCCAGCGTCGCGGACTCGGAGATAAAGAATGCGGCGATGCGGCGTTCCGCGCCGCCGAGTGCCTTCATGATGCCGATTTCTTTCGAGCGCTCGATCACCATTTCGCTGAAGTTGCTGGTGACGCAAAGCGTCGTGATGGCGAGAATCAAAAACGTGAGCAAAAGCAGCGCCGCCCGCATCTTCACGATGACATTCGATTCCGTACCCGCCACGGCGCGAACAGTCCGGATATCCACGGCCGGAAAATCCGCCGCGAGATTCGCGCGGATAGCTTCCAGCCGATCACCCGGCGCCTGAATTTCAACGACGCTGGCCTCGCTGGAGATACCGGAGATCGACGCGGCGGATGCGAAGTCGACGATCATCTCCTGGTCTTCTGATCCGCCTGTCGAGACAATGCCCGCGATCGTGCAGTTGAGTCCGCCACGACCCTGGGCGAATGTCGTCCCCACACCCAGCCGCAGCCGGGCAGCCAGGAACTCACCGGCCAGGCAACTTCCGGGTCCGATGTTTCGTTCGCCCCGAACCTGCCAGTAGGCGGGTACGGAAACGCTCTCCACTCCGGCTATCGGAAAGATCTGGCGCTCGTGCGTCGTCTCGACCGTTTTGGGGTCCAGGATTTGGCCGCTGGTTACCAGAAGCGGCGAAGCCTGAGCCCCCAGGCGTTTGGCTGCGTCGACGACCGACAACGGAACGGTGGCACCGTCCACCGGAACGGCCACCAGGTTCGCGCCGTAGTTGCGAAACTCGTCGCGAATCCGGTTGGCGACAGAAGCGTACACGCCAAACATTACGGTAGCCAGTGCGGCACCCACTGCGAGCGCTCCGAAGGCCAGCAGGAGCCGCTGCTTTCGATATTGCAAAGCGCTCAGGCTGAAACGGAGGAAGAAGCGCCAGGACATGGCCTCAGACACCCTCCCGGAGGATCACTGCAGGTTCCAGACGCAATGCCCGGCGCAGCGGTTGCGCCGCGCCGGCCAGCGCCACCAGCATCGCGGCCAGCATGATGATGAGCGGAAGTATCCACGAAATTTCAATCGCATCGTGAAAAACGGATTCGCCAACCACACGCGCCAGCCACACTCCGGTAAATGAGCCCATAACTCCACCAACCAGACCAATCAAAGCGATCTCGGAACCAAGCAGCGTGGCCACCAGCCAGCGGGCGCCACCTATCGCCTGCATGATCGCGATTTCACCCCGGCGCTCCATCATCGTCGTAGCCGTCAGACTCCAGACGGTAAGCCCAGCCGAAAGCAGAGCGGCCAGCGTAATCAATGCCATCAAGCCGCTGATCTTGCTCAGTACCTTGCCTTCGGAATCCGCCACGCGCCGAACGGGACGCGCCTCGGTACCCGGTATTGCGGCTGCAATCTGATAAGCGATGGAGGTGACGTAATTCGTGCAGCTCCACTTCTCTAACTCCTTCGAGGTCATGTTCTTCGGATCTTTGCGTGCAAAGTCATCTTCCGGTTTCGTAAGCGCCGCAACATCGATCCGGTCCACTACGCCCGGCTGATGAGCCAGTTGTTGCAAACGCGCCAGCGGGAGCAGAACGCGGTCGTCCGCATCGTCGCCGGATGAAACTACACCTGCAACGTGACACGGCGCGCCGAGGACGTTAATGTCTGTCCCAGCCTTCCAGTTGTTTCGGCGGGCCACTCCCGCACCAATCATGCACTGGCCCGAATCATCCGACGGCCAGTTGCCCTGCGTAACTTGCCACGACGGGTTGACTGCCCGAATACCGCTCGTTTGAGTCGTGCCGTCTGGCGCCTGATAATCGTGCGCGAACCAGACGCCCTGAACCGTCAATGGGCCATCGTGCGCCAAGAGAGATGGCGCAAAGCCGGTGATATTCAGGCCCCAGAAAATCGACTTGATCTTCGGGACCATCGTCTCATCGATAAAACTTGCTGTACCAGATGCCGATGTTGTCACGCCACCCACACCACCCGTAAGCGAAGCCGCCTGCGACGTCACAACGATGTTGGCTCCGGCCGCGCGCAGTTCCAGGTTCATCTTGTCGCCAATCGACAGCATCACGCCAAGCATGGCGGTTGCCACCGATGTGCCGAGAGCGATCGCGGCGACGATCAGCGCCTTGCGCCGCGGCGAGCGACGAATGGAATCGCGCACGAAACGGACAATCATCTGGAAACTCCCGCTCTATCCGGCATTGCGAAATACCTTCACTCCACGCTCAAAGGCCTCTTCATCGATCACCAAAACATCGGCGTCGATGTGCGATTTCAACGGGATCGGATTGCAACCGCCGCCAGTACCGATGCTGGAGATCACGATATCGGAAGCGCAATTGAGGCAGATCACTTCATGGCCCTTCTGGTAGTATCCCTGAGTGCCACAGATGGCACAAGCGTCGTACGCGACCGCAAGAGTGTGGTCGGGCTTTTCAATGACGATAAACCGCACATGCACGCCCTGGTCTTCAATCACGAAGCGGTGCAGATTGCCATCATTGACGCTGGCCACCGGAATACGGACAGCGGCATTTTCGAACACAACTGGCTTCGCGACCGACAGCGCGGTGAGTTCGCGCGTGTAAATGAACTCGGCCGTGATGAGCAGAATGAACAGGCAGGATGCCGCACCCAACGCCGTCATCCAGAGTTTTTCGCGGCGCGCGGTCCAGAGTGCTTTACGTCGGGCAGCACCCTCCAGGCCGTCGGTCTTCGGCGCCAAACGACCGCGCCACTCCAGAAGAACCATAACCGCGGCAAGGGCCAGAATTGTAATGAAGAAAAAGAATTCGTTCTTTACGATAGGGCCGATGATGGCCATTTCACTGCTGCTGCTCGGCAGAATCTGGCTCTCGGAAAGCTCATGCAGCCCGGTGATCGCAAGTTGAAAAACAACCACCATCAGGATCACGGTAGTCATGCGAAAAAACTGCTTGAGATTGATCCGGATCGTACCGCGCACAAAGCTGACCCCAAACAGGACGGCGAGACCGATTCCCAACACAGCCCCCAGGCCTTCCAGGATGCCCGAGGTATTGAGCCGAAGCGCCGCAAGCAGTAAAACCGTCTCCACGCCTTCCCGGAAGATCATCAGAAACACAAATGCGAAAACGCCCCAGCCTGCCCTCCCGCCCGCCGTCCCTTTTTGCAAACCAGTTTCAATTTCCGATTTGATGTGCGCACCGTGGCTGTTCATCCAGACCACCATGGAGAACACAAAAGCTGCGCTTACCAGGAGTACCCAGCCCTCATAAGCGTCTTCGTTGAGATCAATCTTCGCAAAGCCCCAGGCAGCGATAAAGCTAGCAATTACAGCACTCAGGAGGGCACGGTACACAGCGGGCATCAGATCCAGGCGGCCGATCCGCTTGACGTAGGCGACAGCGATGGCGATTACCAGCGCGGCTTCGACGCCTTCCCGTAGTGTGATCACGAAGGTCTGGAGCATAGAGGCAACTCAGTTGCAATTCGATTGTAGCAGAGCAATGCGGACAGAATTGGTCCTGATTCAGAATTGAGCGGAAATTTGGGACTGAGGCCTTGGAAACTGAAATGCTCTGCCGACAGGCCCGTTACGAAGCTGCGGCCGTAATCTCCGGGGCTTCCATTTCGGCGGGAGCATGTGTTCCGCCCAACGAAACGGCCTCGGCCAACTGCATCGGAACTACCGAACTGCGGTCCTTCTTGCGCAGACGTTTGCCTTTATACATGCGTCTGTCAGCTTCAGCGAGAAGTTGTTCCGCGTCTGTACCGTCTTCGGGGAAGTTCGCAATGCCCACGCTGATCGAGAGAGTACTCGGTTCCGGCGTCGCTTCCCCAGCCTTGCGTGCAACCGATCGCATGCGCTCCACCTTCAACTCCAGTTCCTCTTCCGTCGCGGTGGGGATCAGCATGACGAACTCGTCGCCGCCCAGTCGCGCCACGTAGTCGTTCGGTCCGCAGTGTTCACGCAATCCGTTCGCGACGATGCGCAGCACGCGGTTGCCTGCAAGGTGGCCGAAACGATCGTTCACCTGCTTGAATCCGTCCAGATCGGCGACAACCACCGCCAGCGTCGTACCCGTCCGCGCCGCTCGCGAAACCTCGTGATCGAGCGACAGGAAAAGCGATCGTGCATTCGGCAGATTCGTAAGATAGTCGGTCGTGATGGAAGTTTCCAGCAGCCGCTGACTCAGAGCATTTTCAACCGCCAGCGCCACTTTCGAACTGATCGCCTGCAGGATGCGGAGATTCTCTTTGCTAAACGCGTCGCGTTCCGCGCGATAAAGCGCCAGCACGCCAAGCACTCCGTTCACCCCATCAAGCGGCACTGCCAGCGCCGAACGCAGCGTGCTGTATTTGGTCGGATCGTTCAGGTAACCGGCTTCCACCGAGGGATTCCCGTTCAGAATCGACTTGTTATTTTCTGCCACCCAACCGGAAAGGCCCTGGCCGACCGGTATTTCGAGAGAAGTGAATAACCGAAGATTCTCGCCGCAGACGTATTCCGGTGTCAGCTTTTCTTCACGACGAATGTAAACTGCCAGCGTTTCGTAAGGAATAAGACGCTTCAGCCGGACTCCAACAAACGCCAGCGCTTCCTGCAAACTGAGCGCGTGCCCCAGATCCTGTGTCAGTTCGTAAAGCATCTGTGCTTCCTGCGTGGCAGCCGCAATAGTAGCCATCGGGTCGCCAGCCGGAACACCAGCCGGGGAACCCGCCGCGGCGGGAGTCGTTGGTTCGGTCTCTGTCGATGAGGCAAATCCGGTGGCAGGCGCCAGACCGCGCTCAATCTTTACGTCCATCGAAAGCTTGCTGCCCGTTTTTTCGCTGCCAGCACTGACGGCCATGCGCTCCAGTTCCACATAGCGGCGTTTTAGAATGTCCACCACCACCGGATCGAAAGCCTTGCCCGATTCACCCACCACGATCTTCATCGCTTCATCAAGTGGCATGGCACGGCGATACTGGCGATCTGAAGCCAGCGCATCCAGGCAATCGACCGCAGAGAGAATTCGCGCACCCACGGGAATATCCTCGCCCGCAAGTCCGTACGGATACCCGGTGCCGTCCCACTTTTCATGGTGGGCACGCACAATCGGAACTACCGGATACGGGAACTTAACCTCTTCCAGAATCTCCGCGCCAACCAGCGGATGGATCTTCATTTTCTCGAACTCTTCCGGCGTCAGCTTACCCGGCTTCGAAATGATGTGTTCCGGAACGGCGAGCTTGCCGATGTCATGCAGCAGCGCCGCGGCCTGCAGCGCATCCAACTCGTCCGGATTCATTTTGATCTCGCGTCCGATTTCAGTCGCATACACACGCACGCGCTGCAGGTGATCGTGTGTAGTCGCATCTTTAGCTTCAATGGCGAGCGCCAGCGCTTCGATAGTTCGCAGGTGAAGACCCGCGATTTCTTCCACGTGAACCTTATCGTTCTCAAGACGGGTCAGATACGTTCTGTATTGGCGATAAACGAAGGCCACCAGGATCAGCAGTACTGTCGGAGCCTGCCAGTGAGTCCGCTTGCTGAGTTCTCCCAGAATGACAATCTGCCACGCCACCACCGCGGCCGCAAGGTGGTATTGCATCGCCCAAAAAAACGTTCCATACCAGGTGGCGTAAATGGACTTGCCCTCAGTCAGGGCAACTACGCCCGCCACCATAACCGTATTCACGATGAAATAGACTGCGGCAGTAAGAGCGAGCAACAGAAAATTGTCTTCGCCCAGAAGCTTATTCAATGGACCGTGGAAAACTGTGTGGGAAGCGATCACGGCCAGACAAAACGAGCAGGCCGTAAATGCCACCTGAATCGCTCTGGGTCGGTTCTTTGCCTTCCAGAGACACTGGACGATAGCACCACCAAAGGCAATCGCGAGCGCCTCAGGCAGCGTGAACTTGGCAATACCGACCAATATAAACAGAAAATTGACCGACAAGGACGCTAGTTTCACCATCGGCAGGCGAACTTTCAGGCCCGATGTCAGCAGGGTAATCAGAAAGAAAAAAGCGAAAAAATAAGGATCGGGGGACTTAAAGCGTAGAAATTCCACCACCAGGCCGGTGAGCCCGGACCCGAGAATCAGAGCGATGTAGAATTTGGCCCGTAGCGGCATACCAGAGCACTTAAGTTGCCTCAGTTTAACACGTTCGGCGGCCTCTCGTAAGTCCTACAAAACACGTAATTGGTGGTATGCCCATAGCCGTTAGTACCAGCAAGGTCAAAGTGAGACGGCTGACGGCAGAGGCGTTGACCCTCTTCAGCAGTTACCAAATGGCACCCGGGGGCAGGGAGAATCGCCGAATAACGCGGCATATTCCAAGCGGTAACGTTGACAAATCAATCATTTAGGAACGAATATTGAGATACAGATCTCCCCATGAATCCCTTTCGCCGGGAAAGTGACCGACTGACGCCAACCGGAGCCGAGTCCCCGACTGCGGTACCGGCACACCATGAGCGCCTTTCAGTCGGCAGCGAATCGGATAACGCGGAATCCCTGGTAAAGCGGGAATCCACCTCGCTGCGCCCCGCAGTCCGGCACCTCTACCTGATGGGCATGTCGGCCATCATTGCTTCGCGTTCCATGCAAAGGGTGATGGAAAAAGTGGAGAAGGTCGCCCGAACAGATTCCACAGTGCTGATCGGCGGCGAAAGCGGCGTAGGCAAGGAACTGATCGCCCGCGCCATCCATCACTACTCGCCACGCCGCGAGAGACCGTTTGTGGATCTGAACTGCGCGGCGTTTCCGGAAAACCTGATCGAGAGCGAACTGTTCGGCTACGAAAAAGGCGCCTTCAGCGGCGCGGACAACGTCAAGCTGGGCATGTTCGAAACCGCCTCCGGTGGCACCTTGTTCCTGGACGAGATTGGCGAACTGGATACCCGAATGCAGCCAAAACTGCTTCGGGTGTTGGATGGATACCCTTACTACCGACTCGGTGGCGCACGCAAGGTTCAGTCAACCGCGCGAGTCGTGACCGCAACAAATGCGGGGCTGGAAGACGCTGTGCGGCGCGGGCGGTTCCGCTCCGATCTCTACCACCGCCTCGACGCCATTCAGTTGCATGTGCCACCATTGCGCGAACGCATCGAGGATATCGGGCCGCTCTGTGAACTGTTTCTTCAGTCCACTGGATGCTCGCTGCGCGAAGATGCAGTGGCGCTGCTTCAGGATTATTCATGGCCGGGCAATATTCGGGAACTCCGAAATGTTCTGAACAAAGCGGTGGTCTTCGCTGAGGGGACGGAACTCACGCCCGCCGATCTTCCGGCTGACATCCGCGGTAAAACTGCACCCACTTCCGGATACTCACTGGAACGAATCGAAGAGCAGACCATCCTCCGCGCTCTCGATCAAACCGGCGGTCATCAGCAAAAGGCGGCCGACATTCTTGGCATCTCCCGCCGCACGCTGATTCGCAAACTGAAAACCTACGGTTCGGTCCGCACCCACGGTGGTGCAAGCCATAGTGCTGGTCGGGGAAAAAGCGGACCAGGGGTAGGCTTGTAAATCCCGCGACCTCCGCTGTTGGAAAATACTAGTTGCGGCTTCGCGCGACAATCGATCCGTGCGTCCGCGCCGCACCACAGGAGATCCGAAACATGACGCAGAATCTGCCACCCGAACTGGCATCCGCTTACGACGCAGCGGTTACCGACTGGACCACGAACGCGAAAGTCGCCCGCTTGTGGAATCAGGATGCCAGCCTCTGGACGTCGGCGTCAGGCAAAGATTCCGAGAAGGAATGGATGGGCTGGCTCGGTATCGTCGAGGATCAAACCAAAGCGTCGGCCCGTTTCGCGGAAATTGCGGAACTGGCCCGGAAAGGCGAATTCCGCAACGTAGTGCTGTTGGGTATGGGTGGTTCGAGTCTGTGTCCGGAGGTGCTTTCGTTCACCTTCGGCCCGCAACCTGGCTTCCCGGTGATGCACGTGCTCGATTCCACCGATCCCGCACAGGTTAGCGCCATCGAGGCCGCAGCCGACCCGAAAGACTCACTGTACATTGTGGCCAGTAAATCCGGCACTACCCTCGAGCCGAATATTTTCAAGCAGTATTTTTTCGAACGCTCCGGTCGCGATGGCTCTCGTTTCATCGCCATCACAGACCCCGGGTCCCGGATGGAAAAGGTCGCGAAGGCAGACGGTTTCAAAGAAATCTGTTACGGGCTGCCGTCGATCGGTGGCCGTTTCTCCGCGCTTTCGAATTTCGGCATGGTGCCCGGTGCGGCCATGGGACTCGATATCCCGAGATTGCTCGCGCGGGCTTCGGAGATGGTAACTGCGTGCCGTGAATCCGACGCCGCCACTAATCCGGGCGTATCGCTCGGCCTGTCTCTCGGCTCACTGGCGAACCAGGGACGGGATAAAGTGACGCTCGTCGCGTCACCCGCGATTTACGATTTAGGCGCGTGGCTGGAACAACTCATCGCCGAGTCCACCGGGAAAGACGGAAAAGGCTTAATCCCCGTGGACCGCGAACCTCTCGGCCCGCCTGACGTCTATGGCCAGGACCGCGTTTTCGTTTACATCCGTTTCACTCCGCTTCCGGATGCGCACCAGGAGGCTGCAATCGCGGCGCTCGAGGCCGCCGGCCAACCCGTGATTCATATAGCAGTTCATGACCCCTACGACATCGGCGCCGAGTTCTTCCGTTGGGAAATGGCCACTGCGGTCGCCGGTTCCATCATTCACATCAACCCTTTCAACCAGCCCGACGTGGAAGCCAGCAAGATCAAAACCCGCCAACTGACGGACGAGTATGAACTGAAGGGAAGTCTGCCCGCCGAAACTCCCATCCTCGAAGCCGATGGCCTGAAATTCTTCACCGACGATAAGAACGCGGCAAAGCTGAAAGGGGCGAACGCCGCGGAAATCCTCAAGTCGCACCTCGACCGCATCGGCGCAGGCGATTACTTCGCCCTGCTCGCCTATATCCAAATGACGTCCGCCCACGAGGAAACTCTGGGCGCACTGCGCCTCGCCGTGCGAAATGACAAGCGAGTGGCGACCTGTCTGGGCTTTGGCCCGCGCTTCCTGCATTCCACTGGCCAGGCGTACAAAGGCGGACCGGATTCCGGCGTTTTCCTCCAGGTCACCTGTGACGACGCCCGGGATCTCCCGATCCCGGGCCAGAAGTACACCTTCGGAGTAGTCAAAGCGGCGCAGGCAAGGGGAGACTTTGGCGTGCTTGCCGAACGCGGTCGGCGGGCCCTGCGCGTGCACCTCCCCGCGGACCTCGAAGCAGGCTTGGCGACGCTGGGGAAGGCCATACGCACGGCTCTTGCCTGATGCCGAACCTTCGTTTGCTACCATAAATCTGTTATGGCAATTCCGAATGTTAAGCGTTTCCGCCCCTTCTGCACCACCTGCAATGAGAGCTTTTCCGTCATGGCGGTTTTACCCCGCGATGTGAACGTTGATGCCTATTTGGCTGACGTTGTGGCGCGCCACGATCACAAAGCTTTCCAGGATGCGAAGAACCTGCACACCAAGGTCCGCGTCGGTCAGCAGAAGCAGAAAAAAGCGAAGTAGTTTTCGCTCTTCCCGCGCGAAATTTCGCGTGTTTACTTACCGCTCACAGGTTTCCGCCGGTCTGGCGCGTTTCATCGCAGCCAGACCGGTGCTTTTCCCTATACTTCTTCGCCCGACTTAGACCAGCGCCTCAGAGCCGCGCTTTGAGACTTCTCAGCGCCCGCAGGCCTTCCTGCGCCAGCGCGCTGTCAGGATCGCGGCTGAGCTTATCCAGCCACGGCACGGCAGTAGAATCCCCACTCACAGCCAGAATTCTCGCCAGTTGAATCTTCTCGTCTTTGGTCCCTGTCTCCAGCGGTTGGCGCAGAGCTGCCAGGATCGCCGGACGCCGGGCCGCTTCTATCAGGTACGCCGATGCCGTGTCCCGCCACGCCGCTGAATTCAGCGTATTCAATAAATACCGAAATGGCGCATTCTCGGCCAGATTTACGTCGCCGGTCAGTGTAATGGCAAATGCGGAAGCCAGACGCGGAGGCATCTTGTCATCGTCCTTCCACACTTTGTCGATTGCCGCGCGGTCACCCGGATCCCCAATACGTCCGAGCCCTTCCACCGCCGAAGCACGCAGTCGCTCGTCCTTCGACGCGATATAACGCTGCAAAAGGACGCGGTCCACCGGCTCTGGCATCAGCGCAATAGCATTCAGCGCCGAGCGTTCCGCCTTGCTGCCGCGCGGGCTCGCCACAATGCCCCGCAACGCCGGCAGCCCTTCCTTCGCCTGCAGCAGACCCGCTGTCTCAATCGCCACCGATTGAATCCTGTCGTCCAGATCCCGCAGCAGGTACACAATCTTCGGCCCCGCTTCCGGATCGCCGATCTTCCGGATCGCCACCAGAGCTTCATACATCACGGTGTTGTCCTTGGTTCGCAGCGCTTCCACCAGATCGGGGATAGCTGCCTTGCCGCGCAAAATGCCAACCGCACGGCACGCCCCCGCGCGAACCTCCATGCCGGTGCCGTGGCTCGCCAGTTGCCCGATGGCCTGCACTACCTCAGGCCGCACCGTTACATACCCTTCCACCACCTGATCGTTGGAATCGCTGATCTTCGCCTTAATCGACGCCCCCACCCGTGAGATCGACGCCCCCGGTCCCTGTCGCACATAGCCCGGCAGATAAAAGTTCACCAGCCCGTCGGTCGCGCGCATCTGCATTTCCGGGTCGGGATCGTGCGTGGCAGCAATCAGCGGATCAAGCGAATCCTTACCGCCCAGTTCCGTCAGTTGCTTCACCACCTCGATTCGCGTATCGAGTGCCGGGCTGTTGAGATAAAGGGCGAGTTTGGGGATCGCCACCTGGCCATCCTTCGCCACAGTCCGAATGTCCTTTGGGGTTGCGCCCGGAGGGTTGGAACCAGAAGAAGCCGGACCTGATTGGGCCAGCAAGGGAATCGACAACAGCAGACTGATAAGGATCGGACGGCGCATCTAATACGATTATGCCGCTAAAACCACTGCGAATGCGCTACCGAATGAATTCGACGTCCACTTTGTGCGGAATCACGCCCGCTTCAAAGCCCTTATCGAGCAGCAGCTTCACTGCCTTCGGAATATCTTCGCCCGCGTCCACCGTGTAGTGGTTTACGTACATCCCTACGAACTTCTCGGCCAGTCGCGGCTCCATGTCACGCGCGAACTGCATGGCATATTCGAGTGCCTCGGCGTGATTGTCCAGCGCATATTGGATGCTTTCCCGCATCATACGGCAGCATTCGGTCTTGATATGATCCGGCAGAGCCCTCGATAAAACGTTCCCGCCCAGTGGCAGCGGTAACCCGTAAGTCTCTTTCCACCACTTGCCCATGTCGAGCACCCGATGGAAGCCGGACTTATTGTAAGTCAGTTGCGCTTCGTGAATAATCAGACCAGCGTCCGCCCCGCCTTCCTGCACGGTCTCCAAAATCTTGTCGAACGGAACCACCACCGGAATAAAATCCGGCTCAAAAATCTTCAACGCGAGATAAGCCGTAGTCAGAAGACCCGGAATAGCGATCTTCTTGCCCTTGATTTCTTCTGGCTCCATCGGGCGAGTGGTGACCACCAGCGGTCCGTAACCGTCGCCCACGCTCGACCCGCTGGCCATCAGCGAATACTTGTCGGCCACGTAGGGGTACGCATGGTACGAAATTGCGGTCAGGTGATAAACGCCTTCGCGCGCGCTCTTATTCAGCGTTTCGATGTCTGAAAGTACGTGCCGGAAATGGACGAACGAAGAACGGACCTTTTTAGTGGCCAGTCCATAAAACATAAATGCGTCATCGGAGTCCGGACTATGGGCGCTCACGATTTCAAAGGATTGTTGTTCCGGCATGGCGAGGGGGCAGAATTGTCCAGTATCTCATGCCGCCCGCGACCACCATGCCGTCACTTTTGCCGAATTCCGCCCCCATCTTTGGCGATAGCGGCTGGCAGACGCGTGGGATAGCTACTGGCGGACGCATCCCCGGGATCTAAACTTCGCCGTTCTGCATACGCTCCGCCAGGTGTTCGCTCGCCCGCATCGAAAGCGCGCTGATCGTCATAGTCGGGTTCTGCCAGCCGCACGTCACAAAGCACGCGCCATCCACCACCAGCAAATTCTTGATGTCGTGGCTCTGGTTCCATTTGTTAAGCACACTGGTCTTCGGGTTGTCGCCCATCCGGCAGGTGCCCACCTCGTGAATGCTGTAGCCCGGCGGATAATACTTATCCGTCTTCGTAATGATGTCCCATCCCGCCGCCCTGAACAATTCTTCCGCAGTATCCGCCGCATCTTTCGCCTGGTTGATCTCGTTTGCGCTGTCGTGCACTTCGATGTGAAGCGCGGGAATCCCCCACTCGTCCTTCACCAGAGGATTGATCCGGACATGATTTTCGAAGCGCGGCACGCGTTCGCCGTAAATGCTCGCCGAAACGCAGGAGCCGGCATAGTGGTCCAGCTTCTTCTGCAGTTCTTCGCCGTATTCCGCGAAATCGTTAGCTGCGGGGCTGCCGTTGCCATTGATCATCATGCAATAGCCCTTGATGAAGTTCCGCTTCTCCTCTTTCTTCAGATTGCGGAATCGCGGAATGAACACACTCCCGCCCATCAGCCCTTCCGGAGCCTTGCCGTCGCGCGCTTCCGGCACCGACGCCAGTACTCTCACGCCGTAAATCTGGTCGTGCAGATAATGCCCCATAACGCCGCTCGAATTGGCAATCCCGGAATTCAGCAGCAGCCGTGTGCTTTCAAGCGTCCCCGCCGCCAGCACCACCACCCGCGCTTTCACATGCATCTCGCGTCGCGAATGACGGTCGATAAAATGGGCACCGTTCGCCAGGCCTGTCTTCTTATCCGTCGTAATCTCCCGGACGATAGCATTCGAAACAATCTGCAGCTTACCCGTCGCCATCGCGTCCGGCAGAAGCAGGTTGATCGAACTCGCCAGTCCGTTAACGCCCAGCGATGACCGCATCGTCGAGAGCGGAATTCCACGCGGCCCGGCGAGTTCCGTGATCTTTTTCATCACGCCGCTCGAGTTATTCATGTTCGCCTGCACCACGAAATCGCCGTCCGGAAACTGCGGCCAGCCTTCCTTGCGTCCGCTCACACGGAATATCTGTTCCACCTGGGAGTAGTAAGGCGCCACATCCGCCAGCCGGATTGGCCAGCTGTCGCCCCGCCCATCGATCTCTGCCGCATTGAATTCGAAATCGCTCAGGCGGAAAGACTGTCTCGACCAAAACAGGCTCCTCCCACCCAGCAGCCGAACCCGCACCCAGTTATACGGCGCAGCCGGATCGTGCGTGTATGGCACCTCTTTTTCGTCCACCCACTGTTCCGCATTAGCCTCATTCGCCTGGATTACATGCGAGAGCCGCCCCGGCTTATTGAATCCCCTGTAAGGCATTTCGTGCGTCGGCTTCGTGACACGGTCGCGCAAGTAGTCGGCTTCCGGGCCAGCGTTCAGCATCAGGCAGGAAATGCCTTTCTGCGTCAGAACCTTTGCCGCCATACCGCCGGAATGGCCAGATCCCACAATCAATACATCGAAATCTTTGAGTGCCATTTTTATCCCTTGTAAACCGGGTCGATTGGCAACCAAACCGTTTGGCCCGCTGCGACGCCGCCTCCCACGCCACCGCGTCCGCCGCCCCGTCCGCCAGCCGCAGCCGCCGAAACAGCCCACTGCGGCGAATTCCGCGTTGCGGTTCTGATGTCGTCATGAGCGGCCGCCAGGAAATGTTTCTCCGGATCCTTCGGCGGATCGTGTACCCACGGCACCGCCGTCAGCAAAGGACGAATGATCGCATCCACCTGCTTCGCATCGAGCTCGGCGAACGGTTTAGCGTACTTTGCCATGGCGTTCGCATTCAACGCGTCTAGCCCACCGCGATAAAGCAATTTGCGATCAGCCGGCGATTCGCTGATGAGGAAATCGAGAAACTCAGGCGTGCCGCAATCGAGCGCTCCAGGATTACCTCGCATCGGAGGCATCAATGTTTCCGCGAGTTTTCTTAACGCGCTGAACTGTGCCGCACTGAAGAAATGCGCGCGCGTTTCAGCTACAGCATCGGGCGGTGTGACTTCGATCGTCGCCGGACCCGTGCCGACTCCGAAACCACTGCGGCCACCTCGCCCTAAACCGGAAGCACCACGGCCGGCTGCCCCTCCGGGCGGTGCCGCCGCAGGAGGAGCAGTCTGTTGAGCAATCAGAGCGGGAACGGCAGGCGCCGTAGCCAGCGCCTGCATAAAGCGGCGACGTTTCATGACGGAGATACTATCAAACGGCATGTTTGCGTCAACCAGCGAACCAGCGCGATAATAGTCCTTCACAGGCAAACTCCGCAGGGACCAAATGACCAAACAGGAAATTCTTCTCGCTCAAAAAGAATACATCTTTCCGGCCGTATTCAACTATTTCAAAGAGCCGCTGGTCGTCTCTCACGCTAAAGACCAATACGTCTGGGATGCCGATGGCAATCAGTACCTCGATTTCTTCGGCGGCATAGTCACTGTCAGCCTCGGCCACTGCAACGAAACAGTCAACGCCCGCGTCCACGAACAGATCGACAAACTGGAGCACGTCTCCACCGTTTTCGTCAACGAGCCTCAGGTTCGCCTCGCCATGAAACTGGCGCAGATCACGCCCGATCGCGCCCTCACCAGGTCGTTCTTCACCAACTCCGGCAGCGAGGCCAACGAAACTGCCATCACTGCCGCGCGCTGCTATACAGGTTCCACCGAAATCATCGCCCTGCGCCACTCCTATCACGGCCGCACGCAGGCCACCATGGGTCTTACCGGGCAGGCCGCGTGGAAACTTGGTCCCCCTCAGGCCGGTGTCGTCCACGCAGCCAACGCCTATTGTTACCGCTGCCCCTTCGGCCTCGAATATCCGTCCTGTGAACTGAAATGCGCGCAGGATATCGAACAGGTCATCCGCACCAGCACTTCGGGCAAGGTCGCCGCATTAATCGCCGAACCCATCCAGGGCGTCGGCGGATTCATCACTCCGCCCCAGGAATACTTCAAAATCGTCACTGATATTGTCCGCAAGTACGGTGGCCTTTTCATCGCCGACGAAGTCCAGACCGCATGGGGCCGCACCGGAAGTAAGTGGTTCGGCATCGAGCACTGGGATGTAGTGCCGGATATCATCACCAGCGCAAAGGGTCTCGGCAACGGCATGCCCATCGGTGTCACCATCGCACGTCCGGAAGTTGCGGATGCCATGAAGGGCCTGATGATCTCCACTTTCGGCGGCAACCCGGTCGTCACCACCGCCGCGCGCGCCGTCCTCGATTATATTGACGAACAGAATATCCTCGCCAATACCGAAGAGGTCGGTCAATACCTGAAATACGGTCTGCTGGAACTCAAAGCGAAGCACCGCCTGATCGGCGACGTTCGCGGTATGGGCCTGTTGCTCGCGATCGAACTCGTTGACGACCGCCGCACCAAGGCTCCCGCCACCGCGGCTACGCTGCAACTCATGGAACATGCGAAACAAAACCGCATCATGATCGGACGCGGTGGACTTTCCGGCAACGTCATCCGCCTTTCACCGCCTATGAACATCAGCCGCACCGACGTGGATGAATTCCTGCTTCGCCTCGACGCCAGTTTCACTGCCTGCGAAGCTGAAATTTTCAGCGCCGTGGCTCGATAGAAGACATACAATAGAGGTCATGAAGCCCCTCGTAGGCCTGTTGCTCCTCGGAAGTTGCCTGTGTGCCCAGGCCCCGGCGCCCACCATCGATTCGATGACAACGGAACTCTCCGCGGCGCGCCGAAAGCTGGTCGATTGGGCTGGTCTGACCGTCTACGGCAGCGACAATACTGAAATCGCCGCACCCAAACCCGGCGAAAATCGCGTCGTCTTCATAGGCGACAACGTCACCGCCGGCTGGGGCAAAGGCAAGACCCCGTTCTTCCCTGGCAAGCCCTGGTTCAATCGTGGCATCGCCCTCCAAACAACGCCGCAGATGCTCGTACGTTTCCGTCAGGATGTCGTCATGCTGGAGCCGAAGGTAGTAGTGATTCAGGGTGGCCTCAACGATATTGGCATGGTGATGGGCCCCGGCAGCGAAGGCACCATCTCAGACCATCTCCATTCCATGATCGATATCGCCAAGGCCCACGGCATCAAAGTCGTGCTCGCCTCTCTGACGCCCATCTGCGATTGTTACAACAGCATCGAAACCCGGATCCGCCCCGTGGGCAAGATAGCCGCCATCAACGGAACCCTTCGCGACATCGCCGCCGAAACCGGCTCCATCTATCTCAACTATTATTCTGTCCTCGTGGACACCGCCGCCGGCACCCGCCAGATGAAAAAGGAACTAACCAATAACGGCATCGACCCCAACGACGCCGGCTACGCCCTCATGGCTCCCTTAGCCGAGAAGGCCATCGCCGACGCCCTGGCCACCAAATAGTTGTCTCTGCGCTTTGCGTGGCCTTTGCGAACTTTGCGTGAAATGGCCTTTTGCCGCCCTACTTCGGCAAACCAAACGCCCAGATCGTCCCGTCATACGTCCCCAGGTAAATCTTGCCGTTCGCAATCGATAGCCCGTTGAAGTGGTTAAACGAAGTAATCGTATCGCCGCTCGACCACAGTTCCTTGCCCGTTTGCGCATCGAGTGCATAGATCGTCGCATGCGTCGACTGCGCGGCGCGCAGAGACGAATCGAAATTCAGCCCGCGCTCCGGCGTCGCCTGCTTCGTGAAATCGCCGCTGCCAAAGGTATAGACAACGCCATTCGCGATCACCGGTGGATAGCCGCGAAACATATCGCGCGATACCCAGACCGGCACCAGTTCGGGTTTGCCGCCAACTTCCTGGAGCTTGAACGCGGCCACGCCGCCTTCTTTCGCCACCGGCGTGTTGACCGTAGGGAACTTGAACTGCGAATGGGCCGGTCCCCAGAACGGCGCCAATACCCAGCGCGTTCCAGATGCATCCTCCCACGTGGAAAGAGCGCCCCAGCTTCCCTGATCCTGGAAGTCGGCATCTTCGTTACAAAACAACGGAGTCTTCGAGAGCGGCGTATGATGATCCGCCCCGCCCGGGCTCTTCGGATCCAGCAGGAACAAGCGGCATTCCTTCCCCGACGCCACCATCAGTTCCCTGCCCTTGTAAGTGAAAATCGTCGCCGTATTGTTCGGATCCAGATCGCGCTTCCACAGCCAGTACCAATTCGGCGGCGTAAAATAATCCTTCACCTTCACGTGATCCCCGTCGATCACGAAACCCACCATGCTGTTGGCAATGATCAGATTATTCGGATCGCTCTCATCTACGTTTCCGTCACCCGTCGTCGACCAAACGGTGCCGGTCGAATCCACCGCCGCGCCGCGCAGGCCCCACAGGCCGCCACTGCGCCCCATCCCCTGCGTCATGTAAACGTGATGCGTCGGATCGTCCAGCTTCGTCGCCGCCATGCCGCTGCCCACTGGAGCCCATATCGTGTTGCCGATCAACTGCAGCGGAAACTTACTCTGTCCAAACCGAAACGGAGGCGTCAAATCTTCGCCATTTGCAGTATCGAGCGTGTGCAACATTCCACCGCCGTCCGTCATATAAATCGGGCGACGCCCCTGCGCGTCCGGCGGTCCGATGACCGGCGTATCCGTGCTGCCGCCAGGTCCAAGGAAGCCCAGGTGAGCTGGATCCTGATTCGCGTTATTGCCACCCCCGCCGCGCCCGGGAGGCGCTTCATAACTGAAATGCTTGCTCCACACGATCTTGCCGGTATTCGCATCGATCGCGTACAGATTGTCCGAAGCGCCCACCACATACGCCATCTCCCTCGTCGTGCCGCTGGACCGCACGTTGTCCAGAATCAGCGCGGGAGTATACGAAAACAGCGCCCGCGTGACGTTGTCGGTCTTCAGCTTCCAGAGCAGCTTAAGGTTCTTGACGTTATCCTTCGAGAGGGTCTTCTCATCTTTCTGCCAGCCGGTGCGCATCGTGTCGCCACCGTCCGTTGTCCACTCGGCGGACCAGCCGATCCCGCAGCACAGCGCGGCAGTCGCAATATAAATAAGTTTTCTCATGGCTTGGTCTCTCTTAAAAAATAATCGGAATTCCGTAAGCGTGAATCTGACTGTCGTGCGTGGCGAAAAGTACGATTGACGCGTCAATCGCCAGTCCACCCGTCGCATAGCTAGTCGCCGTGCTCCCGCTCGACCAGATCTCTTTACCCGTGGACGAATCCAGCGCGTAAAGCACCGCATTTTTCGGCGTCTTGCCCTGTCCCGTGGAAAGAGCGAACACCAGCCCGTTGGTCACTGCGGGTGCGGCGGGCGACACCATGTCGCGCGAACTCCACTGTGCCACCAGCGCAGGCTTGCCGCCGCGGTCTTCCACTTTAAAGGCCACTATGGATCCCGTCGGCGCTGCCCCGTTCGAATTCGCGAACTTGAGCGGAGACGCTCCCGATATCGACGCATAGATCCAGCGCGCATTCGCGTTGCCGGCATCTTCCCACGTCGCAAAAGCGTTCCAGATTCCGTTGACTCCGTCTGCCGCCGCAAATACCTCGCTCTGCGCCAGCGGTGTGTGATGATCTGACCCTCCAACGGAAGCCGAGTCGAGCAGGTAGATCCGCCCGTCGGTTCCGCCCGCGACAATCACATCCCTGCCGTTCCACTGAAACACTGCCGGAGTCGCTCCGGGAACTTCCGTTCCCTTCTTCACCGCAGCTGCCGCACCCGAAGGCGTGAAGTAATCTTTCACGGTCAGCGACTTCGCATCCAGCGCCACAACAGTGTTGTTGTACTTGCCGGCCACAGCACCCTGCCCGTCTGGGATCAGGCCGTATACAGTCGCGCCATCCGTGCTCACGGCCACACCAGCCGATCCCGCAAAGCCGCTCCCGTTCGTCGGGAACGAAGTGACTTTCTTATCCGGCGTGGAAATATCGATCGCGTACAGCGCATTCGCATTCCCGCCGCACTCCGCCTGCGTCGCCGCATAGACCACATTGTTGCTGACCGCCAGATCGCTCACGCGCGAATTGGCAGGCAGGAACTTCACCGGCGCGGTCGACTTGTTGTCGCCATCCTGCTGGCGCAACGTCTGGAGACTGCCATCCGCGCCCACGGCCCAGACGAAGGCTCCGCCGCCACGTCCACCGCCACCTCCGCCGCCTCCGCCCGCACCGCGTCCGCCCGACGCCCCGCGCCCACCAGGACCAGCATCAGGGCCAGCAGCAATCACGCCGCGACCACCAGACGCCCCGCGTCCGCCGCCCGGCGCAGCCCCTCCACCACCGCGCCCGCCAGCGCCGCTGTTCCCGTTGATCGTTGGTGCCGCCGTCATGCCCCCAGGGCACAGTGCCGTCGCAGCCGACTGCTGCGGTTTACCACCCGCGTAATCGATATGTGTCTTGAAGTAAGGCTTGCCTGTCCAGAAATCGACCGAGTAGACATCTGAATTGCCGCCCACAAACAGCAGCGCCTTAAAGCCTTTCCAGCCGATGATATTGCCCAGCAAAACCGGCGTTCCCATTCGCTGTGCTTTCGCATCGACCTTATAGGAATAGAGCAGCTTGATGCCACCATTGGCCGCGCTCTCTCGCGAAAGCTTCACTTCTGCTTTTTGCCAGCCGTCGCGCTGTGGATTGCCGCTCGAACTCGCCCAATCCGCGCTCAAAATGTATGCCCCGGCAACCGTAATCGCCATCGCAATGAACAAAGCTTTCTTCATCCGAAGAACCGTCCTTATGTATGTGCGGCCGCGATGAGTTCCCGCGCGCCACTCAGAATCATACAGGAATTAGCCGACGGTGTCGATAGCCTGAGGTGTGTTTTCGCCTTTAAAATCAGGGCTTTTGAGAGAACATTGGTCGGACCAGTTGAACAAGCTTCAGCTTGTTCAATCCACACTAGGGCAACTTACCGGTTGGGCATCGCGTAGTAACCCTTACGTACCTGCACCTTTTGATCCTTATCGTGCGTACGTAAATCGATCTTCCTGAAGGACCCGTCTTTGTTCGAATTCGTTGGCGTATAGCCGATCAAATACTGGCTCCGCATCTCTTCCTGAATCTGCTCAAAGATCGAGTCAAGCGTGTTCTTCCCACCCACCGTGAAGAGTCGGCCGCCGGTCTCTTCCGACATCTGCTTCAGGACGCTCTCTCCGCTATAGCCGACATTGAAACCGCCGTAAAACCGGCGATCCACATAGAGAATGCCGTAAATGATGGAATCGGCCTTCTGCGCCGCTTCAATTGCGGCTTTCATGCTGAGTTTGCTGCCCTCATCCTCGCCATCCGTAATCAGGATGATGGCCTTGCGTCCGCTCTCATGCGACAGCATATCGTTCGCCGCCAGGTAAACCGCATCGTAAAGCACGGTGCCTCGCTGCTTGTTCATAGTGGGTACCGGACCCGCCGTCGGACCCGAGTAACCGGTGTTCAGCTTCAAACGCCCCAACCCGCGTTGCAGGAGTTGCGGCGTGCCGGTGATGTCCTGCAGCAATTCCGAATCCGCGCCGAAGCTGATCAGAAACGCGACGTCCTTCTTCTTCAGCACACTTGAAAAGAATTGCGATCCCGCCTGGCGCTCGTTGTCGATCATGTTCGCCTGGCTCCCGGACACATCGATCAGCAGTCCCATTGTCAGCGGAATATCCGTCTCACGGCTAAAGTACTTGATGGTTTGCGCCTTGCCGTCTTCGGCCAGATCGAAATCATTCTTCGTCAGCGAGCCCACCAACCCGTTCTGCTTGTTGTGAACCGTGCAGTAAAGGCTGACCACATCCACATCCACCTTGAGAACCTCGCCCAGGTCCTCGTCTGATTTCGACGGCGGCTGCGCTGTCACGCGCGAAGGCACCGAGGGCAGCATCAGCAGCAGAGCGATTACCGAACCTGCCGCCGTTCTCTTACAATCGGGAAAGCGCATCATTCTAAAAAAGTGACGTGCGCGGAAATGAGTGTGTTTCACGAATGTCCACCGCCCTTCGGCATTTAAAAAAGGATCCCGTCCTCGCCAACATCATTCGCCGCGCCGGACCCTACAAAATCACCTACGGCGAACCAATCTTCGAGGAACTCGTAAGATCCATTGTCTACCAACAATTGAGCGGGCGGGTAGCCAGTGTGATTTACGGCCGTCTCCGCGCCGCCCTCGGCGATGGACCTGTCACCCCCCAGGGAATCCTCAAACTCCGCACGGACCGCATGCGCCGCCTCGGCCTCTCGGGCCAGAAGACCCTCTATATACGCGAACTCGCCAAACACACAAAGAAGGGTTCCGTAGTTTTTGAAAAGCTTCCGGAGATGGACGACCAGACCGTCATCGAGCACTTAACCCAAGTCAAAGGCATCGGCGTCTGGACCGCCCACATGTTCCTGATCTTCTCCCTGCGCCGCCCCGATGTCTTGCCCGTGGGCGACTACGGTATCAGGATGGCAATACAGAAAGCATGGAATCTGCCCGAACTACCGAATCCCCAGGAAATAGAGAAAATCGCCGCCCGCTGGCGCCCCTGGGCCTCCGTCGCAAGCTGGTATCTCTGGCGCAGCCTCGAGTAGGGCGAGCTTCAGCTTGCCCCCGCCCAGTTGCTGCTAAAATGGCATTTGGCAGGTGGGTGCTCCCACTTTATGGACCCAATGCAGACTACAACCGTAACCCTCGACAAAGCAGGCAGGGTCGTGATCCCGAAGCCGCTGCGGGACGCGCTCAACCTGGAGCCCGGCGACTCCATGGAACTGGAGTCTGAAGGCCAGAGCGTCACTTTGCGGCCGATAAGATCCGCGTCGCCACTCAGGAAAAAGAGCGGTGTCTGGGTCTTCCACGGCAGTGGAAAGATCGGTGCGGTCGTGACGAACCGGGTATTGGACGACATCCGTTCGCAACGTGATCGCGGCAATCGCGGGCGCTATAACCGATGAAGGCCTTCCTCGACACCTCGGTGCTCGTCGCGACATTCTACGCCACCCACGAACATCATGAGTCCAGTTTCAATCTGTTCTTGTCGCTCGACAAGAGGACCGGTTGCACTGCCGCGCACTGCCTCACCGAAATTTACGCAACTCTGACCGGAATGCCCGGCAAGGACCGCGTAACCGGAGACGAGGCGCTACTGTTCCTCGGCAACGTGCGAGACCGATTGACGATTGTGGCACTGGAGCCGGAGGAATGCTTCGACGCGATTGACGCCGCAAACGGGGTCGGCGTCCTCGGCGGTGGAATCTACGACGCCTTGATCGGCCATTCCGCACTCAAAGTGAGAGCACAAATCATCTACACCTGGAACATGAAACACTTCAAGCGCCTCGTTCCGGACGTGGCATCCCGCGTGAGAACTCCATAGCGTCGCACTTCGGCGAAAATACCGGCAGGCAGCGCACGGCGGATGTATCCCGCTATGGAAAAAACGCCGCTCACCACGTGCGCGACGATCCACTCAAACCACCTGAAATGAGCACCTTGCAGATATAATTAGGCTCAATATTCAAGACTACCCTTTTAGATGTTCGTCTCGGGTCAAAAGCCAGCCAAAGTCTCCGCCATCCCTTGCTACAATAAAGAATACTCCCCAATCCGATGTACTTAAGGGTATTTAGATGAGACCAAGCAATTCCCAGTGGAAAGCCCAGCTAGGCGATAGCGTCCCCGCCAACCTAACCGCCGAGATCGACGTCTTCGAAAACGAAATCGCCCTCCGTATGCAAGGCAAGATCGAGGATCGCGTTTTCGCCGAGACCAGGCTTCGCCGTGGTGCCTACGGCCAGCGTTATGACAACGGCCAGCGTTCCGACGGCACCACCACGCGCACCATCAAATATCCGTCTGAAAACACCAAAGGCCCCAATACGCTCTGGGATGCACCCGGCATGCAGCGCATCAAGATCCCCTATGGTGGTCTCAATGCCGCGCAACTCGAAGTCCTCGCCGATCTCGCAGAAGAATACTCCGACGGCATCGCCCACATCACCACCCGTCAGGATGTTCAACTCCACTTCATCCATATCGAAGACACTCCTGCCCTCATGCGCCGCCTGGCTGCCGCCGGAATCACCACGCGCGAAGCCTGCGGTAATTCCGTCCGCAACGTGACTGGTTGCCCGATCGCCGGCGTCTGCACCGATCAGACTTTCGACGTCACGCCCTACGCCAAAGCCATCACATATTTCATGTTGGGCCACCCGGACGCTCAGACCTTTGGGCGCAAGTTCAAAATCTCCTTCTCCGGCTGCAAAGAAAACGCCTGCGCCCTCGCCCGCCTGCACGATTTCGGCGCCATTGCCGCCGTCAAAACAATCGACGGCAAGCAGAAGCGCGGCTTTGAACTCTGGGTCGGCGGCGGCCTCGGCCCCGTTCCGCAGCAGGCAAGGCTTTACGACGAATTTGTTCCTGAAGAAGAAATCCTGCCCATCGCCCAGGCCATTGCCCGCGTCTTCGCGCGCCTTGGCGAAAAGAAGAACCGCAACACCGCCCGCCTGAAGTTCCTTATCAGCAAGCTCGGCATCGAAGAATTCCGCAAGCTGGTTAAAGCCGAGCGTGAAATCCTCCCTTACGATTCACGCTGGACCGATTTCCTCAAAGACGTCCCCAACTATAAGGAAGAGCCGCTCAAACCGGCGCAGTTGCTCCAAATTGGCGCGGCGCGTACGGATGACTTTAATCAGTGGCACAAGAACAACGTCTATCGCCAGCGGCAGGAAGGTTACGCCACCGTCACCATCGCGCTCCCGCTCGGTGATCTCACCGCCACTCAGCTCCGCGCCATCGCCGACATCTCCCGCAAGTACATGAAGGAGACCGTCCGCAGCACCGTCGAACAAAATCTCGTATTGCGCTGGATCAGTGAAGCCGATCTCCCCGCCGTCCATGCCGATCTGAAGGCCGCCGGCCTCGCCGCTCCGCTCGCCGGAACTATCGTCGACGTTTCCTCCTGCCCCGGCACCGATACTTGCAAACTCGGCATCGCTTCCTCCCGTGGGCTCGCCGGAGAACTTCGCACACGCCTCGCAGCAAAGAATGCCGAACTCGATGAGACCATCGGTGGCCTGCGCATCAAGGTCAGCGGCTGCTTCAACTCCTGCGGCCAGCATCACGTGGCCGACCTCGGCTTCTATGGCGTCAGCCGTAACAAGAACGGCTACACCGTCCCGCACTTCCAGGTTCTGCTCGGCGGTGAGTGGGGCAATAACGCCGGCACCTACGGCCTTGCCATCGGCGCAGTTCCGTCAAAGCGAATTCCCGAAACCGTCGACCGCATCACCACACGCTTCCGCGTTGAACGCCTCACTGACGAATCTTTCCAGGCCTTCGTCAAACGCATCGGCAAAGCTGAGTGCAAGAAGATGATCGACGAATTCACCGCAGTTCCCACTCACGACGAAGACGCCTCCTATTACAGCGATTGGGGCGATCCCCGTGAGTTCTCCATCGGCGATATCGGCGTCGGCGAATGCGCTGGCGAAGTCGTCTACCCCATCGATTTCGAACTGGTCGCCTGCGAGCGTGAAGCTTTTGAAGCGCAGCTGCAGCTCGAAGCCGGTCAGATAGATAAAGCCGCTCAAATGGCTTACGAGGCCATGTTGCATGGCGCGAAGGCTCTCCTGAAATTCCGCTACCAACTCGCGCCCGATGATCCCTCCAGGATCGTCGAAGACTTCCGCGTCAACTTCTTCGATACCGAAATCTTCTTCGATCCCTTCGTTCGCGGCAAATTCGCGCAGGACTTTTTTAACGCGCACGAGGAAGCCGGCCAGCCCCGCACTACGGAAAGAGCACACCAGCTGATTGAGCAGGCGCAGTTGTTTATCGAGGCCTGCTACAGTTGCCACGCCCGCATGACGGCGACGCCCGCCAAGGTGACCGCGTAATGAACTCCGCTTCCGTGCATCACATTAACGTCAAGGTTCTCGTCGCCGAGGGCGTCTCCGTCGATCTTGAAGCCGCTGTGGGCGTCTTCCACCAGTGGATCAAGAATACGGTCTGTCCCGAAATACTCATCGATGTCGCCGAATACCGCCACGTCCCGGCCGGTCCCGGCATTCTGCTGATTGGGCATGAGGCCAACTACAGCTTCGACGAACGCGAGAATCGTCTCGGCCTGCTTTACAACCGCAAGACCACTCTCGATGGAACCTTCCAGTCGCGCCTCGCCCAGGCTCATCAGGCCGCGCTCACTGCCTGCGACCTGCTCGAAAAGGATCCTGCGTTCGACGGCAAACTGAAGTTCGACCGCAAGAACCTCGAAGTCTTCGTCAACGACCGCCTGCTGGCCCCAAACACGGATGCCACATGGCAGGCCCTGAAGCCAGAACTGGAAAAGTACTTCGCCGGTTCGGTCATCGAACGCCAGGGCGAACCGCGTGATCTCTTCCGCGTGGGCGTTAAGAAGTAGTCCGCTAACCGAATAGTTCCAGCAAATCGCTGAAGCTCTTTACGATCACCAGCCGCCCGTCCACGTCCTGGATCTCTTCGCGTTCCAGCGTCCACGTCCGCTCATGCGGAACGTACACCGCCCGCAATCCGGCCGCGAGTGCCGGGTTGATGTCCGATTTCGGGCTGTTCCCGATCATCCATGTATGAGCGTGATCGAATCCGCGCACTTCCGCCAACTGGAGATAAGCCTCGCGATTTTTCTCCTTCACCACTTCGCAGTGCGCGAACAGCGGCCGCAACCCGGATAGATCGATCTTCCGGTTCTGCTCTTCCGGGTGCCCTTTGGTGAACATCGTCAGTTCGTGCTTCTCCGCCAAAAACGGCAGCGTCTCCGCCACGCCGGGCATGAGATCCACTTCCTGCTCCAGAATCTTGTGGGCCATCGCTTTCACGCGCTCCAGATCGTGCTCTTCCACCGCCCGTTCCGCCAGCCGCAAATAGCACTGACTCAGATTGCGGCCGAAATTAATCGCCCCGTAGCCGTGAATGCGATTGTTGTGGACCTCAATCTCGTCCAAAATCGAACGTATCTCGTCCGGCGTCAACGAGGAATGCCCCAGATATTCGCAGAACTGATCGAACGCCCGCTCGAAGTAAATATTGTTTTCCCACAGCGTGTCGTCCGCGTCGAAAATCAGGTGCTGTCGCATCCCTTTCAAATGACCCGCTTGTGGCCCGACCCGTTCGTCGGCGCCTTCTTCTGCATGTGCTCGGTGTACTGCTTTCGCGGAATGTAATCCGAGGTGAACTTCACATACAACCGCAGGCGCTCCGCTTCAGACCGGCACTGTAGTATCAGACTGCGGAAATCCAGATCGTCGATGGCCTCGGCCAAATGGAAGCTGAGATCGTGAACCGGCGTATCCGTGGTATCCGAAGACTTCCCCAGTTCACGGCGCAACCGCTCCTGCGCTTCCCTTGCCTGCTTCAGCAACTCTCCCGGAACCTCGTCCGTCGCCTCGTCGTCGAAGAACTCCACGCTGCCGCGCAGATATGCCTTCTCTTCGTCGAGCGAAAGTATTTGAAAACGACGGTGGCCGCGCGTGACTACATCAAATCGCCCGTCCGAATACCGCTGCACCACTGACTCCACCGTTACAGTGCAGCCCGTATTCGCGATACCATTCTCATCGTCGCGTGCGATTGTGCGAACGATTCCGAACTCCGTGCCGCGCGCCTCCGCCTCTCCCACCATTTCCCTGTAGCGCTCTTCGAAAATGTGTAGTGGCGCGGTTCCCCCCGGAAACACGACCAGCTGAAGCGGAAACAGCGGGAGCAAACGCGGCATGCCTCTTTATATTACGGTGGTTTGTATTACGGTGATCCCGGCAAACGCGCTTCTAGGCGTGGATGCTCATCGACTCGATATTCTCGATCACCTGTTCCAGAAGTTCATCGGTGCGGGCCACCATCATGCGCAATGATTGTACGGCTTGGTTCTGTGCTTCCAGTTCAGCGTGAGTCACCCAAACTGGTTGCGCGGCCTGTTCCGCTTCGAGGAGAATCAGGCGTCGTTCGAGTGCCTCAAGGCGCGCTTCCAGTGTCGGCCCGGCCTGGACCCGCGTCCCCGGGATGGGTTCGGGAGCGGCCGGTGGGGCCAACGGCTCATCCAAGGCAGCCGGCAGAATCTCCAAAGCCTTCACAAGTCCATAGCCTACACCAGTTACAACTAAGAGCGACTTTCCCAGTGCCTTCCAAACGCGGTTCGACAAGACTTGATTATAAGTTCATCACTACGAAATGTACATGCCTCTCGGGTACTTTTTTTCGGATAAAGAGTATCTTTAGCCACAGAAAAAACTGATGGACTCCATCTTTAGTGATAGGATATTCCCTATATGGCTCTGAGGCCTGCTCCCGCCAGCCAGTATCCCGACTTTGGCGCGTGGACGGAAATGCTCTCCAGCATCTCCGATAAGAACGCGCGTCTGAGTGAATTGGTGACCCGGCGTTGGCCGAAGCGCACGGGAACAGCACTACTTAGCGAACTGGAGCGGGAACGTTCGCGAATTGCCAGGGAGCTTCATGCCGGGGCCGGTCAGCCACTGGCTGGAATCAAACTGCATCTGGAAGCTCTGGATGGCTTCACGGGTGAAATGTCGGAATCGGCGCGAACCACCATTGGACGCCTGCAGACTCTCGCGGACCAGGCGCTCGGCCAGGTGCGGGCAGTGTCGCATCGCCTGCACCCACCAGAGTGGCAGGAGATGAAACTGGTGGAAGCGATGGAGTCGTTGACGGATTTGAGCAGCCTGGGAACCAGCCTCGCGCTCACCAAAGATCTCCCCGCGCTGACGAAGGAGCCTTCCCACGACGTGAAGATTCAGATCTACCGTTGTACGCAGGAATGCCTCTCGAATATCATCCGGCATTCCGGCGCTACCCAGGCTTCCATATCGCTGGCAGAGAAAGATGGTCAGCTGGTACTGACCGTCGCCGACAATGGACGCGGCTTCGACGCCGAGGCACGGAAAAGCGGTAGCGCTGGAATTGGACTCCGTGCCATCGCAGAGAATGCGGCTTCAGCTGGCGGCACATCCAGAATTACGAGCGGTCCCGATGGTACTAGAATAGACGTCAGCATTCCGCTTGATGGCGAGTAGAAACGACGTAATTGATCCCGAGAACTTTATGGACCTGCCCCCACTGTTGACGCTGATTCTTGCCGACGATCATGGCATTGTTCGCGAAGGCGTGGCTGCGTTCTGCAAAGCCCGTCCAGATGTCTCCGTGATTGGCCAGTGCAGCGACGGACAGGAAGCTCTGGATATGATTCTGGCGCGGAATCCAGACTTTGCCATCCTGGATCTCGATATGCCCAGACTAACCGGGCTACAGGTGGTGCGCAAGCTGCGAGAAGCGGGTTCGAGGACCCGCCTCATCGTTCTCTCGATCACCCGGGATCAAAGCGTCATTCGGGAGTTGTTCCGCAGTGGCGCCGATGCCTACGTGCTGAAGGACGGACCCTCGCGGCACATCTTCGATGCAATCAGTTTCGTCCGGGACGGGGGACAATATCTGACTCCACTCCTGCGCCGCGAAGCAATTGATAATAACGAGGAGAAAGTGGACGCGCTCTCGCAGCTCAGCAAGCGGGAATTTGAAGTATTCTCTTTGCTCGTGGACGGTGTGCGCCCTAAGGACATCGCAAAGTCCCTGGAAATCAGTCCGAAAACTGTGGACACCTATCGTGCCAACATTATGCGCAAGCTGGGTATTGACAGCATCGCAGGCCTCGTAAAATTCGCCATCCAACGAAATTTAAAGACCACCGCCGGGTTGTTGCCGAACTGAATGGACCGATGGCTAAGTTCCTGAATATCTTCGTCGCATCACTGGGTGGCGGGCTCGCGCTCGGTGCCGGAATCAGGCTGGGCGAGGCCATCGCGGCGGGAGCGTCACGCAGAGCCGGATCGCCGGATCAGCTTCCGGCGGGCACTACGGCTGCTACCGCCAGAGATGAGGCTGCTCCGCGGATTTTAGAGCGGATGGACCGCCAACATGCAGCCGTAGAAGCAATGCAGACGAAGCTGTCGGCAGTTGTCGTGTCGGCAAAATCCGCCGAGGAAACAGCTGGCGGTCTCCGGGACGATTTGCACCGGCAACTCAACATCGATCTCGACCGGCGAATCGCGGAAGTGGAAAACAAACTTCGGCTGGAAATGCAAGAGGCACAGCGCAGAACAGTGGATGAAATGCTCACCTCGTTCGAAACGCGTGTGGCACCGCGCATTGGCCGGCTGGAGCGCGGTGTGGCAAGTCAGTCCGAAGCGCTTACGGAATTGCGTGAGTGTTCTCTCCAAAGCGAGCGCAGTATCCAGCGTCTGGTGGGAGTATTGGAGCAAGTCCTGCAACCGAAGGCGGGAGTGGCGGCAACGGGGACGTCTGACCCTGCTGAACAGCCAAAACTGACCGTAGTCGCTGCGCGCGCGCAGTAGCCGCACTGGCCAACCGCCCTGACGCGATGCCGGGTGAAACCTTTCAGATAGAATGTAATACGAAACGTAAAGTCGAGGTCCATGGCCGCCTCACCCACCATAACGGTTCTGCTGGCTGACGAAGATTCCCTTCGCCGCGACGGTCTTGCGTCCGTTCTGAAAGCAAATCCCGATATAGAAGTCGTCTCGGGATGCCCGGACGGAATTACAGCGCTCGAAGAGATTCGCGATCTGCGTCCGAGCGTGGCCATCGTCGACCTGAACATACCTGGTCTGCACGGTATCGAACTGATTCGGCGTGTACGTGGCGAGAGCCTGGGCACGAAAATAATCATCCTGGCTGGAACCACGGATGATGAGATTGTCCGCGAAGTAGTGCGGGCGGGTGCGGATGCCTATCTGCTGAAGAATGGCCCGGCACGGCACCTGACGGATGCCATCAATTACGTGCTCGATGGCGGGCAGTATTTTTCGCCACAATTGAATCGCGACGGACGAGACAGGCATTTACTGGAGGAGCCACCGCGAATTCCGGCAGACAGGGATCACCGCGACGACTATCCGGCCAGGCGGGAGCCCGACCGCAGACAAATTGCACGGCCGATTCGGCGTACAGCGGATCCCGAACGCTTCCGCGAGCGTCTTCGCGAGGAGACTTCCCGCGACCTGCGGGACCGCGATTACGAAATCATGGCCGAGATGGCCGATGGCATCCGCCCCATCCTTGATCGTCTGGATGAAATCGAAAACCGAGTCGTGGACATGGAAGAGGGAGAAGAACCTCTTCCGGCCGATCCGCGCAACTGGCTAAGCGAGCAACTGAGCGAGTCGCTCGGCGGCGGACGCGGCGGGGGGGGGCGCGGCGGAGGTGGCGGGCGTGGTGGCGGCGACATCGAGGCCAGGTTGCCCGAACTGATTGAACAGGCCGTGACCAAGCGTTTCCAGTCCATGGCCGGCAAGCTGCAGGAAGAGATTGAAGAGCAGCACGTTAAGACGCTCGAAACCTTCGTCAAAAATATTCAGGTCAAGCTGGTGCAGCGCGTGTCCGTGCTGGAGCAGAACATGAACCAGCAGGCGCAGGCCATGAACGAACTGCGCGAGTATAACCAGCGCACGGAAGATAATCTGAGTCGTCTGATTTCGGGTGTGGATAAACTGGCGACGGAGTTGCCGAAGCGTTTAGCGGCAGCGCAGGCAGAAGCTGGCGAGCCGCCAAAGCGAGATCCGGGCACGGCGCGGGAAACAAATAGCAGGAGCGTTAGGGACGGTCGCCGTTCTGGTTCATCGGGGAAAAGCAATCTGGTACCGAACATTTTACGGGTAGTGGTCTTGGTGGCGATCCTTGGAGGGGGCGGTTATTGGCTCTTTTCGAAAGGTTCCAATTCCAAGACGACGACGCCGGTGGCAAGCAAGGAAACTCAAACCGCGAACGCGAATGTCCCTGCGGAGGCTGCAGCGGCTAAACAGGCGCCCCCGGCGGCAAGCGCCGATACAGCCACGAAACTCAGCGCAGCTAAGCAGTATATGGACCGGAAAGAGTACAACACGGCCGAGGATATCTACAAGCAGATCGTACAGACAGAGCCCAATAATGTGGAGGCACTGAAGGGCCTGGCGAGTGCACTTTATCGCGAAGACAAGATCGAAGAAAGCACGGCAGTGCTGGACCGATTACCCAAGAACTAAGTTTCAAGGCAACCCCGGGCGCACAAGAAGTGCTGTGCGAAGATAGGAAGTTGCTGTTGCCCATCATGCGGATGTGGCGGAATTGGCAGACGCGCTAGATTCAGGTTCTAGTTCTCGCAAGGGAGTGGAGGTTCAAGTCCTCTCATCCGCACCAAAGATTCTAAAGGACTTACAACAACAGGCCACCTCCTCAGAGGTGGCCTGTTGTTCGTTGGAATCACTTTCCGGTCGGCGGAAACTTCTTGAACATGTCGGCAACTTCTTTGTTGAGTTGTTTCTCGTCCTTTTCCGGAGTTCCTTTCAGCGCATCGGTGGCCGAGCCGTGCCAAATGACCTTCTTCGTCTGCGTGTCGAAAATGTCGACATGCAGAGTGCCGATCGGCGTCCTGTCAACAGTGGTCTCGACAATTCCGGGGCCGCCCCACCAGCCGCGGTGATACCATCCGCCGCCGAAGCCGCCACCGTACCACCTTTCGTACGTCATTTCCGTACGGGTCGATCCCACCGCCAAAATAGAAGCGTCAGCACCCGTCTCCACCTTCTGCCAGCCCTTAGCACTCAACTGGCCTTCAATGGCCTTTGTGACGCGATCCTTCCAAAGGGGTTCCTGCACGTCCACCGCAACCCACGAATAGGTATGGAACTTCGCAAAGTTGGTTGAGTGATCGTAATCCACCACGGTCTTCGCAAACAGACACGTGGCGGCGACGGTTACCGCGATAAATACGACGCGATTTTTTTCGCATTGCACTTCACCTCTCAACCCGGAGCTGTGCACGTTTGCGACCAATCAACGAAGGGCTCCTATGGCGTACTGGAGAGCGGCGTATTGGCCCTGGTAGTCGTATTTCGCGTTCAGATCCTCGATTTCGGCCTGAGTGAGATTCAGCTGTGCCTGCGTTAACTCAATGATTGAAGACAGGCCCAGATCGTAGCGGCCCTGCGCCAGATTGACCCCGAGTGCGGCCTGGCGAACGAACTGCGCGGTGACGTCCATGCGCTGGTAAGCGTCATTGGCGTCGGCCCAGGCAACCCGGACGTCACGCGAAATCTGCTGCTGTTCGGCCCGGAGACGCTGATCGGTCTCTTGCGCCTGCTGAGATGCGGCTTCGCGGCGGGCGGAAAACAGGTGGCCGTTGAAGATCGGAATGCTGACGTTAGCCTCAATGCCTTCGTATTCTACGGGCACTCCGGAGACATTGATGTAGGGCAGAAGGCCCGCAACGGCGTCAGCGGTGACGGTCGGTTTGGAGAGATCTTTTTCGGCGTCTGCAAATTTGTAGGCGGCGTCGCGGGACAGGCGCAGACCTGCGAGTTCGGGGCGATTCGCCAGCGCCTGTGCAACCATTTCTTCGGCGGTGGCGGGCGGCCCCGAAGGCAGTGGCTCGTCGGAAAGTTGATAGTTCGAAGGCTGGTCCGAACCCATCGCGCGGCCGAGTTCAGCCTGTGCCTGCTGGACGGCACTTTGTGCGCCAAGCAATAACAGTTTGGCTTCCGATACGTTGACATCGGCAAAACTGACATCGAGTTGCGAGCGCAATTGGTTTTTCGCGAGTTCACCTACCTGGTCGCTGACCTGTTGTCTGGCAGCGACGGTCTCCTGCGCAACTTTCACCACCGATTGCGCACGGAGCACGTCATAGTAGGCGCGGTTTACCTGCAACAAGACGTCGAATCGCGTCGCTTGCGAAGCCTGGGTTACGGCCTGGGCATGGAGACGGGAACTGGCGATCAGGCTATTCGTGCGGCCGGAATCTGTGATCAACTGACGGGCTACTATTCCCTGCCCCAGGCGGTCATAGAGTCTGGACGCCGAGATATCACCTGCGCCGATTTGGGCGAGGTGGTTGGCCTGAGTGCCCGTAAGATCTCCGCTCACGGTTGGATATAAAGCGGAGCGATCCATCGTGACCTGTTGGTTGGCGTAGTTGATTTCGTTCTGAGCGGCCTGAATCTGCGGATGGTTGCGAAGAGCTATCGCCTCGGCTTCCTGGAGGGTGAGACGCGGCGCAGGAGTTTGCGCGATGCAGAGCCAAGGCATCGAGATCAGGAACAGGAGGCTGCTTCTAAACAGACGGGGCATCTTTCTCCTTTCGGCCATAGACCAGAAGGTAGGCAGCGGGGACGATGAAAATCGTCAGCAGAACCGACGATGTCAGTCCCCCGATAATCGTGCGGGCCATGGGCGTATATTGCTCACCGCCTTCACCAAGTTTCATTGCCATCGGCAACATTCCAATAATCGTGGCAAGGGAAGTCATCAGGATCGGCCGGAGGCGAACGCGGCAGGCCGTCACGACGGCATCGCGGGCCGACATTCCCTGTTCCCGCAGTTTGTGCGCGAAATCCACGATCAGAATACTGTTGGAATCGGCAATGCCGATCAGCATCAGCACGCCCATCAGCGACATGACGTTGAGCGTGGTGTGGGTGAGCGGCAACACGATGAGGACACCGATAAAGCCCATCGGGATGGCGAGCATGATGAGGAATGGATCGATGAATGATTTGAACTGGGCCACCAAAATCAGAAACAGGAGGATGAAGGAAATGCCGAAACCGAGGCCAAAACTCTTGAACGATTCATCCATGCTGTTGACCATGCCGCGGAGTGTAACCCGGACGTTGGCTGGAAGTTTCGCATCCGCTATCGTTTGGACGATGCCAGCGCGGAGCTTCGCGAGATCTTCACCCTGGGGCGTAACGTAAATATCGACAACGCGCTGCACCTGGTAATGATCGACTTCCGTTGGCGACTGGAGGTTGACGAGCTTCACGACAGAATCGAGCGTAGTGGGCTGCTTCAACTGGGGGGCACGCAGGGGAATCTGTTTGAGATCGATCAAATTGTGGATCGCTCCGGGGCCGGTTTCCGCGTACTGCACCGTCAGGAAGTAATCGTTGCCGCTTTTATAGTCCACCCAGTAGTTCGGCGCGATCATGGCGTCGGAATTGAGCGCGGTGATGACGTTATTGACGACGTCTTTCTGCGAAAGGCCGAGTTCGCCGGCGTGAATGCGATCTACATCCATGCGGACAGAGGGATAATTCATATCCTGCGGGATGTAGATCTGGCCAACGCCGGGCAGTTTCCGAATTCGCGCGGCGAGATCCTGCGCGGTGTTGAAGGTGACGTTCAGATCGCGCGTATTGACCTGAATATCGATGGGGGCGGGCTGGCCCTGATTCAGGATCGCGTCCTGCATGGAGCCGCTCTGGAAGAAGGTCCGCACGTCCGGGAATTTTTCGGCCATCTGCGCCCGCACCTGCTCCATATAATCCGCGCTGGCGCGTGAGTGCCCTGCGTTGAGCGCGACCTGGATTGTCGCGGTGTACATGCCAGCATTGGTGGTGTAGAGAGCGGAGATGTCGTTATTCACGCCGATGTTCGAGAGGACCATCTTGAGATCCTTCGGTTCGACGATGTGGCGGATCAGGTCTTCGATCTTCGCCACATAGTCATTGGTGACTTCGATGCGGGTTCCGGTGGGGACTTTCACATTTACGGTGAATTGGCCAGCATCCGTTTGCGGAAAGAAGGCGCGACCAAGATAAGGGTAGATCGCCAAACTCCCGGCGAAGACTCCCAGCAGCAGGATCAACGTCAGGGCGGGAACGCGGAGCGCAAAACGGACGCAGCGCTCATAAACATTCAGCACCTTATTGAACTGGCGGTTGAACCATCCGTTGAAGCCTTTGGCGTGCTCAATGCTGTCGGCATCGTGTGCAGACACTGTCTTCAGAAAGCGAGAGCAGAAGAGCGGAATCACGGTCATCGCGACAACGTAAGAGGCCAGCAGGGCGAGACAGAAGGCAAGGGCGAGCGACGAGAACAGGAATTTGCTGACACCGAACAGCAGCGTGACGGGGAAGAAATCGACAACGTCCACCAGCGTCGCGGCGAGCACGGCGAGGTTCACTTCGGAGCCGCCGATTTCCGCAGCCACGGCGGGCGTGGAGCCCATTTCCAGATGGCGGTAGATATTTTCCAGGGAGATCACCGAGTTATCGATCACGCGGGAAAATGCCAGCGCCATGCCGCCGAGGATCATCGTATTGATGGTGCTGTCCATCAGGTAGAGAATCACGAAAGCTGCGAGAGCGGAAATGGGGATTGAGAGCAAAACACCGCCGGTTGCGCGGACGCTGCCGAGGAACAGCAGGATCATCAGGGTTGTGAGGACGAGACCGATCGCGCCCTCATGTAAAACGGTACTGAGCGCCTGTTTCACGAAGGCAGACTGATCGAAAACGACGTCGGTGACGAGCTGCTTTGGAAGATCGAAGAGGTGCTTGACCTGGGTGCGAATGTCGTTGACGACCTGAATTGTGTTGCTATCGCCGCCCGATTTCATAATCGGAATGTAAGCCGATTTCTGGCCGTCGATGCGAACGATGTTGTACTGCTCCTGGCTGGCGTCCTTCGCTTCGCCCACATCTCCCACCGTCACCCAGCGCGTGCCGACGCTCTTAATGGGCAGGTTGTTGAGGTCTTTGATGTTCTCCACCAGACTGTTGGAGTAAACGAAATAGTCGCCGGAGCCAATCTTGACGTCACCGGCAGGCAGGATGAGATTGCTTTGGTTGACCGCGTTCACAACGTCCATCGGGCTCAACTGGCGCGAGAACATTTTGTACGGATCCACGTAGATCATGGCCTGGCGGGTCTTGCCGCCGAAAGTGCCAGGAAGCTGCGCGCCCTTCACCACGGCGATCTGCGTACGGATCTGGAAGCGGGCGGTATCCTGCAATTCAGTTTCACTGAGGCCTTCGCCTTTGACCGTCACCAGACAGACCGGGAGGCTGCTGGCATCGAACTTCAACACAATCGGCGGCAGGGTTCCGGGCGGCAGCCGCTTGAGATCAGCCAGCGCAAGGTTGGATAACTGGGTGACATCGTTATCCGCGCTGGTGCCGGGCTGGAAGTAGACGCGAATGATGCTTACGCCGAGCAGGGAGCGGGATTCCATGTGATCGATACCGCTGGCCTGCGTGAAGAAGCGTTCGAGCGGGCTGGTGATATCGACTTCGATATCCTGCGGCGGCATGCCGCTATAGAAAGTAGCGACGACAACTTCCGGAAGATTGATTGTGGGGAACAGATCAACCGGCATGCGCACCATCGCGGTAACGCCAATGACGACCAGAACCAGACAGAGGACGACGATGAAGTAGGGATTGCGAATGGAAAAACGCGGCATCGTGGTGGCCTACTTCTTGTTTTCCTTGTACTGAAGCAGTTCGGTGATCTGGGGACGAACCGACTGACCGGCCTTCAGACCGCCCCGGTCGCTGACGACCACGCTTTCACCTTCTTTGAGACCGGACACGATTTCGGCGTCGGTTTCAGTCTGAATGCCGAGGACGACAGGGCGCCGGACGATTTTGTTTGAATCGTCCACTACAAACACGGCAGCAGAGGTCGCGGTTTGGTCGACAGCAGGGAGCGGAACCGCAACCGCGTTGTCTTTTTTCTCGAGCGTTACGATCGCCTGCGCGTACAGCCCGGGGAGCAGAAGCCGGTTCGGATTCAGAACATCGACTTCTGTGTGCATCGTGCGCGTATCCTGCGTGACATCGACAGAGAAACGCGCGACCGTCCCCGGGAAGCTGCGGTTCAGCGACGGCACCATGACGCTGACCGGATCGCCGACATGGATGAATTGAACGTAAGTTTCCGGCACGGGAATCACGAGCCGGAACTTATCGTCTTCGGAAAGACGAACGAGCGGCATGGCCTGCGTGGCGGAATTGGTACCGGCCTGCATGAGCGCGCCGAGATTTGCATATCGCTGCGTGATGATGCCGGCAAAAGGCGCAGTGATTTTGGTGTAGTCGAAAAGCACCTGATCGTGTTCGCGTTTCGCCTGCGCGGCAGCGAGCAGGCTCTGAGCAGATTGCAGATTCGATTTTGCCGACTCGACCTGGGCGGCGGAGGCGAGTGCCTTGCCTTCGGAATCGTCAACTTCCTGCTGTGCGACGAGGCCTGGTTTCGACTTGGCGACGTTGTTCAGCCGGTCGAACTGGAGCTGCATGACTTTGTGCTGGGCTTCGACGCGGCTCACTTCGTTTTGCGCGTTTGCGATCTGGTCCGAGGCGTTGCGGATGGCGGCATCGTCCTGTTTCAGCTGCGACTGCATTTCGGGAATTTCGAGAGTCGCCAGCGTTTGATTTGCCTGCACACGGGAGCCGTAATCTACGTTGAGTTCCTTCACGTAGCCGGATTCCTTGGCGTAGACCTCGATCTCCTGAAAGGGCACGAGTTCGGAAGAAAGCGTGATGGTGCGGCTCAGATTCTTACGAATGATTTTGACGACACCGACTGAAGGATCGGCCGTGGGCGCGGATACGGTCTGCGGCTTTTCACCACCGCAAGACGAGGAGAGAAGTGCGACACACGCGGCCGTGCCAAAGAATGCCAAGCGTCGAGAGTTTTGGCGTTGGGAATGTTTCAACGGATCTCCGAGGGTAATTCACAATATTCCCCGGCTCTGCGCAGACGTCTTTCGAGACCATCGAGCGAGAATCGCGAAGAATTGCAGAAGTCTATCAGGTCGCGTTCTTCAACCAGCATTCGGCCTGCTTCGGCAGGCACCTCGGCGGCTATTTCGAGCGGAATAGTGTGAACGCCGTGACGGTCGCCGTGGACCAAATCGCCGGAGCGAACGGTCATGCCGCCAATTTCCACGGGCTTGCCGAATTCGACGATGTGGGCGTAGGAGTGAGAAACGGAAACCGCGCCGGCAAAAAGATGGAAGCTCAGGGCCTTCACGGCCGGCAGGTCACGAACTGCGCCGTTGGTTATGCATCCGATACAGTTCAGGGCCTGCCCAATCGTGGCGTGAATTTCGCCGACGAAGGCGCCGAAGCCCGGTTGCTTGTCAATATCCTGGAGGACCATGACTCGAGGACCGGGGATGGAAGTGAGATAGTTCCACCAATCAATGCGGTCGTAGTAGCAACGGTTGCCCGCCAGAGGCGGTGCGGCAGTGCGGATGCGCGCGGTAGCGGCGTAACCGACCATGGGCGGCAGGTTTGGAAACTGGCAATGCGCCGTACCGACGGCAAAGCCTTCATTTCGCATACGCACGTTGAGGCGTTCGACGGCGTTGGACGCGGCGCAAGTATCGAGCGAGGCGATTTTCGCGAGATCGTTGGCCGTAAGGGGGCGTGACGGGGGCGACATCTGATTCGACTTTACGCTTTTGGGGGCGCGAGGACCATACCAGATGCCTGGTATTTTGTGGATTGCCGTCATTGTTGAAACAATCCGAAGGCGGCGGGGTCCGACTGCCTTCGCATGGTGACGGATTCGGCCGACTGACCGTTGAGTTTGTCGAGGGCACGGTGGCGGGCGAGCCATTCGCTCGTTTCTTCTTTGGTTTGAAGGAAGGAATCGGTGGAGCCTGTCAGCAGATCTTCGTAAAGGATCCAGTTATTGAGGGTCTTGAAGCGAAGGTCGATGGTTTCGAGGTGGCGCTGACGCACGGCGGTGACGGCAACCTGATTATCCGAAAAAATGAAGCCATTTTTCGAAGGCAGGGTCGATGCCTGGATCGGTACCCTGTTCAGTTCATTGAGTCTTGCGAGTCTGACCTCCTCGGCCAGGTCGGACTGATATTGGCGTTTTCGCTCGGATTGAATGTCGCGGAGGGCGGCGAGGTTCTTGTGGATGTTGCGGGTCATTCGCTGTTCGTAGAGGCTCATGACGTCAAAGCGGGCTGATTCGGCGCGGAAGGTGCGGGCGTCGGTTAATGCGGTGTCGTAATCGTCAGGAGGAGCGGCTTCTTCAGCACAATTCTCTTCCTCGCCCAGGGCGAAGAGGTTGTTTTCTACGGCGCGGAGGCGGTCGAGCCTCCATGTATCCCAGGCTATCGCCTCGGCGAGTTTGCGCTCCATGGTGGTTTGGGGGTTGAAGTCGGCAACAATCTCGGTGCGGAGCTGATCGAAGATCGTTCGGTCTGCGTCGGCGAGAGTGGTGACCTGGCCTGTGAGATGGTCGCGGATGGCGTTGCGGCGGGATATGTTCTTGCCGCCTTCCGTGTTAGGCCCGGTTGATTTTTTTGCGTTGAGACGGTTGGCGTCGATCTGCTTTTGGGAGGTTGGTTTCGGCGATTCTTCGGTTGACTGCATGGCTGTGCTCCGTTTTTTTGTACTGGCAGAGATGGACTCTACAGTCAAGGAGTAGCACGGGGCGGAAGGGATGGAATGGTTAAGGTATTGATTCTATGGGGCGAAATAGACGTGACTGAGGGAAAAAGTCAAAAACTTTGGCCGCAGATGAACACAGATGGACGCCGATAAGAAAGACGCCCTGAATTCTTAACAAAGTCCGTTGTCCAGCTTTACCTTTTCCCAGGAAACAGTCAGCCCGTCCCGGAACTCCCGGGTTGAACGATCGCGCTGGCGCATCAGTTCCTCGGCGTGTGAGCTCTCCAGTTCGTTCAGGAAGGACTCGATCAAGTCATGGGTGAGCAGTAGTTCCGAAAGGGCCAAGCCTGCGTCGCCGTTAAAGGACGCTGAAACGGAATCGAGAATTGGCTCAGCCTCGGAGCTCAACTGGATATGTCGCAACGGCATGACCTGAGTGTATCTCCTCCAGCTTGGATTCAGCCTACGTCACACCAGGAATACCCGATCAATTCGCGGTCGGTTCGTCGATGCTGTCGACAACGACGACGTCTATGGGAGCGGTACCCGCCGTTAGCTTTAAACCCAGCTGTTTCTGGATCGCCGTAAAAACGGACACAGCACGTGAATCGTCGGGATTAGGCGAGGATGCCGGTTCTCCGTTGAGCATCACGGGGCCCGAAGATATGCTCTCCGGCGCGGATTCCAGATGAATATCCCATGTACCTGTGAGACCGGTTCTGTCGACTACCGGACGACCGATATGTGAAGACAATACTGCCGCGAATGCCTCCAATGGGACGGAGTACGAGTCGATAACCCGCACTCCGTCCTTGGTGTGGGAAGCCGTTCTGCCGCAGAATTCCACTGGTCCGTCAGGTGGTATGGGCGGAGGCGGAAATATTGACGTGTCGCGAATCACGCAAGCGCTGCTGTCGGCGGGTTTGAGTTTTGGCCCGCCGGGCGCGACCGTTAGCAGGTAGACCGGTGTGCTCCTGGGCTCTTTGTGAGTCTGGAGATGGAATCGCTCAGTTAGGAGATCAAGCAACATCACGCCGGTCAAATCGGTAACCGTGGCTCCTTCTGATTTAGCCTCAATGTCGTAGCGGACGGAAGTAATCCAGAGCGGCCCTCCAATTACTGGAATGTTGTCGTGGTCGTAAGCCGTCAAGGGACTGTGCGCGAACGCAATCAATTGACGGGCAGTCCAACAGTGAAGGACCAATCGGCCCGGCGTTAACCGAATTGGCGGACCGGCAGGGCATGCGCCGTCGACCTTCTTGATTGAGGCGACATCAAACAGCCGTGGGGTCGCTGCGGGTTGGGCGCACAGGCTGAGCGCAGTAAGACTGAGAGCAGATGCTAGCCGAGTTATGGTGCCTTGCATACTCAATATAAGGTAATAATATAGTCACGAATTTATTCGTTTCCCGCAGGCACCTGGATCCTCTATGAACAACGAGTGGCGACCAAGATTGCGCGCAATGGCCGCCGCCTATGTCAGCGCAGTCTTGTTCGAAGGTTTTTGGATCGCTGGAGCGACATTCTTCTCGGACGGTCGAGACGTCGCTGTCAATACCGCTGTGCTCACTTGGTGGTGCCTGTTTATGTCAGTTCTGATTTTCTGGCGATTACCAGCCATCGCTGTTGTCGCCTCCATCCTCAACCTCGTAATCAGAATATTCTGGGCTTGGCCAAGTTCGGCTGGGTTAGCTACCGCGACAGTCTTCTTCCTCAGGTACCTTTCCGACTTCGTTCTTATCGCTTCAGCTATCGTTGGCACGCGTTTCAAGGGAAAAACCAAACAATTGCAATGACTCATCTCCCGACCGTAATTGTCCCCGGTGAGTCGATAACTATATTATTCTCCGGGAAACTACTGGCCGATCCAGGCCGCTGCAGCATCTATCACCAGATCGCGCCCGGCGGCGATGGCTCCGCGGTTTTGCCTTACTTCCACATCGGGAATCACGCCGTTGCCTTCGAGCACGCGGCCTCCGGAGGATGTGTAGCTCGCGGTCGGATACTGGAAGCCGTCGCCATTCGGAAGCCGGATGATGTCGGATGGCAAGGCGGCGCCGGCGCTGCGCGTGCCGAAGATGCGCGCGCGTTTCAGATCCTGCATGCCCTGCGCGAAGATCTCGGCAGTGGAGGCCGAGCCTTCGTCGAGCAGAATCGCTACTTTGCCGGGATAGGTTTCGGCGCGCGGGAAGACGGTGAATTTCAGGGTGGTGCCGCGCATTTTCATTTCGCCTAACTGGCGTCCGGAATCTTCGATGAAAAAACCGGCAAGGCCCATGGCCATGATGCCTATGCCGCCGGGGTTGCCGCGCAGATCGAGAATTACGCCGGGGGCGTGGGCGAAATCGTGCAGCGCGGTTTCGAATTTCGGCATGAGGTTAACGGGGTCCAGAAATTCGTTGAAGCGTATATAGCCTGCGCCGCCGGGCAGCAATCGCGATTCGAACTGCACGCGAACGCCGGGCAGGTTGCCGAACTGAACGGCCGTGCTGGTATCGGTTTTGGTGGAGAGTACGACTTGTTTGGGCTTGCCATCGGCGTCGATGAGGTCGAGTTTCACGGGCGCGTTGGCGGCGCCGGATAGTTTCTGGTTGATGGCGCGGAGGGCGAGGCGGCGGGATTCGCTGTCGTTTAGTTCGGCGTTAGCGGCTGGTAAGGATGCGCCGTCAACAGTGTTGACCACCATGCCGGCGCGGACGCCCGCGCGGGCTGCTGGGGAATCCGGTGCGACGGTTTTTATGACGGATTTCCCTTCGACTACTACGGTTTCGATGCCGCTGGGGACGGCTGCGGCAACGGGGGACGGAGGGGCGATTTCGGAATACAGATCGGACGACAGGATAGCGTAGTGCGACACGCCTAGTTTGCCGATCATGTCGCGCAGGATGTCGCGGACTTCGGCGATGGATTTTGCAGACTGAATGCGGGGCTTGAACGCGTCGTGGATGGCTTGCCAGTTGAGACCGTTGAATTGAGGGTCGGGGTTGTGGTCGCGGACGGTGAGCCAGACGGTTTCGAAGGAGGATAGTTGGGTGGATTGTTCTTTGGGGGTTAGTTGGGGGAAGGTCTGGGCGGCGGAGAGGAGGCCGATTAAAAGTATGAGCGTTAGGCGGGGCAAGACATATTGTCGCGCAGTCATGGGCTGCTGTGCGCCCTCGGGAAGCCGCCTGGAATGGCGGCTGCGGGCAGGATTGCCCGCCCCCCAATCTGCTCCCTACAATTTAGTGGTGGCGCGGTACCATTCGAGGGTTTTGCGGAGGCCGTCCTCGAAGCTTACTTGAGGTGAGTGGCCGAGTTCGCGAACTGCCGCTGTTGTGTCGGCCTGCGAATCCCGCACGTCGCCTGGGCGCGTTGGCCCGTAAATCGGCGGGATGGACACGCCTTCGAATTTCTGCAACAGCGCCCATGCCTCATTCAGCGTGATGCGGCCACCGTTGCCTGCGTTGAAGACCTTGCCGGAAGCGGTGGCTGGCGCTTCGGCGGCGCGCAGGTTCAGGCCGACCACATCCTCCACGTAAGTGAAGTCGCGGGAGGTTTCGCCGTCACCGAAAATGGTCGGCGTGCGGCGATTCAAAATTGCCGTGATGAAGAGGGAGAGGACGCCGGAATACTGGCTGGTGGGGTCTTGCCGCGGTCCGAACACGTTGAAGTAGCGGAGGCTGATGGTCTCGAGCCCAAAACATGACGCCCAGACCGACATGTAGTATTCACCCATCAGCTTTTGCGCCGCATAGGGCGATTTCGGCAGGGCCCGCATCGTTTCCACTTTGGGAAGAACCAGCGTGTCGCCGTATGCCGATGACGAGGCTGCGTAGATCACACGGCGCACGCCCGCATCCTTCGCGGCGCGCAGGACGTTGAAAGTGCCATTGATGTTGACGTCGTGCGAGGGAATGGGGTCGTTAATCGAGCGGGGCACGGAGGGAATTGCCGCCTCGTGGAATACGACGTTGACGCCTTCCATAGCGCGACGCACGGCGTCGTAATCGCGAATATCCGCGCGGTGGAAATCTACCGCTCCGCGGACTTCGTCGAGGTTGCGTTCGTAACCGGTCAAGAGGCTATCGACCACCACGACGCGATCCGCACCCTTGGCCAACAGCCCGCGAACTAATGCGGAGCCGATAAAGCCCGCACCTCCGGTTACAAGAAAATGATCCATTTTTTATTTACCTGGCTGGCTTACGCGCCGGCCGCCTTCCTCATGTGTTCAAGCGATTCTCTGGCAATGGTCTCTGCTCCGACGGTAAAGTCGAACGCCTCCACGGAGACCCATCCGCGATACGCCAATTTCTCTAACATAGCAAACACTCGTGCGAAATCGTACGTTCCAGCGCCCGGATGGCCGCCATCCATCTCATTGGTATGGACGTGCCGGATCAGGTCAAAGTGGCGCTGAATGAGGAGATCGTGTGGTTCGGTCTCATCCTCAGCATTGTGGCAATCGAACATGGTGGCGACGGCCGGGCTATTGATTTCGCGGACAACGGCGACGGCTTCGGCAAGTGTGTGGATGACGTCGGACTGTGAATGTGGGAGGGCTTCGACGAGGATGGTGACGCCGCGATCTTCGGCGTGGCCGGCGATGCTGGCGAGGCCATCGACGTAGTTGTGCACGGCTTCGGCGGAGGAAATGCCACCGGTGGAGGAACGCTGTTTGGGAGAGCCGAAAACCATGATGCCGTGGGTGCCGCTGGCACTATCGGGAGCGGCTGCGGTGTCGGGGACAAGGTCGGCGCAGAGATCGATTAAGCCGCGGACGTATTGCCAACTGCGTTCACGGAGGGCGAGGTCGGGGGTGGTGACGTGGATGGGAAACGGGACGACGAGCAGCCAGTGGAGGCCGACGAACTGCAGACCTTCGCCGATCATGATGTCGCGCAGTTCACGGCGGTCGGCGGCACGGAGCGCGAGGGGGTCGTCACCGAGAGTGAAGGGCGCGAGTTCGATGCCGTCGTAGCCGGTGGCGCGGAGGATTTTGCAGACTTCGGCGAAAGGGCGGCGCTCGAAAGCCTCATTACACATGGCGTACCGGAAGGGGTAAGGCATCAGGGACCATTATCGCGTGGCCAGGAGTTTTGGCCACGGATGCACACGGATGCACACGGATGGCCTTAAAATTGTTGTATATGCGTTTTTGCGGGTGGGTTCTGCTGGCGATGGGTGTTTTTAGGGCATCGGCGCAGACGGTTTGTCCTCCGACGCCGGTTTATGGAGTCTGCGAGTTAGTTTTCGATATTCCGGCTGCGGCTGGTGGGAAGCCGCTCGATCTGCATGCGGAGTTTCGTTCGCCGCGCGCCAGTACCTTTCTGGCGCATGCGTTCTGGGATGGGGGTAACCGGTGGGTGATCCGCTATTCGCCTTTGGAGCCGGGTACGCATAAGTACCGGTTAACTGGAACGGTGGCGGGGATCTCCGGGCATGAGGGCGAGATGACGGCTTCGCCCTATCCGAACGCGCATCCGGGTACGCTGGCTCCCGCTAATCTGCATCACTTCGCTACGGTGGATGGAATTGTGTATACGCCTTACCTTTATATGGGTGCGATGGTGCCTGGTTTTTCGACTATGGACGCGGCGCGGTGGAAGGCGCTGGTGGATGAGCGCGCCGAGCAGCATTTCAATCATTTGGCTGTCACGCTGGTGGATGCCGGGGCTGGCGGCAGTTTCCGCACGCCGGAGTTCTTTCGCGCGGCGGAAGAAAAGATGGCTTATGCCAATCAGCACGGGATCATCGTCGATCTGGCTTTCTTCGGGCCGGATTTGATGACGCGTTTGCTGCCGACGCCGGCGGACCGTCGTACGTGGTTCACTTATGCGCTCTCGCGGCTGGCGGCTTTCGATGTCGTTTGGCAGGGACTGGAAGGCTGGGAGAATTATCCCGATGGCAGGGCCCTCACTAAGGAGATCGCGGAATATTTGAAGTCGTTCGATCCTTACAAGCATTTGGCGACGTCGCGTACGCTTGCGACTTCTGCGCCGCTGGCGGACGATGGCTGGATGCACATCCGTGCATATCAGAGCGCGGACGACGCGGTTGGCGCAATCGAACAGCAGTTGTACGCCGACCCCGCAATCAATAATTTCAGCGCGGAGGATAGTAGTGCGGACGCGTTTCGACATCATCTCTGGAACGCCACGATGAACGGCCAGTATCCAGAGGCTGTGGTTCCCGACGCGGCTTCGGCCACCGCTATGAAGGTGTGGTTCGAGTTTATGCAGAGTACGCGGCACTGGGAGCTGGAGCCGTTTTTCGACGTCGAGAACGGACGGGGGCTGCAGCTGGAGGGTGTGGAGTACGTGGTCTACGTGGAGCGTCCGGGACCCGTCACGCTGACCGTGGAGAAGCATGGGTACGACGCCGAATGGATCGACCCGGCCACCGGAATCCACACGAAGATCAAAGACCCGTGCAAAGGTGAGATCTGCAGCGCTACTCCGCCGAGCACCGCGCACGACTGGATTTTGCATATTTCGCGCGAAGGCACCAAGGCAGGGATGCTGAAGAGTGTGAAGTTCGTCTCGCGCGAGGAGGAGTTGAAGCTGCAGGAGATTGAACTGGATCCGGAAAAAGTGCCATTTGAAATCACGGGACCTGGTGCGGAGACGCTTTCGCCTGGTAAGCCGCCGCAATTCGGCGTGAAGATGAAGCGGCAATCGAAGGCGCTGCAACATATGTCATGGCTGTGGACCGGGGAAGTAACGGTGTCCGGCCGGGGTTACCGCGTGATCGCCACGGGCGCGGACGGAGTGTTTCGAATCCCGGGCAACATTGCGGCTGAATTCCCCGCTCCGTTTCATGTGCGGCTCTATGGAATGAACGGGCTTGGTAAAGTTTATTCGGTCGACCGCAACTACACTCTCACGAAATGACTGTTTCGAAATAATGATCGCTCTTGCCGTGGATACCGCCGCCGAAATCGGCAGCATTGCGCTCGCGGAGTTTTCGCACGACGGCGCGGTCACTATTCTGGAGGAAGCTCGTCTCGAGGCGCCCGGTGGCTTCGCGCAGATGCTGTTTGGCGAACTCGAAGCACTGCTGGCGCGGCAGAAGGTGCGGCTTGCCGATATCGAGCTTTACGCGGCTGGAAACGGACCCGGGTCTTTCACCGGCGTGCGCATTGGGCTTGCCGCTATTAAGGGGCTGGCTGAGGTTGCGGGGAAACCCGCGGTTGGTGTTTCCAATCTGCTGGCGCTGGCGCAGTTTGGAACGGCTTCGCAGCGAGCCCCCGTGCTGGATGCGCGGCGCGGCGAGGTCTTCGCGGCGCTTTATGGTGAAGACGACGTAGAAGTGATTCCGCCAACAGTGCTGAAGTTCTCCGCGTTTACTACTCTGATCGGTGATCGGGACGCCGAGATTATCACGACGGGTTTCGACCCCGGCCATCCATTCACTGCCGCGCCGCCGGAACTCGCTGGTGTGATCGCGCGCCTGGCTATCGCACGGTTTCTTCGGGGTGAGAGTTGCGATCCGGTGACGATAGAAGCCGATTACGTGCGCAGGTCAGACGCTGAGATTTTCCATGCCGGGACCGCCTGAGCGTTACTGACCGCGCGGCATCTTCACGGTCATTAATACAAGCGTCTTCTCGACCGCGCTGATCTGGTGTGGCATGCCCTCGGGAACCATGAAGAAATCGCCCTGCGCGATCTTTTTCGTGTCGCCACCCTGAATTGCGCTGCCGGACAGATTAGTGGGGTTGGTGCGGGTCTCGCCCACTAGTTTGCCGCCGGTCACGAGTGTGGCCGCCCCATCGATGACGTAAAACATCTCGGCTTCCTTCTCATGCACGGCGGCGGTTCCACCGATGGCACGGTATTCAAGATTCGCGGAGTACGGTGCGAACTGGAGAATTCGCTCGATCACGTTCGCCTGGCCGTCTTTTCGCTCGGCCTTCGCTTTCTCGATCAGGGCCTTCACGTCCGCGGAGGAGGCAAACGTTTTCATGGCCGAGGGATTGGCTTGTTGTGCGAAGGCCGTGGTCGCAAATGCGGTCAGGCAGAGAAATGTGATCGCCAGTTTGAATATGGACATAGCTTTCAGATTACCGCTATTACTGCGACCAGGAAGCCGCCATCAAGATGGGTGCCCTTCCATCAGGTCATTCAATGAGTCTCTATCCGCCAATACAACTCCAGGCATGAGTTTGCCGCGCCGGTGAACTGTCCAGTGCAGTTTGAAGTGTTTTTGCGGCGTCCCTCCTGCGAGGAACTGGCGAAGCGCGCAATCGAATATTTCCCGGAGCGTGGTGCCTTCCTCCGCCGCCCGATTTTTCGCTGCCTTCATCAGCTCGTCAGGAAGGGCAATCGCGATCCTCATACGTAAAAACATCGCATCATTTGCATAAATATGCTTGTCGCGGCCGTTCGAAAGGGGAGCGCCTGCATCCGGCCCAATTTCCTTCGGGTGGTAGCCTGACTGTGAGCCATGGCCCGCGCCGCACGCCAAATCCGCCTCTCCGGTGTCTTCCCGGCCGCCATCACTCCGCACCATCCGAAGACCCACGAAGCGGACTATGCGGCTGCCCTGGAACTGGTCGATTTCCTGACAACGGCGGGCGTCGATGGCATTTGCCTGTTCGGCTCCACGGGCGAGTTCATCAACTATTCGTTTGCGGAACGCCACCGGCTACTCTCCCTTGCTACCAAGCGCAGCCGTGTTCCGGTGATCGCGGGAGTCTCCCATTCCACTCTGGCGGGAGCACTGCAACTCGCCGACGACGCCGTTGCTGCCGGGGCCGGGGCCCTGATGCTGATGCCACCCTACTTTTTTCGCTACGGCCAGGACGAAGTAGAGCAGTTTTACCGCGACTTCGCGCGCGAGGCGGGCGACGCCGTTCCCATACTGCTATGCAACGTTCCTGCCTTTACGACGGGGATTGAAATTGAAACCGTCCGCCGTCTGTTTGAAACCGGCCGCTTCGCGGGCGTCAAAGACTCCTCAGGCGACTGGTCCTATTTCGAAAAGCTCCTGGCGCTTCGCGGCGAGATTCCTTTCGCTTTATTCGGAGGGAAAGAACATCTGGCGAGTCGCGCGCTCCAGGCCGGCGCAGACGGAATCGTGTCCGGGTGCGCGTGCGCTATTCCGGAAGTAGTGGTAGCCCTCGCGAAGGCAGTAAAGGCTGGCAATCGCGCACTTGCCGAAGCGCTCGACGCGCGCCTGATCGAGTTCGCCACGCGCGCGAGTCAATTTCCCTGGCCCGTGGCCGTACGGCGAGCCGTGGAACTGCGCGGACAGAAATCCGGACCGCTCGCCATACCGCTTTCGCCAGCAAGCCAAAAGGCACTGGACGAATTTTCAGAGTGGTTTCGAGCCTGGAAGTCGGGCTAGGCCGTGCAATCTCATGTTTTCGCCATGCGGAAATGTGAGTCGATCACTGTCAATCTCTATATTTCTTTTGAAATCATATTGTTACGGAAAATTATTAGCACTCACCCAGCTCGTGTGCTAATAATATGACTTGGAAGCTGCTCCTATTCAACTGCGAGCTACTTCCACGTTTGAAGTCTGTTATCAATCCACCTTTGGAGGTTTCTGTAATGAACATTCGTCCGCTATATGACCGCATCGTTGTCAAACGGATCGAGGGAGACGTCGAAAAAACCAGCGGCGGCCTCTTCATCCCTGAGAGCGCAAAAGAAAAACCGCAGGAAGGCGAAGTCTTTGCCGTAGGCAAGGGCAAGCGTCTGGAAGACGGCAAAGTCGTCGCACTGGACGTGCAGAAGGGTGACCGCATCCTTTTCGGCAAGTATTCCGGCAGCGAGATCAAGCTCGATGGCGTTGAGTACCTGATCATGCGTGAGGATGAGATCCTCGGCATCTTAGAGAAATAACCCGCGAAAAGTAGTTTTTTAAGACATTCAGGAGACTAAAAGACACATGGCAAAACAAATTGTTTACGCGGAAAATTCTCGCCAGGCGATCCTTCGCGGCGTGAATCAGCTGGCCGACGCGGTGAAAGTCACCCTCGGACCCAAGGGCCGTAACGTCGTTATCGAAAAGAAGTTCGGCGGACCCACCATTACCAAGGACGGCGTCACCGTCGCCAAGGAAATCGACCTCCCCAACCCGCTGGAGAACATGGGCGCACAGATGGTGCGTGAAGTCGCTTCCAAGACTTCCGACATCGCCGGCGACGGCACCACCACCGCCACCATCCTCGCTCAGGCAATCTATCGTGAAGGCGTGAAGGCCGTTGCGGCCGGCGCCAACCCGATGGCACTGAAGCGCGGCATCGAAAAGGCTGTTGAAGTGGTTGTGGGCGAAGTGAAGAGCCTGGCGAAGCCGATCTCCGGCGACATGATCGCTCAGGTTGGCACTATTTCCGCCAACAGCGACGCGGAAATCGGCAACAAGATTGCCGAAGCCATGAAGAAGGTTGGCAAGGATGGCGTCATCAC
>CAIKAS010000007.1 GCA_903825445.1 uncultured Acidobacteriia bacterium
CAGCCGTCGCGATGCCGCGCTGGCTGCCAAGGGTATTCTCTTCGTAGGCACCGGCGTTTCCGGCGGCGAAGAGGGCGCGCGCAACGGCCCCTCTATCATGCCTGGCGGTAACCCCGCCGCGTGGCCTCATGTCAAGTCCATCTTCCAGGCGATTGCCGCCAAGGTGGAAGACGGCACGCCCTGCTGCGATTGGGTAGGCGAAGGCGGGTCCGGCCACTACGTCAAAATGGTCCACAACGGAATTGAGTATGGCGATATGCAGCTGATCTGCGAAGCCTACCAGCTTCTCAAAGACGGCCTGGGCCTGACGCCCGACGAACTCGCCGGTGTCTTCACCGAATGGAACAAGGGCGAACTCGACAGCTATCTCATCGAAATCACCTCTGAAATCTTCGCCAAGAAAGACGAAGACGGCTCCCCGCTGATTGACAAAATTCTCGACGCCGCCGGCCAGAAAGGCACCGGCAAGTGGACCTGCGAGAGCGCCCTCGATATGGGCATGCCCGTCACTCTCATCGGCGAGGCGGTGTTCGCCCGCTGCCTCTCCGCCATCAAAGATGCGCGCGTCGAAGCTTCGAAAGTTCTCACCGGCCCCGCGCAGAAGAAAGCTACGGACCGCGCCGAATTCATCGAGGATGTGCGCCGTGCGCTTTACTGCTCCAAGATCATTTCTTACGCGCAGGGCTACATGCTGCTCAGCGCCGCCGCGAAAGAGTACAAGTGGAATCTGAACCTCGGCGGCATTGCCCTGATGTGGCGTGGTGGTTGCATCATTCGCAGCCGCTTCCTGGCCCGCATCAAGGAAGCCTTCGATAAGAACCCGACGCTCAGCAACCTGCTGCTGGATAGTTTCTTCAGCGATACGCTCGACAAATACCAGGCCAGCTGGCGCAGCGGTTGCATCCGCGCCATCACGCACGGCGTGCCGGTGCCGGCGTTCTCAACGGCGATGTCGTTCTTCGACGGCTTCCGCACCGCCCGCCTGCCGGCGAACCTGCTCCAGGCCCAGCGCGACTTCTTCGGCGCCCACACCTATGAGCGCGTCGATCAGCCCCGAGGCCAGTTCTTCCACACCAACTGGACCGGTCGAGGTGGCAAAGTCTCCTCGACGACCTATAACGCCTAATTGACAATGGATTGGGGGGCGGGCAATCCTGCCCGCAGCCGCCTTTCAGGCGGCTTCTTTCCCCGTCTGCCTGACGAATGTGCGGCGCCGTCGGCGCATTTCCCAGGTACAATCGAGCCATGGGAACCGCTCCCGTTATCGAGACCGAACGCCTTCGGCTTCGCCCTCATACGTCCGATGATCTGTCAGATTGCGTCGCCATGTGGTCGGACCCGGCCATTGTCCGTTACACGACAGGCAGCCCATCACCACCGCAGAGAACGTGGTTGAGGATCCTCGCTTATCGCGGCCACTGGGCCATGCTGGGCTACGGCTACTGGGCAGTAGAAGAAAGAGCCTCCGGCCAATTTGTAGGCGAGCTCGGTTTTGCAGATTTTAAGCGCGACATGCAACCCTCCCTCGAAGGCATGCCCGAACTGGGTTGGGCGCTGGTCTCGCGTGTGCATGGCCAAGGCTACGCGACTGAAGCCCTCAGAGCCGCGGTCGCGTGGGGTGATAGTCACTTCGGTGCGCTGCGTACCGCCTGCATTATTCACCGCGACAATCATCCATCGTTTCGTGTTGCTGAGAGGCTGGGTTATAAGCCCCTTGAGAATGCCCCTGCGGATGGGAACTCGCCCGCGATACTCGTTCGTTTACCCCGGTGACCTCGTCACGCTACCCGTCGTTTCTTTCGCGCGGGAGCGACGGACTGAACCGCGAGCCGCAATCCGAGCGAATTCAACATCGCCGCAAGACTGTTGAGCGAAGGATTCCCCGACCTGGAGAGAGTTCGATAGAGACTCTCCCGATTGAGACGGCTTCGCGCGGCCAGATCGCCCACCCCGCCATGGGCATCGGCCACATCGCGTAACGCCAGAAGAAATACGCGCGGGTCGTCGTCTTCGAGACAGGCGTCCAGATAGTGAGCCGCCGCACAAGGGTCCTTAAGCGATTGCAAAAGGTTCTCACGATACGGCTCGGTCTTAACAGTCTTAGCCATTCAGATACTCCTTCCAATATTTGTGAGCTATCGTAATATCTCGCGCTTGCGTCCGCTTGGGACCACCGCACAACAGCACCACCAGCGCCGAAGCCTTTCGGCCGAAGTAAACCCTGTAGCCCGGGCCGAAGTCGATTCGCAATTCCTCGACACCACCACCAACGGAGCGGCAATCTCCAAAGTTCCCGAGCCGAAGTCTGTTGATCCGGGCGCGGATAATACCCGCACCGCGTAAATCCTTCAATTAGGTCAGCCAGTCGGCGAAAGGTACCGTCGAACACTCGCGATAGAGCAGGATATCGATCTCGCCTGACATACAAGAATTGTAGCTTATAAGCTACCGTTGCCGCCGAATCTGGTGCGTGATTGACAGAGCATCAACACTTCCAGCATCGTGAACGTCATTCCTGACATGACTGGCCCGATGATTCCCTGCGAGCGCAAAACATGGACTGTATGCCCCGAATTGGCCTGGATTGCGACTTTGGCGGCGCTGGTCATCATCGGGGTCGGCAGTGCCACAGGTGTCCACGCGCAAGCCCAGCCCTCCGTGCCGAAAGTCGCCCGGCCACAGTTCAATGTCGCCTCCATCAAGCCCTGCGAAGAAGTGAGTTCGGGCCGCACAAACGCGGGCGGGTCGAACCGCTGGTCCCCCGGAAGGTTGACTCTGAAGTGCCAGACAGTGACCACACTCATCCGCCGGGCATTCGTCGATTTTGCCAACGGTCGTAACCATATCTGGCCTCCGCTGCTAACCGTCGAGGGTGGTCCCGCCTGGATTAACTCCGGCACCTATCGGATAGAGGCCACGGCTGACGGCTCGCCAGGCCGCAACATGATTAACGGACCCATGCTGCAAGAACTCCTCGAAGACAGGTTCCAGTTGCGGATCCGTCGCGAAACGAGAACCGTCCCAGTCTACGCACTAACCCTGGCTCGTGGTGGACCGAAGCTCAGGCCGTTCCGCGAGGGAAGTTGCGTCGCGCTTAATCTGGAAGCGCCACCCGAAAAACCAGATCCAACACGGCCCGACCCGATGTTTTGTGGCATGTCCGACGTTACCCCCGATGGTTATAAGTTGTATCGCACCACTCTGGCAGACTTTGCCACAGAGTTTTCGGATCGGCTCGACCGCCCTGTGATAGACAAAACCGGTCTCGCCGGACTGTTCAATATACAACTGGACCTGTCGGCTACCGACCTGTACGCCCCCGCGGCAGGAACAGGCGAAACGTTCGACCCCGATTCCATGTTCGCCGCAGTGCGGGCCGCCTTACACAAAGTTGGCCTGAACCTCGATCCCGCCCGTGGCCCCGGCGAATTTCTCGTCATCGACCATGTCGAGCGGCCTTCTCCAAACTAGCGCTAGCGACTCCTCCCCCTGCCTGCGGCATTCCGCGTTTCCAAGGTAAAATCGATCCATGGGTACCGCTCGTTACATCCACTGGCAGGACCACGGGATGTGGCTCGGCTATTTCGAGGATTTTCCCAATTACATGACTCAGGGGGAGACGCTTGAGCAACTTCAGGAAAACCTGCGCGATCTATATAAAGATCAGGTAAGCGGAGGAATTCCCGGGGTTCGGACAGCAGCAGAATTGGCGCTCGAGTAAATCGGGCCGAACTGATTAATCGAGCCACCCCACGGGACTGCGCCCCTCCCTTCCGCCCCGCCAAACCGCACTTAGTACAATGAAATGTCCCCCGAATTGGCTCTCCGTGCCCGATTGCAGGATCCCCGGGCGACCCCTGTACTGACGAATGTTCGATAACCTTTCCGACAAACTGCAGCGCGTTTTCAAGAACATGCGCGGCGAAGGCCGCCTGTCCGCTGAAAACATGGACGCCGCTCTGCGCGAAGTCCGCGTCGCCCTGCTCGAAGCCGACGTCAACTTCAAGGTCGTCAAGCAGCTCATCGAAAGCGTCAAAACCCGCGCCATGGGCCAGGAAGTCCTCTCTTCCCTCTCGCCCTATCAACAGGTCATCGGCATCATCAATGAAGAGCTGATCAAAATCCTCGGCGGCCATGAATCCAAGCTCCGTTTCGCCAATGATCCGCCCAGCGTCTTCCTCATCGTTGGCCTCCAGGGCTCCGGTAAAACCACTTCTACTGGCAAACTCGCCCGCTGGCTCGCGAAAAACGGCCATCGTCCGCAGCTGGTTTCCGTCGATATTTACCGCCCCGCTGCCCGCGAACAACTCGCCATCATCGCGCGGGATATCAAAGCTCCCATCTACACTGGCACGCCCGAAGAGACGCTGCCGGTCGATCTCGCCCGCTCCGCCCGCCGCGAAGCTACTAACGCAGGCCGCGACGTCCTCCTGGTCGATACCGCAGGCCGTCTCCACATTGACGAAGCCCTGATGGACGAGCTCCAGCAGCTCAAGACTCTCCTCAACCCCGTCGAAATTCTCTTCGTCGCCGACGCCATGACAGGTCAGGACGCCGTTAAGTCCGCCGATGAGTTCCACAAGAAACTTGGCATCACCGGCGTCATCCTCACCAAAATGGATGGCGATGCCCGTGGTGGCGCGGCGCTCTCGATCCGTTCCGTCACCGGCCAGCCGCTGAAATTCGTCGGTCTGGGTGAAAAACCGGACGCCTTTGAACCCTTCCATCCCGACCGCGCCGCATCGCGCATCCTCGGCATGGGTGACATTGTCAGCTTCGTCGAAAAGGCCCAGGAAGCCTTCGATGGCAAGCAGCAGGAAGAGTTACAGCGTAAGCTGATGGATAACGAGTTCTCTCTGGAGGACTTCCGCGATCAGCTGAAATCGCTGCGCAAGTTAGGGTCGCTCGAATCGATCCTGAAAATGATGCCAAAAGTTGGCATGATGAAAGAGTTGCAGAATCTGCAGCCGGATGAGAAGGAGTTGACGCGTATTGTGGCCATCATCGATTCGATGACCCCCAAAGAGCGCAACAACCACATGATCATCAACGGTAGCCGTCGCCGGCGCATTGCGCTGGGCAGTGGTACGTCGGTGCAGGAAGTGAATAGTCTGCTCAAGCAGTACGGGCAGGCCAGGAAAATGATGAAGAGTATGTCCGGCAGTCTCGGCGGTCTCAGCAAAGGTTTAGGCAAGAGATTGGGGAGAATGGGCGGGCTGGGATTGCCGGGCTTTTAGCCGGCGCAGTGAAAATTCGTTGTACCGTTTGAGATTTTTTTAGAGGAAAATAAAGTAATGTTGATGATTCGCCTGGCGCGTTTCGGCGCCAAAAAGAAGCCGTTCTACCGCGTGGTAGTGATTCAAAAGGAGCGTGCGCGCGATAGCCGCAATCTGGAAGTGGTGGGCAACTACAACCCCCTCACAACTCCGGAAACCGTGAACCTGGTTCATGACCGCATCGAGCATTGGGTCAAGAACGGCGCACAGATGTCTGAGACCGTTGCGCGTCTCGTCAAGAATCACCCGGCACCAGTCGCCGCGTAGTTCCTGATTGCGCATCTTGAATTCCCGCTCCACGGACCATCCGGGAGCGGGGAAATCCGGGGGGCAGTAATGAAACAACTCATTGAAGATGTCGCGAAGTCGCTGGTGGATGTTCCCGCCGAGGTGGTGGTGACTACCGTCGATGGCGAGCAGGTCACCGTGATCGAGTTGAAAGTGGCCGCCTCCGATCTCGGCAAGATCATCGGGAAGCAGGGCCGTACCGCGCGCTCCATCCGCACTATTCTCGGTGCGGCGGGCATGAAGCAGAACCGCCGCTACACTCTGGAAATTCTTGAATAACGATTGGGTCACTGTTGCCGTGCTGGTTCGCCCCCGTGGTGTGCGCGGCGAAATCACAGCCGTCTCGCAATCCAGCCATCCCGAACGTTTCGCCAAACTTAAGACGGTCCGCCTCTTTGGCAGCGGTAATGAATACACCGTGGAACGAGTCTGGGACCACTTAGGTACCCTCGTCTTCAAATTCGCCGGTGTCGACTCCATGGATGCCGCTGAACTCCTTCGTGGCGCCGAAGTTCGCATCCCGCCCACCGAACGCGTTCCCCTCGATCCGGGCGAATACTTCCAGTCCGATCTCATCGGCTGCGAAGTTCGCGATCAAAAGACCAAACGAGTGATTGGCAAGGTCACCGGCTGGGAAGAATATGGCGGACCGTCGCTCCTTCAGGTCGATAACGGTCGCCTGCTGATCCCCTTCGTCAAAGCCATTTGCGTCGATATCCGCCCTGCCGACGGCGTCATCGAGACGGATCTCCCGGAGGGCTTGGAGTAGGCTTTAGCTTGTCCTTCGGCGCATGAAATGAAGTTCCACCTCCTCACGATTTTTCCCGATTTTTTCGACGGCCCCTTCCGTCAGGGCGTCGTCGCCCGCGCCGCCCAATCCGGCTCACTCGAAATCAACATCCACGACCTCCGCAACTGGACTCACGACCTCCATCGCACCGTTGACGACCGCCCTTTTGGCGGCGGCGAAGGCATGCTCCTCAAGCCCGAACCCATCTTCGACGCCGTGGAATCCATCTGGCCCGAGCGCACGCTCTACAAACGAGTCATCCTGCTCTCCGCCCAGGGCCGTAAATTCACTCAACAGATCGCCCGCGACCTCGCAGCCTGCGAAGAACTCCTGCTCATCTGCGGCCGTTACGAGGGCGTGGACGAACGCGTAGCCGAGCACCTTGCCGACGATGAACTCTCTATCGGCGATTACGTCCTCAGCGGAGGCGAACTCGCCGCCGCCGTCGTGGTTGACACCGTGGCCCGCCTGCTCCCCGGCGTCCTGGGCAACGAGGCTTCGTCCCAAAATGAATCGTTCACCGGCGACATCCTCGACTGTCCCCAGTGGACCCGCCCCGCCGATTTCCGTGGCTGGAAAGTCCCGGAAGCCCTGCTCAGCGGTCACCACGCCGAGATCGCAAAATGGCGAAAACAGGCTGCCGTCGACAAAACCCGCCGCCGGCGTCCCGACCTCCTCCGAGGAAATACTCCGACGCATTAACTGGATAAGTGCTAGAGTTCAGTCACACGAGCAACGCGCAGTTAAATCCTGAGGCTTCGTTTGTGAGTGTTTTCAACGACAAGGTCGTTGATTTCACGGTTGAACTTATAGGGACGTAATAAATAACAATGAAACAACCAAGTATTTCAAAGACGCTGTTTCTGATTACAATTCTGATGGCTCCGGCGACAATATTCGCGGATACAATCGGATCCAACCCGGTGTTTACCGGGAATAGCGACGGCGACGCTGGTGAAGCGTACGTCTACGCTGGTGGCTATTTTTCCGCAGACCAACAGGTCTCGAGCATGACCTGGAACAACGGATCGAACAGTCCCTCCGATGTTCTGACGCCTCTGATGTTCCAGGATAACGGATCGGGCGACTATGAACTTATTGGGATAGGCCAAACCCTGGGGGCTGGTTCCGGGCTACAAACGGCGTCCATTACCGCCTCACTCGGCACGTTCGACACAGGTGCCAGTACCACCGACACATTTGGGTTTATCACTGCAGCGCTTGACGGCGAGGGGAATATCACGTCAGCAACCCCGGGTGCCGTCGATTTCTCTGGTTTGCAGGGTGGCTACGGCGTTAGCGGCTCGCCCAGCACGAATGAATGGTTATACACTGTGGATGTGCGGCCATCCAGTGCTCTCTTCATCGGTGAAGTATTCTCATATACTGACGGCGGATATTCCTGCGGAAGCGATGTGTGCCTGAACTACTACGCGTATGGCGCGCGCACGTATTCCGCGGAGGCGTCTTCAGTGCCTTCTTCACCCGAGCCGACAACCTGGCTTTTATTCGCAACCGGCCTGGCTGGCTTGGCCCTGTTAAAACTCCGTCACCGCCATCAGTAAAATCGCTGAAAACTCACGCCCGATCCCCGAAGGTTGGGGATCGGCACCCACCTCGGTCCAGCTATTCCATCGTGACTTCCGCCGGTCCGCTCTTTGCGCTCTCATTCCCCGCCAGATCCACGGCGCTGACCTGGTAGCTGTACTTTGAGCCTACTGTCACGTCCTTGTCGCTGTAAACTGCCCCTGTCAGCGCATCCGCAACCTTCACGCCGTTCCGGTAAACCCGGTACCCAGCCAGGTCGGCGTCCGTCACCGGCTCCCAATACAACTCCACCGTCTTCGTGCCCCCGATTGCAGTCAGACCCGTCGGCACCGCCGGAGGAAACTTGTCTACCGGCGCGAATGTGAACGTCGCCGACGCATCACTCTCCATCGTGCCCGTCCCCACCTTGCGTATCGATTCCACGTAGTACTGCCAGGTCTTCCCGTAACTCATGGAATTGTCGTCGTAGGTTTTTGCCGTCACTCCGTCCGCAATCTGCACCCAGTCTTTATCGTCGGGTTGCTTGCGGAACACGCGAAACATCGCCGCGTCCGCAGTCCACTGCAAACGCACCGCGTTGGGAACGTCCGTCGCCCGCAGGTCCCGTGGAGCAGGCAATACCGGAAGCACTTCGAGTTGAGTGAAAGACCAGCCGTCGTCCCGTCCCCTCGGCCCGTGTACCAACGTTCCGATCACAACGGTTTGTCCCGAATACTTTGCCGCATCCACAGTCACCGTGCGGATCAGCGAAACCTTACTTGGAGCCACCGGCTTCACAATGCCCGGAGGTTTCGCCGCGCTCTTTAATCTCCCGAAAAGCGATCGCTGGCCGCTCGCTCCTCGCCCCCCGCTCGCGCCTCGTCCGCCGCCAGACGCTGCAATCGCACCCGAAGCAACTCGCGCTGCTCTCACCTCTGGAACAGGCACTCGGTCCGACTTCCCGCGCCAGGTATCTTCATTCCATGGTGCTGGTGCCGCCCCAATCCGCACCTCAACATCCGCCGATTCGCCAAGTGGAATCCCTTCCGTCGTCTCCCACGGCATCACGAATGAAACAACAATCTTGGATCCGCGTTCCGCCCCGCTCAGTTCCGTAACTTTCATCGGACGCAGCAGCGCAGGTGGTTTCGGCTCCCCCGCATAGCCGCATCCAAACAGAGTCAGCGCGGTTGTAACGACAAGCCCTGCCAGGCCCCTGTTCCGGTAGAGTCCGTCTCGCATCACAAAATGTAGCGGCTCAAATCCTGGTCTTTCACGATGCCGGCCAGTTGCTTCCGCACGTACGCCGCATCCACCTTCACCGTCTTCTTACGCAGATCCGGACCTTCGAAGGAAATCTCCTCCAGCAGCTTTTCCATGATCGTGTGCAGTCGTCGCGCGCCTATGTTCTCTGCACTCTCGTTCACCTGCGCGGCATATTTGGCCACTTCTTCCAGTGCGTCGTCGGTGATCGTCAGCTTGATCCCCTCCGTCTCCAGCAGTGCCGTGTATTGCTTCGAAAGCGCGTTCTTCGGCTCTTTCAGAATTCGCACAAAATCCGCCACGGTCAGCGACTTCAGCTCCACCCGGATCGGAAACCGCCCTTGTAATTCCGGAATCATGTCACTCGGCTTGGAAACATGAAACGCGCCAGCCGCAATGAATAAAATGTGGTCCGTCTTCACGAAACCGTGCCGCGTATTCACCGTCGTGCCTTCCACGATTGGCAAAATGTCGCGCTGCACGCCCTCCCGGCTCACATCCGGCCCGTGCCCACCTTCTCGCCCGGCGATTTTATCGATCTCGTCCAAAAATATAATCCCGCTCGATTCCACTCGCTCGAGCGCCACGCGGGTCACCTGATCCATGTCGATCAGCTTCTGTTCTTCTTCCTGCACCAGGTAATCGAGCGCTTCATCCACTCGCATGGGCCGCTTCTTCGAGCGCCCACCGAACATCGCCGGAATCATCTCCCGAATGTTGAGGCCCATCTCCTCCAGGTTCACGTTGCTGGCGATCTCGAACGATGGCCCGCGGTCCTTCACTTCCACTTCCACAATCCGCTCGTCCAGTTTGCCGTCGTGCAGCCGTTCGCGCAGCTTCTCGCGCGTTTTCTCATTCTCTGCGCCAGTCTCACTGCCGGCGGGCAGCAGCAGATCGATCAGCCGGTTCTCCGCATTCGCTTCCGCCCGGTCGCCAATTTCTTCCAGCTTTTGTTCCCGCACCATGTCGATTGCGATATCCACCAGATCGCGGATCATCGATTCCACATCGCGCCCCACATACCCCACTTCGGTGAACTTGCTCGCTTCCACTTTCATGAACGGTGAATTCGCAAGCTTGGCGAGCCTGCGCGCCAGTTCTGTCTTGCCCACGCCCGTCGGCCCGATCATGAGGATGTTCTTCGGCATTACCTCTTCCGCCATGTCGGGTGGAAGTTTCTGCCGTCGTAAACGGTTGCGCAGCGCAATCGCCACAGCCCGTTTGGCATCGGGCTGTCCGATTACGTGCTTGTCCAGTTCGCGTACGATCTCTCGCGGTGTCAGTTCGTCCAGCACCGGCCCTTCATCCACGGACTGCGACGGAAGATAGATCACCATGTCAGGCCAGTTCCTCGTAAGTCACGTTGTCATTGGTATAGATGCACGTCTTGCCGGCGATTTTCATGGATTCTTCCACAATCTGCCGCGCCGTCATCTTCGTGTGCCGCGTCAGCGCCGTCGCCGCCGAATGCGCGAACGGCCCGCCGGATCCGATTGCAGCCACGTTCTCGTCCGGTTCAATCACGTCGCCGTTGCCGCTCACGATGAACGTGTTGCCCGCATCGGCCACCAGCAGCAGCGCCTCCAGATGCCTTAAAACCTTATCCGTCCGCCAGTCCTTAGCCAGTTCCACTACGGATCGCGGCAGGTTGCCGTTAAACTGTTCCAGTTTGGCTTCGAAGCGCGCGAATAACGAGAAAGCGTCGGCCGTCGACCCCGCAAAACCCGCCACGATCTTGTCGTTGTAAAGTCGCCGCAGCTTGCGCGCTGTCGCCTTTAGTACTTCGCTTCCAAGCGTCACCTGGCCGTCGGCAGCCATCACTACTTTGCCGTCTCGGCGCACGCAAAGCACCGTTGTCGAGCGTATTCGCTGTTCCATTGTCTTTAGAATGTATGTGAAACTTCAGTGTAGCGCAGGAAGCCGACACCCCCCTTCGGCGCGGACGAAACCGACCGTGTAAACTGCAAATTAAAAGTCCTTTCAGTGCACGGGGCCGCCACGCGCGGCGACATGGATTCTGGAGTGCGTGCGCTATTGGAGAGTGAGGATTTATGGCGTACATGGACGACGAAACACGAGTGCACGCATGGGAAATGAGCCCGCCGAAGCGTAACCCGGACGATATGAGCTTTGACGAGCTTCAGGAAGAAGAACTCGAAGAAGAGGACGAAGACGACGACCTCGACGATGAGGACGACGAAGAAGACGAAGATCTCGACGATGAGGATCTCGACGACGAAGACCTCGACGACGAAGAAGACGATTTTGAGGACGAAGACCTCGACGAAGAAGACCTCGAAGAAGAGGACGACGACGAATAGTTGAGGCCGG
>CAIKAS010000008.1 GCA_903825445.1 uncultured Acidobacteriia bacterium
CCCGACGCGAGTGACCTTGGAGAAAGTCGGCTCATCATAGACGAGAATCGAAATCTGGTCATTGGGTACGATTTTGTGGTCGGGGAGGGCCGTCTGCACACTGGGGGTGGCTTGATACGGAGCAACCGGAGCCTCGGTCGCGGAGCGCACCTGGCCCCATGCGGGCAGTGTCAAAAAAAACGTAACAAGTATGGACTTGAACATCAAAGTGGTTCTCCTTGTCCTGCCTGAAGGGCTATCGGCTGAATCGGCGAATACCCTGAGTTTACCAGTTTGCGAAGACTCAGGGGAAGCCTGACTATAGTCAGTGTGGGGAGCCCCCCCGACCGTTACGCGGCGGAATCGATTTTGCGACGCATACCGGACCGACGATGGGCAGCCTCTGAGCTGACTTCCGGAAACGCGATGGCGGAAATGAGAGTAAAAAATACGATGGCAACGGCAATCCGTTGGATTGGGTAGTCGACAAAGCACTGGAAAAAGACAACTAGTACACCAGTTCCCCAAATCGTCCGGAATGCGGCCCGAAAACTCCAGACTGCGACCAACAACATGAAAAGGACAAAGGGCACACCCCCTTCGACGGTCCATTGAGCCCAGTCGTTGTGCGCCTGGTTGACCAAAAGACCCTCGTCGAAGATCGCGTATTGGGGGTATGCAACGGACCAGTTGCCCAACCCCACACCCATCCATGGCCTGTCCTGAATCATCGGCAGGGCAGCCTCGGCGAATTCCCGGCGACCGGCATAGGGGTCCTTTTGCTGTAACTTTGCAATCATCCGCTCCGGACCGACGGCGAGACCCAGGACCATGAGCACGGCTAAAAATATGACTCCGGGACCAGCGATCTGTCGAAAGGAAATTCCGGCACGCCGTGCAGCGACCAACGGGACTAAAAGGACTTCAATCGTAGTGAGTATAAAACCCGTTCTTGACACCGAGGCGAAAACGGAGGCATACATCACGGCCGCAGCCAATCCGTAAAAAATCCGCCAGCCGCCGCGATCGGTAAACAAGCTGGCCATCGCGACTGGGAGCAAGAGTTCGATAAACGCCGCATACTGGTTGCCATAGAGGAATGGCCCCATGGCGACATTGGCGAATGGTGTCTCGAACAGCCAAAAAATCTTCCCGCCGGAAGTAAAAAGCTGAAGTGGAGCCACGACCGCCATGATGAAGCCTGCAACGACCAGAGCCCGCAAATACCCTCGCCTGACGGCGTGATCGCTAAAGATCTGGAGCCCGGCAAAAACCAAAGCAGCGGCGGATGCCCAGTAAAGCAGGGAAACTGCAGTTGCCCATCTATAGATGGTGGTACCGGCCACTATTTGGACCAGCGGCCACAGCGCCGCCGCTGCCAGGGGAAACAGCACAAACCGGGTTTGAAGTTCGGCCACTCCGATCAGCGCAGCAATAATCCAGAAAGCGGCAACGCAAAATAAGGCAACTTCGGCCAGCGCCGTAGCCCAGAAGGCGGACTCCCACATCACAGCAATAGCGGCAATTGTGATGGCAAACAAGGCAGCGGCTGCAAATTTCGTCATCGCGGGGTCTCCGGTGCCTTTGTGATTGCAGACGTCACACGGCGAACCTGAAGAGTACCCTTCCACGGGAGCGTCCCGGGAAGCCGGCGATAGCGAAGGAGGATTCGCGCGGTGTCCCTGCTTCCGGAGGGAAACTCAAAGTGTTCGACGTTCCAGTCCGTAGCCGAAAAAACACGCGACTCGGCCAGCGTACTCTCTGGCCCTGCACCCAGATTCAAATCCTGAATGGCCCATCGCAAACCGGAATCTGGTTCGGAAGATACAACTCGGTATTCGTAGCTCACCATGTATCGCCTGCCGGGAGTCAGAGGCACCGGCTGCTGAAAGATGACAGCTACGTCCGGCTGCTTTCCGCTGATATCCACCGCGACTCCCTGAGCCTCATCCATCGGAGTAATCGAAATACCGTCATCGGAACCGTGTTTCCAGTCGAAGCCTTGTTGCAGCGGTACTGCTGTGAAGTCACCGTTGGTGATGATTTTGCCCTGCTCCGGCGCGAGTTCGGCGAACGGCACCAAGCGACGCCGACAAAGGGCGTTCCAGACAGTCAGGACGGCGGGGTCTTGCCCCATTCGACGATCACAGTACTCCAGCAGGGTTGGAACATCGTCCGCACCAGCGTCCTGCGCGACTTCGGTGGCCATAGGCGCCGCTTTTCCCACAAACGGATCGCGGAGTAAATATGTAAGGAACGCAAGCAATATTCCATGCTTCGGCGGCAAAATCTTCCGCGTCACGGCAGGATCGTCGTCCTCCGCGAGACAAAGCCGGAAGATCGGATCAAGCGAGCCGTAGCTCATTTCCAATGCACTATGTGCCGCCGTCCAAAACTCAGCCATTCTACCCCTGCGGAAATAGAAGTTCATGAGGGCCGAGCGAGGGTCAAAGCCATTATCAACCTCTTTTGCTGCAAGCAGATACCGTTCAGAATCGCCGTACTGCTGTTCCACTTCAGCACGAAAGGCTCGCCGGATCCAGTAGCGTGAGTCTCGGGGGCTCAGTTCGGTGGCAATCTCCAACTCCGTGTCAGGATTGGCACCGGCACCTTCCATGTGTTCTGCCAAAAGTGCGTGATATGCCGCATTGCCGGGCACGAGGCGGACGGCGTTCCGCAAGGCAGCGGGATTGTTGTCCTGAAACGAAACATCCGCCCGTGCAAAAAGCACGCTGTACCATGAAAGAAGGGCAAGTCCCCCAAGGGCAGCCAAGAGAGCTAATCGGCGGCTTACAAAGATTAAAACCTGGGCCGTTGCTTGCATTTACGGTTACTTGTCTATTATTATCACAGTAGATTGACGACGGAGGTTGCGAAGGAGAATTATGCGGAAAAACCTAGGAGTGGCTGTCGCGGGGATGGCAGTGGCAAGTGTGTTGACTCTCGGCGCTGCGACGACGCCCGTGATTGGTATGGTCTCTTCAGGCTCCGGTCTGGCGGGAGCATCGATTGACGGTGCGAGAGTTTCCGGCAATGCTACCTTGTTCGATGGCTCAGTGATATCGTCCACAGGCTATTCCCGTATACAGTTAACTTCGGGGACTCGTATGGATCTGGGAGCGGAATCCGTTGTTCGCGTCTTCGCGAATCACGCTTCGCTGGAAGGTGGATCGGGCGAGATCCAGAGTACGTCCGGTTATGCTCTCAACGCGCGTTCGCTCCGCATTCAGCCGTCCAACTCCGCTGCCATTGCCCGGGTTCGCCTCGACGGCAATCAGCGAGTCTTGGTGACCGCCTTGACTGCTCCTGTCAACGTTTGGAACAGCAATGGAATCCTGGTCGCCCGTGTGACGCCAGAAGTGCCCATGTCGTTTCTGCCGCAGGCAGCTGCGTCGAACGCCTTTAGCAACTCTGGTTGCGTTGTGAACAAGTCGAATGCGGCTGTGTTTGTGGATCAGACGGGCAATCAAGTATTGGAACTGCGCTCCTCGGCAAAAACCATCGATCTGCGTAAATCTGTCGGCAAGCGCGTGAAGGTCACAGGCACAATCGATGCTTCTGCGAAGCCTGTTACTGGGGCAACGCAGGTGATCCTGGTTACCACGGTTGAACCTGCCACAGGAGGAAGTTGCTCCGACGTCGCGGCACGAGTCGGTGCCACTACCTCTGCCGCTGGCTTGGCTGCCGGCGGGACTGCCGGTGCGGCAGGAGCTGCTGGCGCGGCAGGTGGAGCTGCTGGCGCGGCAGGTGGAGCGGCCGGAGCGGCAGGAGCCGCCGGAGCGGCGGCAGGAGCCGCCGGGGCGGCGGCTGGCGTTAGCGGTGCAGTGATTGGTGGAGTAGCGGCCGCGGCTGGAGCCGCGACCGTCGGTACTTTGGCCGCGACTGCGAATCAACCCGCTGCGTCAAGTTAACCTGCTCAGAAGACTCGGTATTTAACTGATTCAAAAGAGCTCTGGGCATGCGCCCGGAGCTTTTTTTGCTTTCCACGGATTTTAATCAACATTACTTGCGCTAATACTGGCAACCCGCGTTACAATAGCAAATGTGGCGGCCCTGTTGCCGTCAGCAGTTCCCCCCCGTGCCGCGGATAGTTCCCTCGTCAGGCAGTTTCCTTTTTTCGATCCGGTCATATTCACTTGGACCATTTGGAAGGGCTAGAGGTGACACCTACACGTGCAGGCTTCGCTGTGCCGCGGACAATAGAACTGGCGCTCTTGGGTAATCGGACGCTTCAGACGTTGATCAGAGGCAATTTTGTTTGTTTTCCGTCCCAGGCGCCAGTCTTCGGACAGAGGGTGCGACGCGATCTTCAGTGGCGGCTGGCGGTGCTGTACTTCGTCCGTGGCTGGTCTACGCGATTGATTGCCGATCGCTACGGACTTACAAGGGAACGTTGCGGACAAATCATTTCCGACTGGCGGATTCGGGCTATCGCGCTCGGCTATATACAAGATGTAACGCCTGAGGGCTCGGATTTGGTACGGTTGGCGGAGTTGCACGCAGCGTCTGGTGTCGGGCTCCATTACAGTCGCGCCAACGCGTCGGGTGATCACACGACTGCGCCAAATCGGACTTCGGCCACGGTATCCATTGTGCCTGTGGCGAACAGCGGAGGTCAGGCGGCCACAGCGGCAGGTGACAGAAACCCGGCGACGGTGGCCACGTCTTTCGCAATCTCCGCAGCCGGGCGATTGCCATCGAGTGTTCGACAGGCCGTGCCCCGTTCACTACCGTAATAGTAGTCGAGCAGCGGATAAGTCTCCTCGCGATACGCCGCCAGCCGGCGCCGAACAGTTCCTTCACTGTCGTCATCGCGTTCGACGAGCGCCCCTCCATCGAACTTGCAACGGGAGCCCGCGCTTGACTTGGCCGAAGACAAGTTATAAATGGCACCGCACTTTGCGCACTGTCGGCGCCCGGCCAAGCGCTTCAGAAGTACTGACTCCGGGACGTCCAGATTTAGCACGAGCGGTTCGGGAATCCGCATTGCCTTCAGCATTTGATCCAGCATTTGAGCCTGACGTACCGTGCGCGGAAACCCGTCCAGAATGACACTCGTGCCTCCGTTACCGCAGATCAGTTCACGGATCCTGGATGCCACAAGATCGCAAACGACGCGGTCATCCACCAGTTGGCCTGACGCCAGCATCCTTCGTAACTCAAAGCCAGCCGGAGAATTCTGCTTTGACTGCGCCCTAAGCATCGCACCCGTGGAAATGTTCACGGCCCCGTAATTCGCGGCGAGCAATGCGCTCTGCGTGCCCTTTCCGCTCCCCGGCGCTCCAATTAGAAGGATGACCTGAATCGACTTGTAGGCGGCGTTGCCGCGATTTCCAGCCTTGTTCACCCTTCCAGTACATCTGAATCGGCGGCGGACTTCAAGCGTGGCAGGGTCGGGAGGGCTACTGGTCCATTTTGGACCATGTACCTGATACTATAGAACCCATATGATAGCTGGGAGATCTTCCGATCTGCTGGAGGGGCTGCGTGCGGACCTCGGACAGCGCCAGATAGGCCGGGGCATGGCACGTCTTGATGGCCTTTGGGCCGATTTATCGTCCGGTCCGGGCTACTGGGGGGCACGAAATTCCGACTCAGCAGCTCTCTTGTGCTATGTCGCGCAATGGGTGGATGCAGGGTGGCGCGATGTTGATGTTGTCCAAACCGGCTTGGGCGCGTTTCCAAAAGGACGCCGTTCTGCGGTTCGCTTGTCTGACTACGTCCATATTCTTATGGCCGAGGGCATGGTCTGGGTGAACGAAGAGCGAGTGGATCGGGCGCTTGAGAACTTCAGCCGTGTACTGTCCATTCGCCATGAGATTGGTGATCCGCTGCTGGTTTCGTTGGCACATTTCTGGTCTTCACGTTGCCATCGCAAGAATGGCGAATACGACGCGGCACTTACACACGTCGCCGATGGGTACCGTTTCGCCACGGAAGCTGACATGCGACCCATGGCCGCGGCAATGCAGGTAGCGGAAAGCTGGCTATTGTTTCAGAAAGGCCGAACGCGGGATGCGCTGAAGTTGCTGGCAGAGGCTGAAGCGGTACTCTCCACTACCGACGACTACATTACGCGCGGTAATATCCAATCCAGCTACGGTCGTATGTACCGGCGCGAGGGTCGGTATGATCTGGGTATCCGCCATTTTGGAATCGCGATCGAGGAATACACCAAACGCGACCCTGAACACCGTAATCTGGCCCGCACGCTGGCGAATCTCGGGTACGTGGAGAGGCTGATGGCGTTGCAGCATCGCAAACGGATCGACGCCGACGCTGCGCAGCGGCGCCGTAGCGAGCCTGATCTTAGACGCGACTACGAAATGTTGCGCGCCCGCGCACTCGCCCATCTGGACCGTGCCGACGAGATCTATCGGCTTCACGCCAATCACCGCGGTACCGGTACCGTCTGCGTAAACCGCGGACATCTACATCTGGACAACGGCGATCTGCAACGCGCCGACGATGAGGCGCGGGCAGCATACACGCTCGGCGAGGAAAAGAAGGATTACATCCTGATGGCGCGTGCCCGCCTGCTCGAATGCATGGTGGAGAACACCAAGCTCGAAGAGGAGATCGAGGATCCGGCGTGGGTATCCCATCTGGCGCTGAATGCCTCCGCCGAAGCCGTCGACTTCTCCATGCATACTGAGAATCGACGACTCCAGGCGCGCGCGCTGATCTGGCAGGGACTGACGCTCTGCAACACGTCGCCCGGCGGTGCCGCGGGCTCACCAGCCAATCTTGACGCCGCGCGGGAACTGTGCGAGCGCGCTGCATCTTTGCTCAAGAATGAAGTGCAGGACCACATCTGGGAAGATCTGCAGCTACTGAAGAGCCGCGTGGTTGGTGGGGCGAATATCGATGCGCGACTACAGGCGTGGTCACAGGGCGTAGTGGGAGAGCGCAGTTTTCAGCAACTCACAGAGGACTTCGCCGATATCGTGATTCCGCGTGTTTGGGAGCATGAAGGCCGAAAGGTCGCTCGCGTAGCCCGCCGGCTGGCGATTTCGCCTAAGAAAGTGCGGCGAATACTGGCGCGGCTGGGGCTGCACGGCTAATCCGCTATATTTGACTGTGGGGCGTAAGTAGTTCGCGCGCCCATTCGTCTCGCTCCGGTAATGTCATCTAACACTAAACAATTCGTTCTAATCGGCGTTGCGGCGGGGTTATTCGCCTCCATCCTCCTCACCGGAGTGCTCGGCAATGTCGTGCACGGCAACTATCTGGCGATCCCATTGGTGGGCTGCATCCTGGTACTGGCTTTCGGCGTCATGTGGCTGGGCGTTTGGCTGAACCGGCAACGCATCCAGCTGATGTTTCGAAAGCCGACTCCGGATATGATCATTGAGCACTACAACACGGCCCTGCTGCAGGCACGCGCCCGGAAGATCCCGCACGCCGAAGCCGCCACGGCTCATCTTTCGGCGCTGGCTGCGGCGGTTTATGGACAATACGATCGCGCTCGCGCCGAGTTGGGCAAGGTCAACTGGGCCCAGGAGCCGCCGATGTATCGTGGTCACCGGCTGCACATGCTGGCACTGATTGCATTGCTTGAAAAGCAGGACGCCGAGGGCGCGCTGCGCATGGCGGCCGAGGCACGGGCGCTGGAACAATCAGATCGCGCTGGCGCTTTGCCCATTCTGGACGGCGTTATTCGCGTGGCGGCCGGCGAAGGTGATGCCGAGACCGTCAATCGTATTCAGAAGGCTGCCGCACGAGGTTCGGGCGGTATGCCGGCGGTGTGCGCCTGGGCGCTATCGCTTTACTGCGAGCGTAATGGACAGGCGACGGAGGCGGCGGCTTACCGGGAGCGGGCGCTTGAAGCCGCACCGCATTTTGCGGCCTTGAAAGCGTGACCCTCTGGCGCTGGCGGCGTCTAGAATGGATATATGGACAGAAGACTATTGTTTCCTGCTATCGCGATCACGGCGATGGCCCAGCAGACGGCGCCTGCCACTGCGGAGGCAGAGAAGGCGCTGCGGGCACGCGCGGAACAGTTTTATCAGCTGGAAGTAGACGGTAAGTTCCGCCAGGCAGAGGCCTTTGTGGCCGAGGACACTAAGGATTACTTCTACAACAATGGTAAGCCCGACCTGAAGGCCGTTAAAATCGACAGCATCGATTTCTCCCCTGACGGCACCCATGCCACCCTTCACCTGACAGCAAGAGTGGTCTGGAAGGCTCCGGGTATGATGGCACAGGAACTAAGTACCAAGGCACCCGCAACGTGGAAGTTGGAGAATGGCCAATGGTGTTTGTACATCGACCAGAGTCCGGAAATCGATACACCGTTCGGGAAATTTCGACCCGGAGTCGGCGGTCCAGGTGGCTCGCCGCTGCCTTCGGGATTACCGAATCCTACGGACATGGACACCATGGTGACGGCTGATCGCACCTCCGTGGTGTTGACAAACGGCGACCGAACTCCACAGACCGTGACTGTGACCAACCACCTGCCCGGCGCTGTAAAAATCGCCGTTGGCACTACCCTCCCTACAGGCTTGAACGCAGAACTGGACAAGAAGGATTTGGCTTCGGGCGAAAAGGCCATTGTTTCGCTCCGTGCGGAAGGCGATGCTAAACCCGCAGGTGACCTTCACATCAGCATCGGCCCGTTGCCAGATCTTATCATCAAAATTACTACTAGGTAGCACCATCGACATCAGGGGCAAACGCAGCTGCGGTGTTCGCGTTCATCTCGGCTTCTAAATCCGGCTGATTACGCCAATAGGGCAAGCCCGCAGGTCAAATCTGTGATGCCCCGGGCACACACTATCCTTCTGGTTCTCCCAGAAGAGATGAGACGAGCAAATATCGATCTGGAGTTTGGGAGGATCGAGTTCAGCAACGGCAGCTTGCAATCCAACGAAGGTGCGTTTCAGCATAAGAAACCACCCGGCAAAGAAAATGGGCGGAAGAGCTTGTCGCTCTTCCGCCCGTTGTGTAACTACCGAACTAACCGACTAGTTGTTCAACGCTTCAGGTGCAGCAGTGGTGGCCGCTGTACGTGCCGCAGTCGTGGTGCCCAAATTAGACACCGGAAGAGTCAGACCGAGATACCCCATCGACACACCAGTGCCCTGCGTCAGATTGTACGAGACGTAGGCGAAAGCGTGAGCGTAAAGGAAGTTGCAATTCGCGATCACGTAGCCGGTGAAACCCGGTGCCAGTGACGACACCGAATTAGCCCACGTTGTACCTGTGGCAACGGACGGCGTAACAACTGCCGCAGCCGGTGCTGCTGTACCGAAGAAGGTCAGTGAGCATGTCCCTGACTGGGGAGTGACGGAACTCGTGATTGCACCCTTGCTGGTCAGTGCCAGCTGATCGGTGGAGGTGTTGGAGATCGCCAGACCCGTGTCAAAACCGCCGCCATTGGTGGCGAACGGGAAGAGCAGGGTGGTGGCGCAGGCAACGAACGCGCTGCCATTCACCGGTGTACCTGTGCTGCTACCCACAACGAAGTTCGGGAAGCTCGTGGTGGAACCAATCGGAGCGAAACTGACCGAAGCGGTAGCCGCGTTCGTCGGAGCAGGAACTGCCGCAGCCTTCGCCGCATAGTAAACGTTGATCGGGTATGTTTCGAGAACGCCCGGAGCCGCAGCTGTGGTCAATTCATAGTAGACAGTACCTGTCGTGCCAGATACGGATACGGCAGCGTAGGTGGTCAACGGAGCGCTGGTACCCGCCGCCGGTGCGTTATTGCCAACCGTGGTCTTCGCGGTGGGCGACGTGATCGCTGTAAGTACGCCAGCGCCACCGGCAGTGGAGGTAGCGACCGTGAGCGGAACGTAAACCGAGACGTTCGCCGGGATGTTGGCGATCGTAACAGTAAGACGAGTTCCGTTCGTTGCCGGGAAAGTTCCGTTCGTGCCGCTTTCCGTTGCCAAGGTCTTAAACGAATTCGCGAAGTTCTCGGAAACGTTCAGGATGAACTGGCTGAGGGTGTTAGCCGCTCCGGCGCAAATTGTATTGCTCGCAATGGACGCCGAAGGAATCGCAACCGCTCCCAAGCCATTCAGTGCGTACGCAACTGTGACCGGTGCGGCCACTGCGGGTGTCGCATTAACGCCGCCGAGGAAAATCGTCTCAGCCACGCCCGTCGGAACGCCGCTGGCAACCGGCAATGCGCTGGCATTGACGCGGATGTTGTTGATGGTTACGGCCGTGGTGGTGACTGTCGTGGTGATACCAGAGAAGGTGATGGTACTGCCGCTGATGGTACCTGTAACCGTGCCGCCGCCGCCATTCGCCA
>CAIKAS010000009.1 GCA_903825445.1 uncultured Acidobacteriia bacterium
CTCCGGCACCAGGCCATACTGACCGTGTCCAACCTCCATACGCCCCATCATCATTTCCGGATGTCGGACGAAGTACTCGTTGATCTCGATCAGCCCGTCATCCGTTCCGATAGTGCCAAGATCCGTCCAGGTCTCACCGGGCGGCGGCATTTCGGACGAACGCTTCTGAAGAAACAGAATGTCGGTGGTGACTTCCGTTCCCGCATTCGCCTTGAATGCCGTATTCGGGAGCCGCAGCGCGCCCAACAGCACCGAACCATCGGCCAAATGGCGTCGAACGCCCGAATCCTTCTTGTCCATCGTGTAGTGGCTGGTGATCAGAGCGACAACCCCTCCGGGGCGCACAACGTCAAGGCATTTCGCTAGGAAGTAGTCGTGAATCGCGCGCGTCAGGTGCGGACTTCGCCGATACGCCGGATCGAATACCGGGTAATTGCCGAATGGAATATTGCCGATCACGGCATCGAAGAAGTTTGCCGGAAGCTGCGTCTCTTCGAGGGCCTTCGCATGGATATTCGAATCCGGGTACAGCTTACTCGCGATTCGAGCGGTTACGGAATCAAGCTCCACGCCGGTACGTTTCGTATCGGGATAAAGACCTTCCGGCATCATGCCGAAGAAATGGCCCACACCCATTGATGGTTCAAGAATGTGTGCTCCCGCCTGCAACCCGAACCGCTCCATGGCTTGCCACATCGCCTGAACGACTTCGGGAGAAGTGTAATGCGCATTGGGCGTCGAGGCGCGTGCCGAGGTGTACTCCTCCTCGCTTAGCGCGCCCTTCAACTCGTCCGCAATCCCGCGCCAGTCGTATGGCGGATACAAGGCAAACAAATTGGAGAGAGCGCCCCATCCGGTGTACTTCACGAGAACGGACTTCTCTTCAGGTGTCGCCGGACGTGCCTCGGCCTCGATAGCTTTGAGAGTGCGGATCGCGGCCAGGTTTGCCTGGGCCTTTTGTTTCAGACTGCCTTCGCCGATGGCGTTGGCGGCGGTTATGCGGAGGTCGCGGGCAAGGGTGGATACGGGTCGAGGCTCGCTGGATCGAACGACAGTTGGGGCTGATCCTCCTCGTCCGGAAGGAATGCCCATTCCCTCGTCGCGATCTCCCACGCCGGTTGGTAGTCCATCTTCTGAACCACCGTCAGATCGTAGAGCAAGTTCCCCGTCAACTCCTGCGCCGCGTAGATCGCCTGCTGGAGTTGGTTCTGCTGGGTCAACTTCCGGACCATCGCCGGCCGGTAACGATTCCAGTGTTCGAGGATCTGGTGTCCGAGTGGCGTCAGTGCGTTCGTCTCGATCATCGCGGGACTCCGTTTCTAGGTTATCAAGGATTTGCCCATCGGGAGCGCCCTCAGAGAAGAGGCTCAGCTGGCCGACATCTGCGGGAGATATGCCAAATCGTGATTTTGCCATTGCTTTGCCGGTTCGTAGAATTGCCCTCAGGAATTGACCGCCGTAAAAAGCGGTAGGTGGAACAGTCGCGCCCAGGCTCTGAGCGCTGCCGCCTGGTATACAGGAATCGTTGTTTCGTCGAACCAGAAACTATTGCTGATTCCGATAATCGCGGCAGGGTGGTGGAACATGGATGCAATGACCGGGAAGGTCAGCATCTCCTCGTAGCAGATCAGCACGGCGGCGCGTTGATGATCGATCTCGATAACGCCCGAACTATTGAGGCGAAGGGGTACACTTACGTCACTGAACGGTCGCCACATACCAATCGGAACCGGCACCCTTTGATAGAGCTTGCCTGAGCTCGCTCCCACAATGAGGAGCGTATTTTCGACCGACTCCGGATTCGAACCGGCGAATGCCGGGATCGTGCCGAGCGATGACGAATCACCTCTTTCAAGAGCGTCGATTGAGGCAGAGAAATTGAACGCCCGGCCGTGATCCTTTATGGGGGTGTTGGAC
>CAIKAS010000010.1 GCA_903825445.1 uncultured Acidobacteriia bacterium
GATCGGGCTGCCTTTGAACAACCAGCTGGGTGGTGTCATTCAAGCGCTTCTGGTCTTCAAAGGCACCAGCCAGATATACCAGGTGACGGGCGACTACTCGACGACCAACATCGCGGTGAACACCTTGAACGCCGCGACGGGGACGCTGGCTCCACGCTCACTAGCGCCAACTCCACAGGGGGTCGGGTTCCTTGCCCCCGATGGGTACCGGATTATTGATTTCAACGCACAGGTCTCGGACCCCATCGGGGTCGCGGGCGCGGGCGTCAACGTGCCCTTCCTGTCGCCCCTCTACCCGTCGCGGGTTGTTGCGGCGTGCAACGCGGACGTGCTGCGCATCACCGTGCAGAACTCCAGCGCGAATGGTACACCTTTTCAGGAATACTGGTTTGATCTGCCGCGCAAAGTCTGGTCTGGGCCGCACACCTTTCCCGCGAGCACAATATCCGTTTACGGCAACACGTTCATCGTGACGCCGCAGGGTGTCCCGGCTACGATCTTTCAGTCGAAGACCGTTCCTGACGGCACAACCAACACGACCGAGAACGGCGTGCCTCTTCAGTGGGTTTTGCAGACAGTGATGCTCAGTGACAACGGCGCGATGGCCATGTCCGAGATCACCGAGATGCAGGTGAAAACAACGCAGACGACAAATGTCGGTAGCATGGTCGTCAGCGCGCAGGACGAGAATAACGCCATCTACAACACGATGACCTATTTTTTCGCGGGGTCGGGGAGCTTGTGGGGAACAATGACTTGGGGCAGCAGCCTGTGGGGGGGAGGGGCAAACAACCTGTACCCCCGAAGGATTGGGTTCTCCGCCCCCGTGGTCTATAACCGGCTCTCGATCCGCGTCTCCGGGGCTTCCGGGCAGGGGTTCAAGATCGGCGACATTTTCATTCGGCAGCGTGCCCTCGGGTACATGCAGGCGACGGGGTAAGGCGATGCGCGCACTGTGGATGGGACTTCTCGTGGCGCTCGGCTTGGCGTCGCCTGCTTCCGCGCTGATCTGCTCCAGCATCCCATACGTGTTCTCGAACGGCACGACAGCCGACGCGACCCAAATAAACGCAAACTTTTCGGCCTTTCAGGCGTGCGTGAACGTCAACGCGGCGACGGCGGGGGCAAACAGCAACATCACGTCCTTGACGGGGCTGGTCTCTATTCTCGTCAGCGCAAACGGTTCTTTTGGTTCGATCTTGTCTTCGGGTGACATCACCATGACGGGGACAGGGCAGCTAATTCTTGCGGCAGGAACGACCGCGCAGCGCAGCGGATCGCCTCTCAGTGGCATGATCCGGTTCAACACCACCCTGTCGTCCTACGAGGGATACAACGCCGCGACGACGTCGTGGGGGCCATTGGCGAGCGCCGTTCCTGTCACGCCGCAAGGGCGTCTGACACTGACGAGCGCGACTCCCGTGCTGACGGGGGCGGTGACGGGCGCGACGGCTGTGCTCTACACACCCTACCAAGGAAACCAGTTCCCCGTATGGAGTGGGGTGTCCTTTGTATCGCAGGCGTTCACGGAATTTTCGCAGGCGCTTTCGGACACGACGTTGTCACCCGCCGCCGCCGTGGCGGCTTCGGTCTATGATATTTTCGGCTGGTACAATTCCAACACCAGCACGATGACCTTCTCGCGCGGTCCCGCATGGACCAACACGACCACGCGCGGCTACTCGCTCAGCCGTGTGCAAGGCGTGCTGGTCAATGCTTCGACGATCTTTAATGGCCCCGCGGCGGGGTATGGCGTCTATGTCGGGACGATCGCGACAGATGCGGGCGGTGCGACAGTGACATGGAACCGGGGCAGCGCGGCGTCGGGCGGCGGTGCGGCGACGCTTAACATCTGGAACATGTATAACCGCGTGACTGTGGGCGCGCAGGTGGTGGACAGCGGTGCGACCTACACCTATGGCTCGGCGACGCCTCGACAGGCGCGCGCCAGTACTGGCAACCAGGTCAACTTCGTGTTGGGCCAGGTTGAGGATGCGATTAGCGCGCATTACCAGAATAACTGGAAAGCTGCGAGTGCGTTTGGCTCTGTATATAATGGTCTCGGGCTTGACTCCACGTCGGCGTATTCCAGTGGGCTATCAGTAGTCATTCAGGCGTTTACAGCGAACGCTGTTGGCGCTGATGTGCTTTCCGCGGTGTTTACGCCTGCCGTGGGGACGCACTATATTGCCGCGCTTGAGGCCACTGACGGTACATACACTTTTACTTTTGACAATAGCGCTAATAATGCCCTGACCGCGCAGCTTCGCATGTAACCACGGGCGGCAACTCAACTTCTAACCCATCTGGACAGAACGCCCAAGCCGGAGTATCGTTTCCTAGCAACCACCATGCCCCAGAGGGTAACGCCATGCTCAAGAAGCTCCTGATCGCTGCCTTTGCCCTCTTCGCGACCGCCGCCGTGGCCGCGAATGTGCCCCTCGCCACGGGCATCCTCGACCCCTCCACGCCGATGGCGAACCAGAACAACCTGATCCTTTCGCTGAATGCGAACGTGGACGGGCTTCTCGGCTCGACAGTCGCGACCGCCGCGACGACACTGACCACCATTCAGCCCCTCGCGACCTACACCATCAATGGTGGCGTGCTCGCCTCGCCGGGGCAAGCGCTTCACGTCCACGTCTGGGGGGTCAACTCCGCCGACGCCAACGTCAAGACCCTCACCCTCGCTTTTGGTTCAGCGAACACCGCGCTGGTCGTCACTGGCTCGGGCAACCTCTGGGCGGCTGACTTCTACATCATGAAGACCGCCGCGAACGCCCAGACCATTGAAGGCCACGGCATTACGGGGACCACCGTGATTGCCCCCGTCGCCTCCACCGCCACCCAGACCGACACTGCCGCCATCACTGTCATCGTACAGGGCACGGCGGCGACGGCGGGCACCATGACCCTGTCGGGCGCGTATATCGAACAGATCAAGTGAGGCTGACATGTCAAAAGGCAAAGGCGGCAAGGGACTTCTTTCGGGTCTGAAGACCCACAGCCCGAGCGTGGACGATGCGAGCCGAAAACTCGGAACCCGGAGCGTCAACGCCGACGCCACCCGAAGCAGCCCCTCCAAGCAGTCCCCCACCATCGGCCCCCGCACCGCCTGAAACGGTCTGCGGGTGGGAGCCGTTCTCGCTTATCGTTCGGGAACTGTGGCCCCTGCTGAAACGGCACTACGGCGAGCTAGGGGCATACGAAGAAGCCCCGCTCGATCCTGACTGGGACCGATACTACGAGTATGAGCGGGCGGGTATCCTGCGCATATGGGCCATGCGAGCCGAAGGAGTCTTGATCGGGTACGTGGTCTGTCAGGTGATCCATGGGCTCCACTCACGATCGACGCGCTACTGTTACGCCGACCTCTTCTGGGTTGCGCCTGAATGGCGGGATGGTCTGTCTGGGATGCGGATGTTTCGCGGGGTAC
>CAIKAS010000011.1 GCA_903825445.1 uncultured Acidobacteriia bacterium
GCTTCTCCACGATAAACGGATCTTTGTTGCGCGCCAGATCGACATCCGATACCAGACGCTGGACGCGATCTTCGCCTTCGAGGCCTTCCGGCAAGTGACGGAACAGCAGGTCGTTGCCCAGATACACTTCGCCTTCCGGGCATAGAACGTGGCTCTGGTAGAAGCGGAAATCGTCGCGATCGCGCTGCGGCTCTTCCGTGTTGACGGCGGCGGGTCCATGTAGAATTCGGGTCGGCGTGAGGAAACCAGTGCCCATGCGGATGAGCAGATTCCGCGCGTGGCTGCGGATGTGGTTGTCTTTGCCCGCGATGAAGTCGCGCACAAAATCCGCCATCATCTCTTCGGTCACGTATTCCATGAGGCCGACCGAGGTGTGCCAGTCGTTCTTGTAGCGCTTGTTGCGCCACGCGTTGAAGTTGTACGCTTCCGGCTTCCACGGGTGCATGTGGTGGCCAAGCGGATAAAGGTTGTCGAATTCCTTGTTATAGAAGCCCGTGCCGTTCAGCGTGCGGTAGAGCGGACCAACCATGAAATCTGGCGCGCCGTGCACGGCGGCATCCATTGGGATCAGGTGTCCATCCGGGTGGTGGAAGTGGCAGAGGCCTTCACCATGAATGCCATTGCCTGTGTCAGCGAGGATGGCGCTGCCATTCCAGCGTTCATCGATGGCCCAGCCGCTGCGGCCTTCCGGGAAATAGTCCTCGTCGACGAGTTCCAGGTTCTTGCCCGGCAGGCAGAATTTGCGGCCGACGAAGCTGGGGAAGCACCGCAGAACACCTCCGCCCGCTTGCGTGGCAGCCTGAACGGCAGCAGAGGCGCCGTCTTCGACGATAGAAAGGTTGGATCGGTAAAGTTTGACGTTAAGAGCTTTGCTCATTGGGAAACTCGTTTCTCTGAAAAATAAAATATCTTACGCAGCCTAATCGCCGGCCATGTCGAAGCCAGCCCTACGCCAGCAAGACTTCCACACCCTGCCCGCGCAATAACTCCTGATACTCTTCCGCAAGTCCGCTGTCCGAGACCAGGTAATCCGCCACATGCAGCGGCGCCACATTGATCATGGCGTTGCGCCCGAACTTCGTATGGTCGGTGACGATGATGACCTTCCGAGCCACCTCAATCATCTTGCGCTCAGAACCCACCACCAGCGAATTTCCATTACTGAAACCGTCGGCCGTCACGCCACCGATCCCCATGATCAGCACGTCCGCCGCCACGCCGCTCAGCATCTGCTCGCACAACGGACCCAGCGTGACGCGCAATCTTGGATAGAGGTAGCCGCCGGTCAGCGTGACTTCGATTTGGCGGGCGTCGTCAAGAGCCAGCGCGATCGGCAGCGAATTGGTAATGACATGCAGTCTGCGATTACGCAGGGCATGAGCCACCGCAGCCACGGTCGAGCCACCATCGAGAATCACCGTTTGGCGCTCTTCGATCAACTCTGCTGTCCTGGCGGCAATCAGGCGTTTCTCTTCGGCCTGATGCGTGCTTTGCCAGTCGAAATCGAGGCCCTGATCCCGGGCATCGTGATTGCCATTTCCATTAGCGCTGTCACGAACGGCCATCGCACCGCCGTATACACGCCGCAACGCGCCTTCGCCTTCCAGTTGTACGAGATCGCGACGAACGGAAGATTCCGAGGCGTCGAGTTCACGGCAAAGCGTCTCCAGATCGACGAACTCCTGCGCGTCGAGTAATTCGCGAATTTTGAGGTGCCGTCCGGGCGCCTTCATCTTGATCTGGACCCGATATAGATAGTTACGATTTGCCGCCAAACGCCGCCATCACGGCGTCAGTAACCGATTTCACGATGGAGTCAATTTCGGAAGCCGAGGCGCCACCGCCGGAAACTGGCCCGCCCGATACCGCGGCAGGCACTACGGCGATGCCACCGGGGAATTCCGGCAGGTCGCACAGCGCGCATTCCTTCATATCCTGAACATCGTGCCGAATGTCGGGCAAGCCGAGCTTCTTCTTCAATTCCAGCAGGTCATCGCTCTTATCGGGCGCGATGTGAGTGATCGGCGAACCCAACTGGTTGGCCAGCATCAAGGTCCAGCAATAGGTGTCTGTGACTTCGACGAACCACTCCGCATGCGTAACCGTATCCGCCCAACAGATGATGCCGTGATTCGCAAGCAGCACGGTGTTGTGCTTCTTCACGTACGGAATGACGGTTTCGGCAAACTTCTGCGTACCGGGCGTTTCATAGGGCGAAAGCGCCACTTTGCCGACGAAAACTTCAAATTCCGGAATCACGCACGTGATGGGTACCCGGCCAGTAATGGCATAGGCGGTGGCGTGCGCGGGATGACAGTGCACGCAGGCCTTCGCTTCCGGCACGGCCTTGTAGATTTCGAGGTGCAGCAGGATTTCGCTGGTTCGCGCGGCGCTGCCCGCGAGTTGCTTGCCGTTGAGATCCACCAGGCACATGTCGCTGGCCTTGAGATCGGCCTTGCTGGTGAGGGTCGGGGTGCAGATGACGGCGTTTTCGGCAATGCGATAAGAGATGTTGCCGCCGTTGCCATCGACGTACTGACGCAGCCAGAGCTTCTTGCCGACGCTGACGATTTCTTCTTTGATCTTTTCGGCTTCGGGCGAGTTGAGGATCTTATCCCACTCGGTGGCGGAAAGCGACGGAGAGCCGGGGCCTCCGGAGCCAGAGCCACTCGAGCAACTGACGCAACCACCGCCGCCAGGATTACCGCAGTCGTTACAGCAGCCGCCTTTGACGGACATGCCCTTCGACGTCACCAGATCCTTCGCCGAAGGCGTCAGGATCGCGCGCGGCTGCACCAGCAACTCCTTCGCGCCGTCTTTGGCCGCGTTCTCAACATCTTCCAGCGTGATTACACGAAACTGACGAAGATCGAAACTTTTCATTGACGCACCTTTTGCCTCGAAGCAGTTTTCTGCCTGGGCTCTGTTTTCCTGCCGTTGGGCTTAACGCCCGGCAACACGCTTGCCTGCTTTTCCCGCACTGGCGGAGAGTATTCAAGGTTCTCCACAATCAGGCAACAATACGCATCCACCGCAATATCGTTCGGGTACCACGGACTTGCCGCCGTCCGGCCTTCCGCAAAACCCACCATCTGTCCGATGCCCGGCCCCAGTTGGTCCGCCGCAATCAGACACTTCCCGCCACCCGGATCCCCGGCTGCCAGCCGTGCTGACGTCACCGGTTCCAGAACCACCAGCCTCACACCGGCCAGCCCAGGTACTGCCTGGCTCAGGACGACGGTTCCACGTACTACGCCGAGTCTCATACAGCTATACCTAACTCGGGATAAACCGAATCCACAATTCCCATCACCGCCAGTCGCACGGGCGTCGTATTCTTTGTGGCCTTGCGTATCGCCTCGTTATCGGTGGTTACGAGCACGAGCGAACCTACGCGGGCGCCCAGCATGTCGACCAACACCTGCGGCTCGCCGCTTTCGCTGCCATCGCCCTCGATCCTCTGCGCGATCAGAAAACGAAGTCCATTGAGGGCCTCGTGTTTGATCGTCGAAGTCAGAGTACCGTCGATGCGGGCGAGATACATTAAATGATCCTCAAAGCCCCGCGACCCAGCACAATCTGACGCTCACGCGTGAACGTCATTGGCGTGGTAATTCCTTCACCTGTCGGTGTGGCGATACTGAAGCTCAGGTACCCTGGGCTTTCGCTGCCCAGAGCCGCCGTACAGGGTCCGTTCTGCACGAACAATGTCGTATTCATGGCCCGCGCCATGCGCGTGACCGTTTCCATATCCTGCGAATGGATGATTGCAGTGTGCCGGTAACCATGCTCGGCTTCCACGGCAGCGGCGATTCCCGCATCGGCGTTCGGCACGCGGACGATCGGGATGAAGGGCATCATCTGTTCTTCCACTACAAACGCGTGATCGGCCTTGGTTTCGCCGAACAGCAGATCGGTTCCCGCCGGAACTGTTACGCCAGCGGCCGCAGCCAGTTCAGAAACATCGCGACCCACCAGATCGCGCTTCAGATGCGCGCGGCCACAGCCCTTGCCCGGTCCGTCAAACTTGAATGCGGCTTCAGAAAGACGTTCCACGGCTGCGGCATCCAGTTCGAACGCGCCCGCGCGCTTCATCGCGGCGCGGAAGGCCTCGAACACGCTCTCGACCACGAAGACTTCTTTTTCGCCGATGCAGAGGAGGTTGTTATCGAACGAGGCGCCGGCGATGATCGACTTTGCGGCATGGTTCAGATCCGCCGTCGCGTCCACCAACACAGGGGGATTGCCAGGGCCGGCCGCGATCACGCGCTTGCCGGACTTCAGCGCCGCCTTCACGACAAACGGTCCGCCGGTCACACACAGCAGCGCGATACCAGGGTGATGAAACATTTCTTCGGCCAATTTGATGCTGGCTTCCGATGTCGTCGTAATCACGTTTGCCACGCCGATTTCGCGATCGATGGCGCGGTTGAACGCCCGCAGCGCCATGGTCGCGCACTGAGCGCCGGCGGGATGCGGACAAAACACAGCCGTATTACCCGCCGAGATTACGTTGATCGCGTTGCTCGCCATCGTAGGCACCGAATGCGTGGCAGGCAGCGCCATACCAATCACGCCCCAGGGCGCGCGTTCAATCAGGCACACACCGGTGGTATCGGCGCGAATGTCGCTGCGCATCGCTTCCACGCCCAATACCTGCTTCACGATCTTGAGCTTTTCAATCTTGTGATCCACGCGGCCGATCCTGGTCTCCGCCATCTCCTGGCGGCCCCAGTCATCGGCATTCTGTTCGCACATGCGCTTAATGATGGCGACGGCCTTGCCTCTGTCTTCGAGGCTCAACTGCCCAACCTTCAACTGCGCCGCGGCGGCCGCTTTCACCGCTTCATCCATCGTGGGGAAAACGCCATCGCGGATTTCCGTACGTGCCGGAGCACTTGCGGCATTCCCCGAATTCGACTGCAACTGAGCCTGCAGGCGCGCGACCACTTCGCGCGTAATCTCTGCCACCATTTCCTGATTCAACGTCATGGCTGGTTCTTGTCCTTGAAATCTCTTACGGCTTTTCGACCGTACTGCCTTCCACTTCCACGGAATCGACAATGCCCACGATCACGGCATCCACAGGCGCTCCCTTGGTGTTGTGGGTCAGTCGCGCGGAACTGCCCTGCGTAAACATCACGCATTCGCCGATGCCCGCACCAACGCTATCCACCGCCACCACGGAACTGCCCGACGCCACCAGCACCTTTTCCTTGTTGATATACGGCTGGATCAGCAGAAGTTTCATCCCATTGAACTCGGGACTCTTCTGCGTCGCGACGACATTGCCGATCACCTTCGCCAGAAACATTTTTCCTCTTTGGGGTCTCGTGCTATTGAGTCACGGGGCAGGCCAAAAGGCCTGCCCCACACGCGCTCACTACTTCGGCAGCACCGTGCCCAGATCGTCATGCGGACGCGCAATCACGTGCACACTGACCAGTTCGCCGACCGGGCGTGCGGCCGCGGCACCGGCATCCACTGCGGCTTTCACGCTCGAGACATCGCCCGCGACGAAAGCAGTGCATAACCCGCTGCCAACTTTTCTCCAGCCCTTGTACTGAACCTTGGCCGCCTTCAGCATCGCGTCCGTCGCGATGACGAGCGCCACAAGGCCCTTCGTTTCGATCATTCCGATTGCCTGGTTTTCCATGTTTTTATCTCCTTATGGGGCGTTCGTTTAGCGCAACAGACCGTCGTTCATGCCGTCGCTGGGGCGCGGGATCACGTGCGACGAAACCAATTCGCCCACGCGCTTAGCCGCTGCCGCTCCGGCATCCACTGCCGAACGGACGCTGCCGACGTCGCCACGAATGACCGCGGTCACAAAGCCGCCGCCGATTTCCACCTGCTTCACAAGCCGGACGTTGGCGGCTTTGCACATGGCATCGCTCGCTTCAATCAGGCCGACCAGACCGCGCGTTTCGACGAAGCCGACCGCGCCGGCTTTATCGTTTTCGCCGGGTGCGCTGGCTTCCTTCTTCAGCGCGGGCGCAAAGGCTCCCAGTTCATCGTGAGGCCGCGGAATCACCTGCACCACAGACACTTCGCCGATGCGCTTCGCCGCCGACGCGCCTGCGTCGATGGCCGCTCTCACCGCGGCCACGTCGCCTTCCACAAACGCCGTGACCAGGCCGCTGCCGACCTTTTCCCAGCCCGTGAGCGTGACGTTTGCCGCTTTCAACATGGCATCGGTCGCTTCAGACAAAGCGACGAAGCCCTTGGTTTCGATCATTCCTAACGCTTGCTTCATATGTTTGGGTTCTCTCTCCTGCTACCTGAACAACTCGATTTCTTTCGGCTTTTATCTCGACAACTCGAGCCTTTTCGGGCTCTACCGGAACAGCTCAATTTCTTTCGCCATATGCAAACCGCACGCATTTGCTTCATCCGTATCCATGTGAATGTTCAGTAGTACCGTTGGATCGATACGCACATGGACTTTTTCAAAAGTCACCGAAGCCGGGCCACCTACGCGCAGCTTCATCAAATCCCCCTGCTTCACTCCGTAAAAATCCGCGTCTTCCGGATTCATGTGAACGTGGATGGCTGCGCGGATGATTCCCTGCTTCAGCTGGATCATGCCTTTCGGACCCATCACCCACGCGCCCGGCGTGTCTTTAATATTTCCCGAAATTCGCACAGGAACGTCTTCTAAGCCGAGGCTGATCACGTCCGTGTAGGCCAGTTCGATCTGCGATTCCGGACGCAGCGGGCCTAAAACGCGCAGGTTCGAAATGACCCGACTGCGCGGGCCGATGAGAGTGACCATTTCATTCGCTGCGAAATTTCCGGGCTGATACAGGGGGCGGTATTCCGTTAGTTCGTAGCCTTTGCCGAACAGGGCGTCGATGTCGGCGCGGCAGAGATGCATGTGGCGCGCGGAGGCGTCTACGCGTAGCGGAGGGCCGGAACGCGTTCGTCCGCCGACGCCGATGGGTTGTTTTGCTTGAGTCAATCGGCGGGTGACTACGTCGCGGACTACGCCTTCGACTATGGATCGCGAAATCATGCGGTCACCATTGGGAGTTCGGTCGCGGGCAGATTACCAATCTGCCCCACATTCGCCGTTACGTGGGTTGCCGTGCTTGGGGAAGAGGCCGGCTGGAAAGCCGGCTGCGGGCAGGAATGCCCGCCCTCCAGTCTGATCATGCGGTCACCACCTGTGCTGCCGCGCGAGCGACAATTCGTTCTTCGTCGGCCGGCACGATATAGATCGGGACTTTCGCGCCATCGGGCGAAAGCTTTGCCTCGTTGCGCGCCGCAGCATTTCTCGCCGCATCCAGTTCAATACCAAACGCTTCGAGACCTTTGCAAACAGCCGCACGGGTCGATGCGCCGTTCTCGCCAATGCCGCCGGAGAAAGTCAGCACGTCCACGCCGCCCAGTTCCACGAGAAACGCTCCAATGTAGTTTCGGATCGCCCGCACGAAAACATCCATCGCGAGTTGCGAACGATGATCGCCAGCCGCAATGCCCGCTTCGATATCGCGCATGTCGCCCGTCCCGCCGCTCATACCCGCGAGTCCGGATTTCGACGACAAGATCTCCGCCATTTCGTCCACACTCAGGTTCAGCCGCTTCATCGCGTAGAGAGCGGCGAACGCGTCCACATCGCCCGCGCGATTGTTGTGGGGAATTCCCGATTGCGCAGAAATGCCGAAGCTTGTGCCAACCGCGAAACCATTGCGAATCGCCGCGATGCTGGAACTGCCACCGAGATGACATGAAATGTGCCGAATGTCTTTGCGGCCCAGCAGTTCCTGCGCGCGTTCACTCGCGGCACGGTGGCTGGCACCATGGAAACCATAGCGCCGAATGCCCAACTGCTCCTTCCATTCATAAGGAACGGAATAGGTGATTGTGCTCTCGGGCAGTTCTCCGTAAAACGCGGTTTCGAAGAGAGCGACCAGCGGCACAGAGGGAACCTGGCTTTGGAAAGCGCGCATCGCAGCCATGTAAGGAGGGTTGTGCGCGGGGGCGAGGAAGGTGAATTCTTCCATCGCTTTTAGCACCACATCATCGACCAGCCTGGCGCCTGTGACTGGCCCGGCGTGCACGGCCTTGAAACCGATGGCGCTCAATTCGGCCAGATTCTTCAGCGGTTTACTGTCACCCAGGATATCGCCCAGGCACTGTGAAATCGCAGCTTCGTAATTGGGGCAGCAACCCGCCTGGCCAATGCGCTCGACCAGACCTTTCGCCATCACCGCACTTGATTGCATGTCATACAGGCGGTACTTTAGCGAGGTGGTTCCGATGTTGACAACAAGAATCTTCATTGGAAGTAATTGACTATCATACGCCATTTTATATATACTTTCAGTCAGAGTCAATCAAAATCCTTCAAAATGACCTTAGACAGAATTGCCGAGCTGGGGATTGTGGGTGCTGGTGGCGCCGGTTTTCCAACATCCGTCAAACTGAATACACAGGTTCCGCAGTTGCTGGTCAATGGCGCTGAGTGCGAACCGCTCTTACATAAAGATAAAGAGCTGCTGATGCACCACGCCGACGACATGCTCCGGGGCATCCGGATTTCCATGAATCTGGCTGGCTGCACTGAGGCGGTCATCGGGATTAAGAACAAATATCACGGGGTGATGGACGCGATTCAGCCGAAACTTCCGGCCGACGTTCGGATTTTTCCGCTGCCCGATTCCTATCCGTCCGGCGACGAATTCGTGATGGTCAACGACATTACGAAGCGCATTATTCCTCCGGGCGGACTGCCGAAGGATGTTGGTTGTGTCGTCATGAACGTGGAAACGCTCATGAACATCGGCCTGGATAAGCCGGTGACGCATAAGTACCTCACGGTGGCGGGAGCGGTTGCCGATCCCATTACGCTCTCGGTGCCGATCGGTGTGACTATCGGTGAAGTGATCGAGATGGCCGGTGGCGCGACGGTTTCGGATTTCGGCGTACTGCTGGGTGGCGCGATGATGGGCACGGTGGCGCAAAGCCTGGATCAGCCGGTGACAAAAACGCTGGGCGGGATCATCGTGCTGCCATCCGACCATTCCCTGATTAAGCGCTACAAAATGCCGTGGGCGGAAATTCATCAGATCGGCAAGTCGGCCTGCGATCAGTGCCGCTTCTGCACGGACCTTTGCCCGCGCTATCTGCTGGGCCACCCGATTGAACCGCACGCTGCGATGCGCGCGCTGATGTTTGGCACTTCCAACGAGCAGTTGGTAGCGGCGACGCTTTATTGCTGCGAGTGCAATCTTTGCTCGCTGTTCAGTTGCCCGGAAGATCTGGATCCGAAGAACGTCTGCGTGCAGGGTAAGCCTGCGGCGCGCGAACAGGGGCTCAAGTTCAAGGGCGATCCAAGCGAGATTGAAACGCACCCGATGAAGGATTACCGCCGCGTTTCGACAAAGCGTTTGATTCTGAAGCTGGGCCTGGATAATTTCCGCAATGTGGGCCCGTTGACGAAGGTGGATTTCAAGCCCTCGAAAGTCGTGCTTCCGCTGAAGCAACACACCGGCGCGCCGGCGATTGCGGCGGTCAAAGTGGGCGACAAAGTGAAGGTGGGCGATCTGATCGGCAAGCCCGCGGAGAAGGCGCTGGGCGCGCGTATTCATGCAAGCATCAGCGGCACGGTATCGGCAGTGAACAGTTCAGTAACGATTACGGCATAGGACAAACATGGAAGACTTCGATTCAATCGGACTGGTGGAGCTTTCGAGCGTCGCGCGCGGCTACACGGTGGAAGACGCCATGATCAAGTCCGCTAACGTGAAGATCATCATGGCGCGGACCATCTGCTCGGGCAAGTTTCTGGTGGCGGTGGCTGGCGATGCGGATGCTGTGATGGCGTCACTTGAAGCAGCTGCGAAAGCGGGACGCGGCGCGATTATCGAAAAGCGCCATATTACGCGCGTGCATCCTTCGATTTTTCCGGCGATTATGGGTAATGTCGCGCTTGATCCCGATACTACGGACGCGCTTGGGATCATCGAAACTTTTTCGGCTTCGAGCATTATCGATGTGGCGGATGCGGCAGTGAAATCGGCGAATGTGACTCTGTTCCGCGTGCATCTTGCGATGGCGCTGGGCGGTAAGGGTTTCGTGCTGATGACGGGCGATGTTTCGAGTGTGGAGACGGCGGTGCAGGTGGGGTCGGACGTGGCGGGAGAAGACGGGATTCTGGTGGATCGTCAGGTGATTCGCCGGCCGGCGAAAGAGCTGTTCAAAGAGTTTATTTAAGCATCGCGACTACGAGCGGGCGGCTTCAATAGCCAAACAGCGGCGCGATTCTTTCCCGAACCTCATCCGCGACTTCTGGCGAGCACTTCTCGGCGCGCCTGGCCTTCCAATTGACGCTCCGGACGTGGTCGGCCAGAATCACACCCTTGGTCGCCGAACCGGACGGTACTGTTACTTCAAACGGATAACCCTTCGACAGATTCGTAATCGGACATACGATAGCGAGTCCAGAACGCGCGTTGTAGATCCGGGGACTCAAAACCAAGGCGGGGCGTCTTCCTGCTTGTTCGCGTCCGGCTTGCGGATCGAACGTCAGCCAGATCAGGTCGTTTGCGTCTGGCACGTACGCGGCGCTCACGACTCATTCCGGGTGAAAATACTCACCACGCTTCTCCGCCCTACCGCGTTCCCCAATCGGTCTCGCGATGACGATTCCTGGGCGTGATCTTCTCCACGAGTTCCGTCAGTTCGTACCTGGGTTTGGCTGGGCGAAGGACGATGCCGCCATTGGAGTCGATATCCATCGCCAGACGGTCACCTTCGCTAAGGCGAGCCTGTTTGATGATCGATTGAGGAATCCGTACCGCGAGACTGTTCCCCCAGACGGATACCGTGGTTTCACTTTGCATATGTATCTACTTTGAACATACACGCGTACGGGAATATACTCCACGAGCCGCCGGCGATCACTCGCAGGAGCAAAGCTGAATCACTTCGAACCTGACTTCGACCGACCGGGAACCGGACGCCTGAGTCACCGAATGCTCCACTCGAACCTTTTGCCCGGCATTGCCGTACAGGTCCCGAATTACATCCCCGGCTCGGTCCACCTCCGACGAATCAAAGTTTCTCAGAGCTATCCCTTTGCTCGTCAACGTTGTTGTGATCGCATCAATTGACATTTCTTTCAAAGGCGTTTTGGCTGTTGACACGAACTTGTAAATAACGCTGCGAATGTGCATTGACGACTGATCGGCCATCAATACACCAGCGGCCAGCGCGAAGCACATTATCTTAAATCGCATACAGACTCCTTGCAACGGAGTTTAGCGTAGAAATGGCGCGCACGGGGTGGCCACGATATTTCAACGCGATCCCTGTCGCTATTAAGCCTGGACACCCGCCGCGTGAATTCCAGCTAGAATTGAAGAGTGTCCAACCCGCGCGGCTTTCGCACACTGACGCCCTACCCGATCGTGCAGGACGTTCCTGGTCTGATTGACTTTCTGAAAGATACCTTTGGTCCCAGCCACACGGTGGAAGAAACATTTCGGGCGGTTGGCTCGGCGGGCGGGTACCATTGCGAGATCCGCATTGGCGATTGCATGATGATGATCGGCGGCGGTGGCTCGGACGTAGCCTGGAAAGGCGAGAGCCAGCCAATGGCGTTTCACATCTATGTGCCGGATGTCGATGAGGCTTACGCGAGAGCGCTCGTCGCCGGGGCCACTTCACTGGCACAGCCTACGGATCAGCCCTGGGGTGAGCGAACCGCTAACGTCAAAGATCCGTTCGGCAACAACTGGTACATCGCAACGTTTCAGGGTGAGAACTATTTTTCGGAAGGCGCGCCGACTATCCAGCCGGTTCTGCATCCGCCGCATTCAGCGCCGGTGATCGAATTCCTGGTGCGCGCATTCGGCGCCGATGAATCCGGCCGTGCCACTTCCGATGAAGGCGCTATTCTTCACACCACCATTAAGATTGGTGATGCGGCGATGGAGTTGATCGACGCGGCGTGGATTTATCAGCCGATGCCAGGCATGTTTTATCTCTACGTTCCCGACGTGGACGCAACGTATCGGCGGGCTATCGAAGCGGGGGCCAAATCGATCGGCGAGCCGGTCGATCACGATTACGGCGACCGGAGCGGTGGCGTTGAAGCCTTTGGCAACAAGTGGTACATCGCAACACACCTGAAAACCGCGTAAATGTTAAAACATTTCCAACAGATTACAATTTGATGTACAATCTGGTCCTGGCCGGGGTCCAATCGCGGCCAAGGAGGATCTATGCGTCAAATCACGGTTGTTAGTTTTTCCTGCATCGCCCTTTCCGTTTTTTCCGTTTCGACATACGCGTCGAACATCGTGGTAAACGGTTCGTTTGAAGCTACCCCAACCTACGGCGTGGGGGCCGGGCCATTCGGCGGCGATACCTTCGACTACCCAAACTGTAACTCGCTCAACCCGTGCGTTGCGGTGCCGAACTGGACAACCCAATCGAGTCTGTCCATACTCTTCACACCTGCCAACATCCCTACGCTTCTGGATGGTGGAGGCCTGATCACCGCCGCTGACGGCAATAATTTTGTTGGCTCGGATGCTGCCTTCGGCACCGAGGGTCCAATCTCACAAACTCTCACCGGACTAACGGTAGGTCAAAGCTACACGCTGAGTTTCGATCAGGCGGCGGGAGAACTCGGTGGTAATTATGCGGATCCATCAACTGATCAGTGGATCGTAACGGTCGGCGGGACACTTGCCAGTTCGCCGACGACGATCACGCTGCCGGACTCATCTACCATCGGCGCCTACGTGGTCAACGGCCCGGATGACTCATGGACAACACCGCTAATTACGCTGAATGCGGTGATTTCCAATCCGAGCAGTGGTTTTTCCGGCTGGCAGGCGGAGTCGTATTCGTTCACGGCGAGCGCCACCAGTGAACTGCTGGCCTTTATGGGCGTCGGGTCTCCGCAGGGAGGGCCACCTCTGGCGCTACTGGACAACGTCGACGTAGAGGCGTCATCGGGCACGTCCGGCACGTCGTCTACTCCGGAACCGAAATCCTTCGCGCTGGCATTGTTGGGTGCTGGTCTGCTGGCTGCCGTTGTAATTCATCGACAAAGGCGGGCCTGAGCCCAATCCATGGAAACGCTTCTGCAGTGGCGACGCTTGCCGCCGTTCGCTCTGGATCTGTTGAGGCTGTGTGTCTGGCTGGTGTTGCTGCTCGCCATCTTCGTGCCGCTCGAAAGGCTCTGGGCACGGCACCGCCAGAAGGTTTTCCGACAAGGTTTCGTTACCGATCTCGGCTATTACTTTCTGAATAGTCTGCTGCCCAAACTGATCCTGATCGCGCCACTGTCCCTGCTCGCCAAAACGGTGCACACACTGGCGCCAAGCGGGCAATATGCGTTTATTGCGAGCCTGCCGTTGTGGCTGCGTTTTGCGGCGGCGATCGTGGTGGGGGACTTTGGCGCCTACTGGGGGCATCGCTGGATGCACGAGATTCCCTTCCTGTGGCGCTTCCATGCCGTCCATCACAGCGCCGAAGCGATGGACTGGCTGGTGAATACGCGAGCGCACCCGCTCGACGTCTTCTTCACTCGCTTTTGCGGCCTGGTGCCGATTTACGTGCTGGGACTGGCGCAACCAACGGGAAATGCGGTGGACCCTTTGCCGCTCGCGGTTGCGATTACCGGTACAATTTGGAGCTTTGTCATCCACGCCAATTTACGGTGGAGATTCGGATGGCTGGAAAGGCTGGTCTCGACGCCGGCCTTTCACCACTGGCACCACACGAAGGATCCGCAGCACGTTGATAAGAATTACGCAGCACTCTTGCCGTGCATGGATCAGTGCTTCGGAACTTTCTATCTTCCGCGGGATCGGTGGCCCGAGGTCTATGGAACGGAAGCTCCCATGGCCCGCAGCATGGCTGGCCAGCTACTGCAACCGTTCGGGAGGGAAGCTGAGGTGGAGGCGGCACCTGGCTCACAAACGCCCCCGTATCCACAGGGCACTTGACATACGAATATCGTCGTAGTAATGTCTTCGTATGACTGTTCCACGCGTGCTCTGTGCACTTGCCGTCGTCGCCTTGGTGTGCAGCAGGGCCACGGCGGCACCGCCCGCATTTGAAGCCGCGTCGGTCAAACCTGCGCCGCCAAAGTCCAGACCAGTCATGGAAGGCGGCCCCGGCACGTCCGATCCCAACCGCATCCGCTGTCGCATCAGCCTCCGATACCTGGTGATGGCTGCCTATCGTACAGGCAGTTCCCAACTGTCTGCCCCGGCGTGGCTTGACGACAGGCTTTTCGAGATCACCGCAACGCTGCCGCCTGGCACGACCGGAGCACAGCTTCGGACGATGCTGCAAGGCCTGCTCTCTGAGCGGTTCCACCTGACAATTCACCGCGAACAAAAAGAGATGGTCGCCTACACGCTCGGGATCGGCAAAGGTGGCCCCAAACTGAAAGAAGCCACTGATCAAGCGGCCAACACTACCGCTGACGATTTCGATCCGCTGCCTTCCGGACCTCCCAACGAACTGGAACTGGATGGCGAGGGCTATCCCATCGTTCCTCCGACCGAAGGATCATGGCTGGTTGCGCTTCGCAGCGGACGCGCCAGAACACATCAGTTCCATGCGTCCATGCGGGATCTTGCCGGATTGCTGGAGAATCAACTTGGCCGGCCGGTTGCCGACGTCACGGGCCTGACCGGTCGATACGAATTCACGCTGTCGTGGATGGCTGGTGATCCGGCACCCTCTGCAAATGTACAAGCTTCAGACTCCGGCCCCGATCTCCCGGCGGCGTTGAAACAGCAACTCGGCCTGAGCTTACAATCGTCGAAAGAGTCGGTTGAAGTGCTGGTCATCGACTCGATTGACAGAGAACCCGCGGCCAACTGACGTCGCGGCCTATTCGTTACCTAATTGGACGAGCGGGGTGACGCGAACTTCCACTGCCACCGTTTGTCCGCCCCCGCCGAGCGCAACACCTTTCACGGGCGTGACGTCGCCGAAGTCGCGACCCCAGCCTATGGTGACGTGACCTTCGAATGGCCGAACGTCGTTGGTCGGATCGAAATCCACCCAGCCGACGCCGGGCACCCAGGCTGAAACCCAGGCGTGCGATGCTTCCGCGCCCTGTACATCGGCACCGCTTCGAAGGTAGCCGCTAACGTATCGTGCCGCGAGCCCCAGGCTCCGAAGCGCGCCGATCATCACGTGCGCAAAATCCTGGCAAACGCCGTGGCGCTTATCCATCACTTCCTGCAAAGGCACTTCGATGGAGGTTGATTCCGGCTTGTAGAGGAACTCCCGATGAATACGATGATTGAGTTCGCTCAGGCCGTCCACCAGCGGACGACCGGCAGTGAATGTGGATCTGGCGTAATTCTCCACCGACTTTACGTAAGGCACGTAGGGCGAATCGAAAATGAATTCCGACGCGGCCAGACTTTCCGCATCGGGCGGCAGAGCGAGGATATCGCGCGCCGATTCCCACGGGATCACGGGCAGTTCGCCGACCGGCGCAAGTCCCACTTCGACGACGCTCGAGGCCGTTACGACGAAGCGATCATGATTGCCGAAGACCGCGATTGTTGTGACATCGTTGCCGAAGTAGTCGGTACGCGTTTGCTGCGTGGCGAAATCGGGCTCTACCGTAATGCTGCTTTCGAGCACACGCTGACGGGCAAACGAGCGCGGGGTAAGACGCGCTTCGCTGATGCTTTGGGAGACTTGTCCCTCATAGCGATACGTCGTCGTGTGGATGGTCCGATAGGTCGTCACGATGAGTGGGCCGTTAAGTTGAGTGGAGCCGGGATTGCGTGAGATGGCTGAGGTAGCGGGCGGTCAGCACATCGGAAAAATCGTAGAGCGAGCCGCGAATGCGCTGCGTAAGCTCGCCAAGCGCGCTCAGATGACCCTCTTCATCGCGTTTCGCGAGATCCTGCATCCAGGCCTGACGAACCGAACCAAGCGCTTTGAGCAGAAGCTTTTCTTCGGGTGACACGCTGTCGTCGGCATCACGCCCGGGCAGATGATGGATCTGCTCTAACAACTCCACAAGCTGGAAAGCCACTGAGCGCGGATTGGCCTCGTCGGCGAGCAGCAGATCCAGAACGTACTCCACGCGCATTTCGGTGAGATGCCGGGTGCGATAAGTGATCGAGCTATCGGCGATCTGCAACAGGACTTCGAGACATGGCTCCAGTTCGCCACTGTCCTCATCAAGCTCGGTCCTGGCCAGCGCGGCATCCAGCAGGTTGGCCATTTGCAAGGCCCGTTCAAGCCTCCGCCCGATTTCGAGGAACCGCCATCCGTAGCCGCGCGTGGTGTTCTCCATCAGAAGCCCGGCAAAGGCGGAGAGGGTCATGATGGCGCGATCCAGCAGATTCATTTCGGCAACAAAAGTCTGGTCCGCCTGACTTGGCGCGGTGTTGGAAAACTCGGAATCGAGTTGTTGGAGGACGCGCCATGTGTCCTGTGAAAGGCGCTCTTTGAGGGGCCACGCCACACGGCGAATCTGCTTCAGATTCCAGCCAATGCCGGTGGTTCGGGAAGGATCGTAAACCATGCCCGTCAGGAGCCGCTGCAATTGCCAGCGCTGCTGGGCGATGGAGGGAGGGATGTGAAATTCCGGCAGATACCGCATGTTGGCCAGAAGTTCCGTGACCGTTTCGAGCGACGCTGAGCGGCCGAAATCCGCTTCGCCGGAGAGCCCGGGCAGCAGAGTTCGAACCAGTCGGACGCTGTCTTCCACGCGCTCGGTATAACGGCCGAGCCAGAAGAGATTATCGGCGGCACGACTGGGAAGTTCACCGGTGCCACGCGGTGTTGCCACGATTTCGGCACTGGCGGCGCGCTGGATTCCTTCGTCTCTATCTTTACCGAGAACCCAGGTATCTTTGCTGCCGCCGCCCAACTGCATAGAGACATTCAGCGATTTATCAGCGGTGGAAACGCGGGTGAGACCGCCGGGCAATACGGAGTAACCGTTGCCATCCCAGGCGGCGAATACACGCACAACCACGTGCCGCGGAGCGATGCCGTATTCGGTGCGTACGGGCGCGGTGGAAAGCACAACCTGTTCCTGGGCAACGAACTGTTCCGGATGCGCCTTGATGCGGAGAGCGAGATCGGCGCGTTCGGCCCGCTTGAGCATGGCGGGGAATTCTACTTTTTGACCGAAGCGCGGGAGCGCCGGCTTGATGACAACTTCATCGAGGTGGTCGAGCACGTATCGCAGAGGCGCTTCCTGCCCGCACCACCAGGTCGCGACAGAGGGCATTTGAAGTTCCTCGCCGAGAAGATCGCGACACAAGCCTGGCAGAAACGCCATATGGGCGGGCGTTTCCATCAGGCCGCTGCCGAGTGCGTTAGCGATCACCACGTTGCCTGCACGTACGGCCTGCAAAAGTCCCGGCACTCCGAGCACGGACTCGCTGCGAAGTTCGAGCGGATCGCAAAAGCCATCGTCGACGCGGCGCAGAATCAGATCGACCGGTTCGAGACCGGCAAGAGTCTTCAGGAAAACCTGATTGTCGCGAGCAATGAGATCGGCGCCTTCGACAAGTGGGAAACCCCATTGCCGTGCGAGGAACGAGTGCTCGAAGTACGTTTCGTTATGCGGCCCCGGCGTGAGAAGGACGACCCGTGGACTGCGGCGAGGATTCCCGGCCGAGCGCGGCGCGAGCGACAGCAGGCCTTCACGCTGCAATTCGAAAAAGCGGTTGAGCTGCCGGACCTGACAGAGATTGAAAACGGATGGCAGAGTTCGCGCGCTCACCAGACGGTTCTCCAAGGCGTAACCGACGCCGGAGGGCGCCTGCGTGCGATCGGCAATCACCCACCAGCTTCCATCGGGAGAGCGCGCGAGATCGGCAGCGTAGCTATGAATATAAACGCCACCTGGCGGTTTGATGCCATGGCACGGGCGCAGGAAATTCGGATTGGCGAACAGCAGTGGCGCGGGAATACTGCCGGAGTGGATCAGCTTCTGCTCACCGTAGAGATCGCCGAGCATGTTGTTCAGCAGCGTGGCACGCTGAATGATAGAACGCTCGATATGCGCCCACTCATTTTCCGAGATGAGGAGCGGGATGGGGTCCATCAGCCAGGGGCGTTCTTTGCCTTTAGGGTCGCCGTAAACGTTATAGGTGACACCGTTGGCGTGGATGAGCTGCTGGCCGGTGCGCCAACGGTTGCTAAGCTGGCGGAAACCCATGCGTCCCAGGGCCACGGACAGCTGACGCCAGGGACGGCGCGGAAAACCGGATGCGAGCAAAGCTTCATCCCACACGCCTTCATGCGGGACATACTGCCGTAACATCCCGTGAACTCCCGAGGGTGCGGACGTTTCTTTCACTTGAGCGCTCTTATACAAACCTTCGTCGGCCTTTAAGACGATTTCCGGCGCAGCGCACTCCTACGTGGATCTCTGCGAAGATCGAGAGTAGCCGGAAATTCGGGATTTTCTTCCAGCGGAGGGACAGCCATCGCGCCCGGCGTGTGACCGAATGCGAGAAAACGGGCTCTGCGCCTTGCTTCCGCCTCGTTTGAGTTTACCGCGAAGGTATCGTAATTCCGTCCGCCGGGATGCCCGACGTGATAAGTGCAGCCACCGATGGAGCGGCCAGCCGCGAGATCGACCAGGTCGAAAACCAGCGGCGTGTGCACGGGGATGGTGGGATGCAGGCAACGTGGCGGCTGCCAGGCGCGATAGCGAACTCCACAAACGTAGTCGCCATGGGTGCCTGTGGATTGCAGAGGCAGGCGGCGTCCATTGCACGTGACACAGTAGCGCTCGCCCACCATGCCAGTGACGCGGACCTGCATGCGCTCTACGGACGAATCGACATACCGGGCTGTAGCGCCGCCGCCGGGCTCTTCGCCGAGCACGTACCATGGCTCGATGGCCTGGCGAAGTTCGATTTCTATACCGCCGTAGTTGACGCGTCCGTAAACGGGGAAGCGGAATTCCACGTGAGGCGCGAACCATTCGTTCTCTATGGCGTAGCCCGCGTCGCGGAGTTCTTCGACGACGAGAGAGAAATCTTTTTCGACGTGATACGGCAGAAGATAGCGGTCGTGAAGACGCGTGCCCCAACGAATGGGCGTGTCATTGTAAGGCGACTTCCAGAATCTTGCAACGAGCGCCCGGACGAGCAACTGCTGCGCGAGGCTCATGCGCGCGTGCGGCGGCATTTCGAAAGCACGTAGTTCCAGAAGGCCGAGACGTCCGCTGGAAGTATCGGGCGAGTAGAGCTTGTCGATACAGAATTCAGCACGATGCGTGTTACCGGTGCCATCGGCGAGCAGATCGCGGAAGAGCCGGTCTACGAGCCAGGGCGGGCACTCGGTGTCCTGGTGATCCAGGAGGCTGAAGGCGATTTCGAGTTCGTAGACGGCGTCAGGGCGTGTTTCATCTACGCGCGGGGCCTGACTCGTAGGGCCGATAAAAACGCCGGAGAAGAGATAAGAGAGCGACGGATGATTGACCCAGTAACCGAGCAGGCTGCGGAGCAGATCGGGACGCCGCAGGAACGGACTATCGGATGGAGTAGGACCGCCGAGCACCAGATGGTTGCCGCCACCAGTGCCGGTATGACGGCCATCGAGCATGAATTTTTCCGTGCCGAGCCGAGCCTGGCGGGCCTGCTCGTACAGTTCAACGGTGTTGGCGACGAGGTCCGGCCACGCGGAGGTTGGATTCGTGTTGACTTCGATGACGCCGGGATCGGGCGTGACTCCGATACGTTTCAAACGCGGATCGGAGGGCGGCGTGTAGCCTTCCATCAGAATCGGCATTTCGAGGCGTGCGGCAGTGTCCTCAATGGCGGCGACCAGTTCCACATAAGCTTCCGTCGTATCGACCGGCGGCAGGAAAACGTACAGACGGCCTTCTCTGGCCTCGATAGCGAGGGCCGTGCGGACGACGGGACCGCGAGTCTGTTCAGCCGCTTTGGCCCGCGATGGCGTACGGCGCGCGGCGGCCTGTTTCAACCCCGCCTGGTATGCTTCGCGCGGAATGGGCAAGGGGCTGAGCGGAGCCATGGGATCAACCTTGAAAACCTGGCGACGCTTGTTCACCGGTTCCCAAGGCAGAGCGGCTACAGGAAGACGGAAACCGATAGGTGAATCGCCTGGCACCAAATAAAGATGGCGCGCGCGGAGCATCCAGAGGCCAGATTGCCATTCGAGACCGTTCTTGCGGCGCATGTGCTGCAGGGGCAGCACGTAACCGGTGGGAGTGCCGAGACCGCGTTCGAAAGTGCGGCGCAGGCGTTCGCGCGCTTCCGGTTCGTCGAGATTATTGTCGATGGGGTCGACATTGATGGGCAGCTTACGCTCGGCGTGGAGGTACTCGAGTGGATCCTCGTAGGCCGTGATCAGGAAGTTTTCGTCGATACGCAGGCGTTTTGTGAGTTCGATGGCGAAGTCTTCGGCGTGCTCGAGGCCAAAACCGTAATCGCGGTCTGGTTCGCCAACCCATTGCGGGTCTTCCCACAGCGGGAAGCCGTCCGTTCGCCAGTAACAGGTGTAAGACCAGCGCGGCAGAGACTCACCCGGATACCACTTGCCCTGTCCGAAGTGGAGCAAACCGCCAGGCGCGAAATGATCTCGCAAACGAGTGAGAAGATTCCCGGCAAGGCGACGCTTGTTGGGACCGGTGGCAGCGGTGTTCCACTCGTCGCCATCCACATCGTCAATAGAAACGAAGGTTGGTTCACCACCCATGGTGAGGCGGACATCGCCATCGGCGAGTTCGCTATCGATCTTGTCGCCGAGTGTGAGGATGCGTTCCCACTGGGCATCCGAATAAGGCTTGGTGACGCGCGGATCTTCGTGGATGCGCGTAACGGTCATCTCATGCTCAAACTCTACTTCGCAGGCGGTGACACCACCCGAGACGGGCGCGGCCGATTGCGGATCGGGAGTTGCCGCCACAGGGATGTGGCCTTCACCTGCGAACAGGCCAGAGGTGGGATCGAGACCAACCCAGCCAGCACCGGGCAGATAGACTTCGGCCCAGGCGTGGAGATCCGTGAAATCGTACTCAGTGCCGCTGGGCCCATCCAAAGCTTTCACGTCAGGCTTTAGCTGGATCAGGTAGCCGGAGACGAAGCGCGCGGCAAGGCCGAGTTGGCGCAGAACCTGTACGAGCAGCCAGGTGGAATCGCGGCAGGAACCGGTGGCAAGCGTGAGAGTCTCTTCCGGCGTTTGTACGCCTGGTTCCATGCGGATCAGATAGCCGACGGCCTGCTGAACGGTGCGATTGAGATCCACGAGAAAATCGATAGTTTGCTTCTCGGAGCGATCGAGCTTCGCCATGAACTTCGTGAATCGCTCGCTGCCCGGCAGCTTTTCCAGAAATGGAAGAAGTTCGCGCGCCAGCGATTTTTCGTAGACGAACGGGAAGCGATCCGCATACGGTTCGAGGAAAAAATCGAACGGATTGAGCACGGTCATTTCAGCAATAAGATCCACTTCAAGCGCGAAACGTTTGGTGGGTTCCGGGATGACGATGCGGGCGAGGTAGTTGCTTTGCGGATCCTGCTGCCAGTTAATGAAGTGCGCTTTCGGCTCGACGCGCAGTGAATAGCTGAGCACGGGCGTGCGGCTGTGCGGAGCGGGACGCAGACGCACAATCTGTGGGCCCAGAGTTACCAGCCGGTCATAGTTGTAGACCGTTTTGTGATGCAGCGCGACGCGAATTCCCATTAGTGGCTTCCGATCGTTGCCGAAGACTGCGACTGGCTCTGCGACTGCGATTGGCCTTGCGGACGCCAATAGACGAAATCGGACGAAACTGCATCGTCAATTTCGTTGATCTTCATCTGGAGCGCGTCCAGATAGCCGTGCAGCCCGTTCCTGATGATCTGGTCGACGGGAGTGAAATCGAGTTCGGAGCGAAGCAGGCCCATCAGGCGCTCCGATGAGTAATAGAAAGTGCCGGGGGCGGTGCCAGTGATAGCGCGCAGCGAATTATCGGCGCGGGCAATGCAGTAATGAATGGAGCGGGGGAAGTCGCGGTCCATGACGAGGAAGTCGACGATGTCACGAGGCTCCAGGCGGCCGTATCGCTTGCGGTACATTTCGAGACCACTTACGGATTTCAGCACAGCGGACCAGTGAATATCGTCATAAGGTGTGCCCACATCGCTGAGCGACGGCAGCAGCATGAAATACTTGACGTCGAGAATGCGCGAAGTTTTATCGGCGCGTTCCAACTTGCGGCCGAGGCGCGCAAAGTGCCATGCCTCGTTATGCGTCATGGTGGCGTCGGCGATACCCTGAAACAGGTGAGAACTGAGACGCAACTGACGAAAGAATTCCGGCAGCCATTCGGCGCCGGGTGCCAGATGCTGCGCAGCCATGTGCAGGTACATCTCATTGACCTGCTCCCACATTTCCGAGGAAATCGTCTCACGAACCGAGCGGGCATTCTCGCGGGCGGCGCGCAGGCAGGAGAAGATCGAGTTCGGATTCTCCGTGTCGAAGGTGAGGAATTCGACGACGTTGTGCTGATTGGCGAAACCGTGGCGTTTTTCAAAGGCTTCGCCGTCACCGCTGGTATCGATAAGAGACTGCCATTGCTGCGAAGGATCACCGGGCAGATCGAGCTGAAGATTCAGATTGACGCCAATGTATCGGGCGACGTTTTCGGCACGTTCGATGTAGCGCGCCATCCAGTAGACGGCGTCGGCGACGCGGCTAAGCAGAGGTTTAGTTTCTTCCATCATGGCGGGGGACATTAGTTCACGCCTCCGGTGATAGCGGTATCAGGAACGGGGGCAATTTCGGGGGCGATTTCAGGGTCGGACGCCAGGACCCAGGTGTCTTTACTGCCGCCACCCTGCGACGAGTTCACGACGAGCGAGCCTTTGCGAAGGGCCACGCGGGTCAGGCCGCCCGGCAAGACCTCGATTTCTTTGCCATAAAGAATGTAAGGACGGAGATCGACGTGGCGACCTTCGAAGTGGTCGTCAATAAGCGTCGGAACGCGGGAAAGGGCCAGCGTGGGTTGTGCGATGTAGTTGCGCGGATGCGCGGTGATCTGAGCGGCGAAATCTTCGCGTTGTTTTGCAGTTGAATGCGGGCCAACCAGCATGCCGTAACCGCCAGCTTCGTTCGCGGCCTTGACCACCAGTTTGTCCAGATTTGCCAAAACGTGTTGCCGGTCGGCGTCGCGCCAACAGAGATAGGTTGGCACGTTGGGCAGGATAGGGTCTTCCTGCTCGTAGTAGCGGATCATGTCAGGCACATACGCATAGACGACCTTGTCATCGGCAACGCCATTACCGGGCGCGTTCGCGAGCGCCACATTGCCGGCCCGCCATGCATCCATGATGCCGGGGACGCCCAGAAGGGAGTCTTCACGGAAGGCAAGAGGGTCAAGGAAATCGTCGTCGATGCGGCGATAGATGACGTCAACTTTGCGCAGACCTTTGGTAGTGCGCATCCAGACCTTTTGATCCTGGACGATGAGGTCACTGCCTTCCACTAACTGAACGCCCATCTTCTGCGCGAGGAAACTGTGCTCAAAATAGGCCGAGTTATAGATACCGGGCGTGAGCAGCACGACGGTGGGATGTTCGGCTGCGCCATGTGGCGCAACGTTTTGCAGCATCTCAAGAAGGCGGCTGGGGTAATCGTCAACCGGGCGGACGTGCAGGCCTTCGAAAACCTGCGGGAACGTACGCTTCATGAGGTCGCGGTTTTCGAGGACGTACGAGACACCGGAAGGTACCCGGAGATTGTCTTCGAGAACATAAATCTGGCCATCGCCGTGGCGGACAAGATCGGTGCCGGTGATGTGGCACCAGATGCCGCGGGGCGGATTGATGCCGATGCACTGAGGACGATAGAAAATGGCGGACTTGATCACCTCCTCGGGGATGATCTTGTCTTTCAGAATCTTCTGATCATGATAAATGTCGTCAATGAATTTATTGAGGACGCGGATGCGCTGTTTGAGGCCACGCTCCACCCACTCCCATTCCTTCGCAGTGACGATTCGGGGAATCAGGTCGAAAGGGAAGATGCGTTCCGTGCCGGCGGAATCACCGTAAACATTGAAGGTTATGCCCAACTGCAGCAGGATCCGCTCGGCGGATCGCTGACAGCGCAGGAACTGGCCTTCATCGAGCGAGCCGATGGTGTCAACCAGGAGTTTTGCTTCGGGGCGTGGAACGCCGGCAGCATCGAACATCTCGTCATGAAAGCCGTCAGTTTGATAATTGGCGAACTGCATCGTTTGCCACTCCAGTGCGGGATGAATGAGGAACGGGATTAATCTTTTAGTGTCGCGCGAACGGGGGTCGCCGTGTGATTCAAAGTTGTTATTGAGGGCATTTGGAGGGCCGTTTCCGAATTGGCCACGGATGCACACGGATACACACGGATCAAGGCAAGGATGGATGGACAAGAGACTGAAAACATTACGGATACACCGTCTGGCTAGCCGCGGCCGTTGAAGAAACCGGGCAGGCGTCGCATTTGAAGCGCGACGTGGGCTATTAGTTCAACGCCGGTGAAGGCTAGCCCTGCGACCCACCATTGTGGCCAGCGTGCGTGGCGGAAACCGGCTACAGTCGCCGCGGTCACTCGCATTCCTGTTTCGAGAATGACGCCGCCGGCGAACCATACCAGGATGCGGGCAGAGATTTGGACGGCGCGTGCGCGGGGAAGGCGAGGACGAAGCAAGTTGAGAAAGCAGACTTCGATCCAGTGTCCGCCGAACGACGGCCAAAGCGCCAACAGAGTAGCCAGGGGCCAACGGTGAAAACCGCCCCAGAACAGGGCGAGCACTGCGCCGATCAGGATCGCGATCATTCCGGTCCGCCTGACCGTGTTGCGAAGTGGTTCGCGATAGGGCCGCCACGGTGACGTCATGGGGAACTCCGGTTCATTTAAAGCGAAAGACCTCCATCTGCGGTCGGCCCTTTGAATCGAAGATCACCCGACCGGGCACCTTGCGGAGACCGATCGACTTCGCAATCTCGCTGAGGCGCTCGCCCGAGCCAACATAGTATTCGCGGCCTGGCACGTGATCCACATAGACTGCTTGCGGATCTCTCAGAGTATCCTCTATCTCGCCAGCAGGCTGCTCCAATACCGCCACCGGACGGACCTGCAGTTTCCCGCTATGCAGCAGCCAGAGGTTTTCCCAGAGGCCGTCGTCAATGTTGTAAACATGGTCGGTGACATCGTGCAGGGAATTGGACAGCCCGGCTATCGCGTCCGTAAACAGACCACAAGGGCCGCTTCGCCGGAGTTGGGTCACATAGGTAGAAAACACCAGGAGGTTGGAGCCTACCAGCAGTGTTGCCATCAACATGGGCACGGACTTCCAACGAACGGAGGCGATCGCTATGGCCGCCAGCAGATGCGGCATTGGATACAGGAGCACAATATGATGGGCAGCACCCGCGTATTTGGTGAGAGCGATGAGAAGGAAAGAGGCGGCGCAGAATGTCAGCGCGAAGATTGCCGGTCTGAATTCAGGGGACCGTAAGCGCCATGCGGCGAGGGCCACCGCAAGGATCACGGCAGGCAGGAACAGAGCGTGAAAACGAAGCCCGGTGTGATCGACGACACCATCCATCCCGGCTACTGCTCCGAAGAGATCGGAACCATCCAGAGTGTAACGCAGTGACGCGATTTTGCCCTGCACACCCTCAAATGTGAGATGAACGTTGGAGCGAACGGTTGATGCGGGCTGGCGAATGTTGTAAAGCAGCAATGGAGCGCAGCCGATGAGAAATCCGATAACGCAGCGAGATACACCGCGCCCGTTGCGAAGTGAGTTTTTGATGGATGGCCAGTAAGCGACGAGCCCGCCGGCGAGCAGGCCCGCGAGAGCCCAGATGAAAATCGCCTTATTCCAAAGTCCCAATCCCAGAAAAAAGAAGGCGATTTGCGGACGCCCTCTGGCGAACAATGCTAATGCCGAAAGCAAAAGCACATGTTCAAGGGCGACCGGGCCCCAATCGAGCGTATTACTGATGATGAAACAGGGGTCGGTGGCCAGAAGAAACGCGCCGATCACGGCGACCTTCCTGCCTGCGATTCGTCCTGCAAAATCGAAGAACAGAGCGACGGAAAGTGCGCCGGCAAGAGCCACCGGCAGACGGATGCTCCAAAGGTTCGGCCCAAACAGATGGAGGATTGGCCAGCACAGAAGAGCTTTCAGGCTGCCTGCATAGTAGAAGACCATGAGCGGCACCTGATGGTGGAAGATGCTGACGCAGAAGTTGTGGGCAGCGCCGCCGAAAGCGGCCATTCCGAACACAGCTTCGTCGCTCTCGAGGCCCGGATACGGGATCAGAAGACAGGCGAGGCAGAATGCGGCCAGCGGCGCGATCCACCAAATCTTAAGATTCATCTGAACCTGGGGAAATGGCACACGGGCTATTCTACCGGAACGGGAACTTTTTAGTGGGTCAAAATGTCAAAACCTTTTGGCCACGGATTCACACAGATGGGCGCGGATGTGACAGGGTGATATTTCTGTCGCGGGCAACCGTTCAGGCCTCTCATCGGTGTGGCACCGCAGATTGGAAGCTACGCGCGCCCGCGTGCCCAGGCGAACAGCGTGATTCCTGCAGCGACCGATACATTCAGTGACGCGATCTTGCCCGCCATCGGAATTTTTAGAAGCATGTCGCAATTGCGCTTGACGAGGTCATGCAAGCCCTTGCCCTCTCCGCCCATAACGATGACGGCGTGGTCGGCAAATTTGACGGAATCATAAGTGGTTTCGCCGCGTTCATCGAGGCCATAGACGAAGTAGCCCATGTCCTTGAGGGTACGCAGGGTCTGATTGATGTTCGTCGCGCGGACCACGGGCAAATGTTCGAGTGCTCCGGCGGCGGCCTTAGCCACGGTTTCGGTGAGTCCGGCGGCGCGGCGTTCGGAGACGACGACAGCACCGGCTCCGGCGGCATGCGCGGTGCGAATGATCGCGCCGAGATTGTGGGGGTCTTCCACACCATCGAGAACCACGATCAGCGGGGAATGCGGCGCGACATCTTCCAGATCTGCGTATTGCTTTTCAGAACCGAGCGCGATGATGCCCTGATGCGACTTGACGCCGGCAAGTCGATCCATCGCGGCGCGGTCTTCAAAGCGGACGGGTGTACCGGTGCCTCGCGCGAGGTCGATGACTTCCTGCACGCGGCCACCCCCGAGTCCACGCGCCACGAGGACACGCTCCAACGGGCGTTTTGCGCGCAAAGCTTCAGCTACCGGGTGAAATCCAATGAGAACGGCCAAATTCGATTATCCCGCAGTGCTGTTAACGCGGCGCTTTGAAGCCACGTTCACTAAGCAACGGCGGCGGTCTCGACCGGCTTCTCCACTTGAACGTTCAACCCGTTGTTGAAACGGTTGGTGAAGTTGGCCATCGCGATGACCAGCGTGAGTTCCACCAGCTGTTCCTCAGTGAAGTGTTCGCGGAGGTGAGCGCGAGTGCCGAACTCATCGGCGCAGGAACGTGTCATCTCACGGGCGTAGTGCAGCGCGGTTTGCTCGGTCACGGAAAAGTTCTGATTCGTCTCGCTGCGCAGGTCTTCGAGGTCACGTTCGGAGAGACCGGCCTTAGGCGCTCCTTTCAGATGCGCGGCGGTGCAGTAAGAGCATTCGTTGACCATGGAGACAGCGAGATAGACCATCTCTTTGAGGCGCCGGTCGAGTGAACCACGGCCCATAACGGCGCCATAGAGCTTCGGGAAAGCGGCGAGGACGTCGGGCTTGTGCGCCATCGCGCGGAAGAAGTTATTGGGTCCTGTCTTGCTCTCGAGTTCTGCAAGGGGTGCGTTATTGGCGGGATCCACGCCGTGTACCATCTGTGCCATGTCCAGGATGATAGCGCTTCGGAGACTGGAAGTGAAGCGGGGGGAATTTGCAGAGGATATGATGGGCGGAGCGTGAGAAAAAAGAAGGAGCGGGGGACGGCTGAACGGCACGCGCACAAGGGGCACACGCCCGAACGGCAGACCTCTGGAGAAAGGTGCCGCAATTGCGGGCAGATACTTCATGGCCAGTATTGCGGAGCCTGTGGGCAACCGGAGCGCGAAGGCCATCCGCCTACCGTCGGGCATTTCCTTCACGACCTGTTCCATGAAGTCGCTCACGTCGATGGCAGGATCTTTCGCACGCTCGGTGCGCTGCTTTTTCAGCCCGGCAGGCTGACGGAAGAGTATTGGGCTGGGCGCGTCTATTCCCGGGTCAGGCCCATTCGTATTTTTCTTGTAATTGTCTTTCTGCACGCGCTGGTCTCTCCTGGAAATGGCCCGCTGAATCACCGAGTGGCGGGAGTTCGATCAACGGATGGAGGCGGGCTGAAGGTCAACATCGCGAGCGGCTTGTTCGACAGTGAGACGATCGCCAGTTACGTGCCGTGGTATGTCGACCAGGAGGAGAGCACGCTGGCGTCGGAAGAAGAGCGAGAGGCGTTCTCCCATGAGTTTCAAAAAGCTTACGCGTTCATTCGCTATACGTCCGTCCTGCTGTTCGCGCTGGCGGCGTGGCTGCTCTATCACAGACAGCAGCCATACTTTGTCAGTCACCTGATCGGAGGGCTGCATTTCTACAGCTTTTGGTACGCAATCGCCGCACTGGCCAGCCTTCCGGCACGACTGAATCCGATCTGGAATAATCTATCCGTCCTCGCGTGTGTGTATTTGTTCTTCGCCTTAGGGAGGCTGTTTCACGAGCGTTGGTATGTTCAGCTGGCGAAAACCATCGCGCTGTATTTGTTCGTGAATATGACCGAACTGGGATTAGGCTACGCGGCGGCGAAGTGGATTGAGAGGTGATGCCGCGTCCGGCGTTATTTGTTCACCACGAATTACCAGATAATGTCCTTCGCAACTGCGCGCTTGTCGTAGCCATCCAGGACATGCACAACGCGAATCTTCTTCATCGTGACCGGCGATAGCTGGCCGATAGGTACATAGACAATCGTTCGGCCAAAGCGCGCGGCTACATTGCGGAAAACAGAGCGCGGGGGGGTCGCTGCCACGTAAACTACATACTTCTGGATCGAATAATCGAGGCCGGCCAACAGCAGGCGTTCGGCTTTCGTTTCGGCGAAATCGTAATCGGGATCGGCCCAGACGTCGTACATGCGGCGAGCCGGCAGGCTCATCAGGAAGCCCCCGTATTCGGCGCGTCCGATGCCGGGTCCGATCAGGTGATCAAACGGCGACGTGGAATAGAATGCCATGTCGGATTCGTTCTGGTGCTCGCCAAGCCAGGTGGTGAGGTAGTTGTAACGGCCATCGCGGTCTTCGTCGAAGATCACCACCACGGAGCCGACTTCGCCGTGAACCTTTTGTATATTACGGACGAAGATCTTGCCATCGTGCCAGTTGCGAATAGTTTCGCGCAGGTCGATGCCATCGAGCAACGAGGAGGTGAACGGCTCGACCGTCGTCCGCTCTTCGGAGAGAACGCTCTTGCCCTTCTTCTTGAGATAGCGGCCGAAGTTTTCGATTACCATGTCTTCGGGCGGATAGGAGCAAATGTTTGCGCCATTCAGTTCACTGGCCCATTCGCCGGGGAATTGCTCTTTCTTGCGTGGCTTCAGGCCGAGCCGTCCCATGCGGCGCTTGGTACTGGGCAAACGACGACGCAGACGAATACGGCGAGTATTGAGCCAAATTTCGTCGCCAGAAATATTGACGGTCGGGATGTCGCTGCCGGTTTGTTGCGGGCCGTAACGGGAGGCGGTTTCCCAAACTTCCCATGCGTAGTTTTCATCCACAATGGAACGGGCAGCGATGGTGAGATCAAACAATGCGGCAGTGAGGTCACGGCTCACGATTGCCAGATTGCGGCTGTATTTCGCGAGCAGGCGACGCTGCCAGGCGTGGATCTTATCGCCGGTGTTGAGTTCGTAGGATTTCTCGGCTTCACGGAAGAGCGCAAACTGAACGCGGCGACGATCCACTTTTTTGAAATCGGCCACGGCGTCCTTTTGTCGATCCGCCATCGCGGCGCGAAACGCTTCGTAGCGTTCCTGAAGGAACGGGTATTCCGATGTAATTTCGCCGAGGCAATCGGGATGCGGATTCACCAGATGCAACTGCTCGCGACGGCGGCGGGCGGGTTCTTCCTGCGGAATTTCCATGGCATCGAGAACGGGATCGAGCATGTTCAGCGAGATGACGACCATGACGCGCGCGACGGGATCGGCACCCTGCAATTTCCAGGCGACGGCTTGCGCGAATTTTTCAATCTCTGGCGTGCGTGGCGCGGGATACAGGCGATAGGCCTCGACATATTCAGCATGCCGGATGGTGTGGAGGGCGTAGGAGTCTGGATACGTGTCCGGAACGTGGGGGCGCTCGGTGGTATCGGGATCCGCAAAGACGATGCGCGCGCCAATTTCCTGGGCCGAACGGATTGCTTCGACAAAGGGATCGGCAGGCTCGACGGGAACGTAGACGGAGCGGTCGTCGTCGAAATCGTCTTTGCCTTTATCGCGAGTGTAAATGGAGCGGTCGGATTTTGCGCCGAGAGTAGTGTCGTTATAGAAGATGACGGAAATCTGCGGCAGTCGCAGGATGGCGTTGAGGTAGACGTCTTCGAGCGTTTCAGGCAACTCGATGGCTACAACTTCGGGCCGTTCAGCCAGAATGCGGCGACGCACTTCGAGCGCGAATTCGAGGCGGCCAGGCACCACCGGCAGATAAGTGAAACGACCGCGATCAAGACTCGAAAAATCAGGGAGCGACGGACCTGTGGGGTCTGGCATACCGCAGCGCCTCCTCACCGAGCGTTTCGAGCACAGCCGTTTCGAGCGCCATCCGCTCGTGATCGCGGCCCATCGCCAGATTGCTCAGCTTGGTGGCGAAGCGCGCAATATTGATCCCGTCGCGGACGCTGTAGCGCTCGTCAGCAGCGTGGGCCTGTTCCAGAAAATCGGCAACGTACTGCAGCACGCGTTCTTCGGCAAAGGGCAGGTTCTCTTTGAGAATCTGGTACTCTTCATCCTTTTCGGGAAAATCGATCAGAAGCTGTGGCTGCAGGCGCGAATGGATGTACTCAGGGAGTTCAAATGTCGACGCGTCGTCATTCATGGTAGTGACGAAGCGAAAGTTGGAATGCGCTTTGATCTTGACGCCCGCGACAATGCTTTCGACGTAGCGGCGATTATCGAGCAGCGGCGCGAGGCTGGCCCAGCTTTTTTCGCTCATGCGATTGCCCTCGTCGAGAATAACGACTCCGCCCGTGATCATGGCACTAACGAGCGGTGAAGCAACGTAGCGGAGCTTCCCTGCGCCTTCAATAACTGGTGTGACGAGAAGATCTTCAGGTCGCGTATCGAGGGTAGCCTGCATGATGAAGACGTCGCGGCCCAGGCGTTTGGCCGCGGCATAAGCAAGTGTGGTTTTGCCGACGCCGGGCTTGCCGATCAGGCGCGGATTCATCGGCATATCGGCGTCGTCGACTACCATCCACGCGGCGAGCAATTGCCGCATGAGTTCCTCCTGGCCCACCCAGCGATTGGTGAGTTCATCGGGGTGGCCGAGGTGCAGTTTTACGCCTTCAATCTCGACTGTCATGAATTCTCATTGTAACGATGCGGGACTGGGTTTCGGGATGGGTCGCGGAGAGGTCGCAAACGGGGCGGGCTATTGCAGGCGCATGAGCGGGTCGCCGATGACCACGGTCATCCAGCTCAACCCAGGGATACCCATATAGAAACTTTCGGCCAAGTTGCGGCCTTCAAAGTATGCGGGCAGCACGAAATCGGGCCGCGGGCAGTAGGTCAGGTAAGGCTCGAAGACCTGGCCGGAAGCGCCAGAAGCGCCTTCGTGAATGTAATCGGCCGTCAGCGTCTGCGGCGCGCCCGCAAACCAGGCAGAGTGGTCCTTCCATGGACCGATGTTCCAGGAATCCGGCGGACGTTTGAAGGTGCGTCCGTCGGTGGAAACAAACTCCGTAGCGATGGCTCCGGGGAGCCACTGGAAATTGAGGAAGCGCTGCTTGCGATCAAAGTCGTTAGAACCCCAGGACGCATAGCCGATTACATTCTTGATACCGGTGAGGACTTTCGCCGAGTCATCGATAATCAACCGGTCCTTCGGGATGAGCAGGGCGGCGGCGCGCAGCCACGAATTACCAGGGGTTGCGTTATCGGCACGGACATCAATGACAAATTTGCCGGTATTGCGGGCAACCAGTGCCTTGTCAACGATGCCTTTCATCTCATTCAGGTCATAGCCTGCGAGGCGGGTCACCATATAAATGGGGATCTGGGGATGGCGAAAGGGCGCGTCGCGCTTCTGGAAGAACGGGTTTGGAACGGGGCCAGGTAGCGGTATGATGACGCCACGGAGCTTTTGGTAGAGCAGTGTGAGTTCGGAATCTACGGCGGCTTCGGTATCAAGAAACTGTTCGCCGGTTCCTGCTACGCGCAGAGGGACACCCTGGGTGGTGACGATGTAGAGGATCGACTCGGAGAGCTTCTTTTTCGTGAGGCATTTGCCGATGGGCGCTTCGACGCTGGTTTCATAAGTTGCGCGATCAATATCATCCTGATCGGTCACGTCGAGGACACAGATGTTGTCAGCGGGAATATGGCGCTGCCGCATGTAATACGCGCCGATCGCGACGGAAACAGGCGAGCGTTTATTGGTGACGACGAATACCTGTGCGGGAGTCTGAGCACTGGCGCTTTGAGTTACGGCGAAAAAGGCGGCGACAGTTAGCAGGAGTGCGAGCGAAGGTCTCAATACCTATACTGTAGCGACTCTGGTAAACTGGGACAGAATTCGGCGCTATCGTCTAACGGTTAGGACGGAGCCCTCTCAAGGCTTAAATACGGGTTCGATTCCCGTTAGCGCTACCATGTTTCCAATTACTTACCGGTGCTGCGCTCACACGCGCTCACACATTTTCGGTTTGATGTGACGGTATCGCGGCGATGAATGCCATCACCACTACGATACCGACCGCAATGACTGAGCTACTCATTGAATTTCCCGCGAATGCGAAGGACGCCAAATGTTCGCAATTGAACCCGAATAAACTGTACGGCGATCCTATCTTCATCTCCGCCCGCGCAACGATGGCTTGCGCATGCTCCTGCGTGCCACGCTGGTGAAGCTGAATTTCACCGCCGCCAGCAAATTCATACCAGTCTCCGACAACAACGCCGACGTCTTTGCAATTGTGAATGATTTCGACCGCGTAACCATCTCCGCTCCAGCACAAGCGTCGGACGATACCGTGGTGCCAAAGACCTAACGCAGGTATGTAAACCCGAACCCAGTCGCCGCTCGTGATCGGCTCGCCGGTTGAGTATGTCGGCCAGTTCATGGAGTCATTCCACCGGAAGTTCGCGCATGAATCGGTAACGTGCCGCTATCACATGACCCATCATCGTCTTTACCTGGGTTTCCCCGCTTTGCAACCGGGCATCGATGCCAGCCGTGGCGTCGACAGACCATTCATGAGGATGAGTTATGCCAAAAACGCTCGTGGCGTTTGCAGCAAACGAGAGCTTCAGCCGCAACTGAGCAACTCCGACCTGTTCATCGTACGTATAGTTACCGTCATACCTTCCTCCGAAAGCATCGCCCCCGTATGCCTTGCCGCCATCCAGAATGACTACACCTCGTCCCACTCCCGCTGATGAGGCAAATTCAACTTCATACATGCCGTCTCTCATATTTGACCTTCCTTTCCGTAAACGATTTAGCTCTGCTTGCCTCAGGCTCATAGGCGCGGCGGTGAGAACTCGCAGATATGCCTCAACGGTTCCGGGTACTGGCCGAGTTTCCATGATCCAGAGATTGACAGCCCGGGCTGTTACGCCTATCAATCGTGCGAAATCTGTCTGCGATAGCCCGAGATCAGAGATTGATGCACGTAGTTCGCTGCCGAGCATAGAACAACATTCTCATAAAATAGAACAGAAGTCAATATTTTTCTTGTGCATCCACTCCCGAGCGCCGACTTCGGGTGCGTAGGAATTCAAATCGCCTGATGCGCTGCCACGGGATAAATGGCGGGATGGTGGCGGCACGGATGTCACCAAACCTGTTGTTCTTGACCGGGAGCAGGGGCTATAGCGGACTATGCCGGTCGAATACCGTGAGGGCCGGTTCGTTCCCAGTGCAATTAGACAACCTGAGAGCGGGGAGTGCGAGGCTGTTCGACTGGCCCTTGGTACTCCTCCCACTTTCTGGCTGCTTCCTTGTCGGCACCAGGGAGGGAGTGACCGTAGATATTTAGAGTTGTAGAAGTATGCGCATGACCCAGACGTTTTGACGCAACAGTCAGGGATACACCGCTGAGCAGGAGATGCGTGGCGTGAGTATGCCGCAGCGTGTGAAGGCTGCTGCCCTTCGGAAGGTTAAGTTTCCGGCACAGTAGACTGACTTGTGCGCTCACTGAGTCCGGCTTCAGAGGTGTCCCATCCGGGTTGCAGAATACAAGGTCCAGATCGGTTCGATACGTCGGCCCGAACTGGTCTCGCAGTGATTGTTGTTTCGCCCGGTGTCCCGCCAACATTACGGTGGCCGTTTCCGGTAGCCAGATCTTCCGGGGTTTATCGCTCTTCGTCCCCTTGAATTCCAGTCCTGCTCTGGTTTGAGATAACGATCTCGTGATTGACACCGAACTGTTAGCCAGATCTGACCACCGAAGTGCGAGCAATTCGCCACGTCTAGCACCGGTTGCAGCATCCAACGCCAGAAACGCCGACATGCCCCAGGTTGACATGGCGGCGTCAATGACCAGCCTCTGTTCTGACGGCAACATTACGGCTGCCTCACGGCGCACCGCCACGGGTGGGTCGCTAGCCGGAACCGGGTTGCTGGCGGTTAGTTCCCACTTGATTGCCTTGTTGTAGGCGCTCGAAATTACACCGGCGATATTGCGGACAGTTTTGGCGCTCAGTGGCCGTGGTGCCTTCGTCTTGCGATGGTGACCACCGGACTGGAGCAGTCGGTTCCACTCTTGCGACAGGTGCAGTGGTCGCACACCGCTCAGCGGCATTGCGAGCAGTGCGGGATTCAGATAGGCGGCCTGTTCACGGTACCGCTCGATCGTCTTGCTAGACAATCGACCTTCACAATGTTCCGTGAAGAACTGCTCCAGCATGTCACTGAGCGTCGTCGGCGACTGGACGACGGTACCAGTGGAGCCGCCTATTTCGTATTCCCGCTGAACTTCGATACGGCGTTGCGCTTCGGCTTGTGTTGCAGAACTCTTCGTCGCGAAACCGGACGCGGTGACCTGGTGTCGGCAAGCACGACCGGAGCCGGGCGCGTCGAAGGCATAGCTCCATACCTCCTTTCCACTCCTGTATTTTCGTTTCGTGATAGCCATCGATCCTCTGGAACTGCCGCCAATAATACACGCCGAAATTTCAGTTCACGCACACCACCGGGAACCGGGAAGTGCCACACGTGCGTTCCCAATGCTCGTAGGCGTAACGAGTGACGATCCAACGACGGCCAAGTCGGATACCAGGGATGATGCCGCGTTCGAGCATGTCGTAGACGGTAATTCGACCGATGCCAAGACGCTTAGCAATCTCTGGAATTGACAGGCGCCCGGACGGACTGTTCAGGATGTTTTCGGTTGGCATCACGCATTGCCCCCGAAATCCAGTCGGCCTGTGTTAGAGCAGCCATTCTGGGCGACGTAAAATGAACCACCCTGCGATTTGTCATAGGGTACGATGTGAGCCTGCCCGAACTGAGCGTTGGCACGCCGAAGCCACTTTGCCAGTACTAGGTGACCCACCTTGGAAACCAGAAAATGGCAATGGAGGTGTCCGCCAATCTCGCCGTACTCCCACGCGATAACCCAGCGGATCGGATGGCCAGCGGCTGCCTCGATATCGTGAAGGAATCGGTTCACCGCCGTTACGGAGGGGCCACCCTTATGACGGGATGTAAGTGTTCCGAACCATGTCCAGTCGTCGAGATCCCGGATGTACCCGCCGTAATGTTCGACCTCTTCGCGAACCCGTGCTTCATCGTGGAGCCTAAATGTGAAATCGTCTTCTTGTTCCGTGAGCATAAATACTTCCCTTGGGGGACATTGAACGGACACACAGGTTACTGCAATGCTGAAAAGTCACCGCGACGAACTCCGGTGCATTCATGCAACCGGACACCATGACGACGGGCCATTCGCACGAACGCACGATGTAATCGTGCATGCGGTCGGGCGACGTTTAACCAGCAACGAGGGCTTATGCGCGATGAATGCGCAGGAGCCGTTAATTGTTAGCTGGATAATCACTATCTCTCTACACTCTCTCCTTTGAAGACAAGTATTGACCGGATGCCGAGGGATAGTGGGGGAAGTTCCCGAGGGATATTCAGCCCAAAAGGGATGAACAGGGAGAATGCGGGACGTCTCCCGTTCGATCAGTCGTTGGGGACGTCGGCGGGCTTTACCTTGAGGGCTCCCGCTATAGCTATGAGCGATTTCTCGTGGACACTCTTGCCGCTGCGGACACGCCGGACGGTCTTGGGGTCGACGCTGGCTCTGTCGGCTAGATGTCGGATGCTGAAGTTCATACCCAGCCTGTGACTGTCCAACCATTTCGCTCGGTTGGGGAACGGCACCGATTTACCCGACACGCCGGTTCCTTTCAAATTCTGTGGAGGATTTGCCAGGCTAGCGGTCGGCTGCTGAAGCTTTTTGATAATCCAGTTGGTTGCGCACGAACGCACCGTCGCTTTGATTGGCATACGGTGGGGACGTACAAAATTCTCGATCCCGTATTCGCCGAATTCCGAACGCCATCCGCCGAGATTGACCAGTTGACCGCTCTCCCGTGCGGCTCTCTCCCAAACGCCACCGGGCTTCACGATGGCATTGACAACTGAATCACCAATTGCTGCCAATAGCCGCCTTCTGCCCTGCTTCCCCGCAGCAAAAATCCGGCTCGACTGTCGTATAGCCTCCGCGTCAAATGCGAGCGTCGCGTAGGTCTGAAAGAACGGTAAAAGATCCATCGATGATGGAAGGCGACCTATCTGCTGCTCGACAAACCCCGTTCGCCAGCATGCACGGAAGAAGGACGTTATATCCGCCACCAATTGCTGTCTGGCCAAGAGTGTCGCTGCAACAGCGACCTTCCTTGCGACGACGGTCGGAGTTGGTACTAACAGCGGCGGATTAGTAGCGGTTCCCAATATCCATCAGCTTAACTTGCGCGACATCTACTCCGCGAATCGACTCATGCGAATCGGATCTTGTCGCAAGAAGCCTGACAGCGTCAATACGTTTTCCAACGCTGACGAGTTAGGCCTTTAACGATGGCCACGATTGGCCGTTCCTCGGCGCATCACCTGAAGACAGTATTCGGTTGACGACGATGCCATGCCACCGACGCCCAGTTCGGGTGGGGATGCCTTCGGAGGAGAGTCGAGCGGCGATACGATCGAACCCCAGACCTTCTGCGCGCAGTTCTTCCATGCGCTGTATGGCGGTGTCCTCTCCCGCGTAGTAGCCGAACGGCTTCCGACCTTCACACCGGCCTTCGCTCTCCCTCTTCCGTATCCGAGCACCGCGTAACTTCGCGACTATCTGGTTCTTGTCGTACTGGGCGACAGCACCGAGAAGTTGTCGCATAAGAACACGGGTGGGATCATTCGCCATCAGATCCGGCTCCGCCGTCGAGATAAGGGTGAACCCGTGCTTGTGCAGATCCGCGATGGCAGCCTCCTGAACCATAAGGTCACGGGCCAGTCGGTCCAGTTTTTCAATCAGGATGGTGCGAACGCCGTTGCCGTGCAGCAGGGCCATGAGTTCGCACCATGCGGGGCGGTCCATGTTTTCGACGGTGCCGCTGACGCCTTCTTCCCTGAATACACGGACGATCTTGATGTCGTGGGCAGCCACATAGTCGCGAATGGCCTTCAACTGACGGGGGAACCCGTCGCCGTCGATCTGGCCTTTACCGGAAACCCGAAGATATGCATAAGCCTTTTCCATGCCACCCAGGCTACACGCTCTGGCGGCGAAAGATCAATACAGATTTCTCTGGATAAGGTGTTATGCAGATGGTCGTTCAAAGCTGCTTCTTAACGCGGTGCTTCACCTAAAACGTGAAGCTAAGGGCCGCATCGTACCGACGGTTTGGCATCTCTGCGTATATAATCTCTGCGTACGGGGCCCCACGTCGGCCCGAAAGGAAGCAGAACATGAGAACCAAGCAAAACTCCTTTGGGCATGCCGTCGCTGCCCTGTTGTTTGTGGCGGCAGTACCAGACATTCAGGCGGACAGTTTTACGTACACCTACACTGGGCCGGACTTCACCTTCCTTTAACGCAGGCGGGGTTTCCCAGCCTTTAAGCACCTCCGACTTCATCACCGCTTCGCTGACGTTCGCGAGTCCTCTTCCTGACGATTTTTCCGATGTTTACAGCGGTGGATCGAGCGTCTTAACGGGCACACTCCCTACGCCGCAATGGGACCCGGCGCTTCTGGGCTGGAATATATCCGACCAAGTATCAACTCTCTCGTCTAGTGAAGGCGACATTCTAAACGGCGTCCTTGTTACGACCGACGACGCCGGGAACATAATTGCGTGGAGTCTGGAGGGATCGTCTTACACTTTAACGACCGGCCCTTCGTACCTCCCGCCGATTCTCACGCAAATCGAACTCACAACGAATTGGCGTAACGGTTATCAGGGTTTTGCGGACGGCTCATTTTTTTCGAATTACCAGACCGCAGCCGAGTGGGTGGGGGAAGTCGACGGTCCCGGCTCTTGGTCGGCTGGAGTCGAGTCTACTTCGGCACCGGAGCCCTCGTTTACTTGGTTGCTATTCGTGGTGTTGGCGATCTTGGCAAGGAACCAGTACCTTTCCTACAGATTCGGTACGGATCCTTTGTTATCAATGCTTTAAAAGTTCGACGACTTCTACCGCGGCATCTTATGGCCAGTCAGTGTCGCGTCTTTTTCGTCCGCTCCCTCTTGACAGGGATCGGCTGCGGATCACTGATAGCCCGTCCCAGGTTGATTACCGAAATCCCCGGTGGTGCTTTGAACCGTGGGTCGTCTGGATTAGCCCGAAGAATGTCCCGCCAGTTCGCGTTCACTTCGTCGGTCAGGTCGATGACGGATGCGGGATCAATCCGACTGAGGTCCTCCAGCGTCCTGATTGGGCGTGAATCCGGTGGCGTCGACGGGGCTGGTTTGGACCCTTTCGATCTTCCTCGGTTTTGACCCGTTTTCCTCTTTGGCTCTGCCATGCCGGAATTGTAGTTGCTGGAACCGGAGAATTCCAGCCCTTACTTCCCAGATTGAACCCGTCTGGAGACCCGGTTGTAGCAGGTCGTTCCGTCCGGTAATCTGCTAACTTCGTCACAATCCTCTTGCCTCGACCGTTCGCAATTCCGTGCTTTCTAAGTCCGCATTTTTCGCGAACCCATGCGCTTCTATTGGCGAAACGTTGCCTGTCGGATTGGATGAGTTTGATTTTTTGCGGCAAAAATAACCCGGCCTCAAAGACTGTGCTAATCGTCATTCCCTGGAGTTTCCGGCGGTGCTAATCGTGAGTTCGGGACGCCGTTCAGTGCCCGTCCGGGCCTCCGTGGAACAGTGGGAAACCGGGTAGCAGGTTGGATCGACTCCCGGGTATCAGAACGCGGACGATTCTGCCTGCGTAGTGCCCCGTGGAATGTCACCAGAACGACTCCCGGCAACCGGAGGCTGGGATGGCCGCCGACGGATTCCGCTTCGTCCCCTCGTCCCTACTTCTCCGACTGCTGGAACATCGTCCCTATCGATACGCCGAATGCGTTGGCTAGCTTAACCAGAGTCCGGACGGAGGGGTTACGACTTCCGCGTTCGAGATCGGCTATATAGCTCCGCTGGATAGAGGACCGTTCTGCCAACTTTTCTTGTGACCACTCCCGCGATTGACGAAGATTCTTGATCTGTCTGGATAGAAGCCGCTTCGCTTGGCTTTCGGAGATCGGCAACTTCTAATCGTTTCGAATAAAGTACCCGACCGTTGTATGATCGCAGTGACATCAAGAAATGTGAGAAGATTTTGAGGACGCTTATGATACACGGCTGTCTGATCACTCTGGCAGGGACACTACTGTTCGTGGCGCAGCCACTGTCGGCCACGACGTTGACCATCAGGAGTGGAAACGGGTCCATCGGCGGCAACGACTCACTCGTTCATGTATTAACCGGCCCGACGACCGGTGCGTTCGGCCATGTCTTTGGCCCAAGCGACTTTGCGGCGGCCCAGAGCAGCCCAGAAGCCTTCATCGTAGTTCCAAACGCTCTTTGGATTGCGGGCCTAAGTGCCGATCCGTCTGCCAAATGGGTCAGCTCCGTCAACAACAGCCTCTTCGGGAATACCGCCTTGTACGCGGTGAGCTTTCAGATTTCGAGTGCATTCACTGCCGCAACACTGGCGGTGAACTATGCGGTTGATGACGGCATCGGGGACGGCTACGGGGACAGCTACGGGAACAGTGGCATTTATCTCAATGGCTCGGCGGTCTGCGGGGGTTCACTCCCAATCGGTTTCAGTCAGGAACACCCAGTCAATTGCGGTGACGTTACGCAATTTCTCCATACGGGTACCAACTGGCTCTACATCGAGGATGGAAACGCAGCCGGGGCAGCGGGATTATTGTTTTCGGCGACGGTCGCGACTACCGCCGCAACCGGGCCAATAATTACCGTGCCGGGTACCGCCATGCCGTGGCTTTATGGCAAGACGGCAGGGTCGCTGAACTATAACTCTCAATTCGGCCTAGGTGATGGGACGAACCCCATCGTCGTTTCTGCGGCGAATGGTGTCGCGTTCACACCGGGAGGCATTGCCACGGTCACATATATGAGCGGCAAAGTGAACATCGGCCCTGACCTCCAACTTGCATTTGTTGATGCCAATGGAATCTCTCAAGCGGCCAACAACACGAACCAAGGTGCAATCGGAAAGGCGGCACCCAGCAACTACATGAGTCCCTCAACGTATCCGATCTTTTACGGGGAGTTGGTTGGGACCTTTGCCGATGCAACCGGCTCAATCATAGGGACTCCATTCGCGATTGGCGATGGGCCGAAGCCGCTGATAATCCCGTCTGGAGCGAGCCAGCTTCAATTGGGCGTCAACGATGATGCCTACTACAACAACGTCGGCTCATGGTCAGTTCAGGTGACAACGGCTTTGCAGCCGCCGGTCCTTTCGAACAACGGAGTCGTGAATTCTACGACGCTTGCTCCCGGTGGGCCGGTGGCTCCCGGCAGTATTTCCAGTCTATTGGGGACATTCCCTGTTGGCACACCGTCGCTGTCACCGGCTACGGGGTCGAACTGGCCCACTAGCCTCGGCGGACTTTCCGTGCAAGTGGGTGGAACTCCGGCACCGCTCTTTTACGTTTCCAGCAGTCTTGTACATTTTCAGGTGCCGTGGGAATTGGCTGGGTTGATGCAAGCTGCGGTAACAGTGACATCAGGTGGGCAAACGAGCACGCCGCAGACGGCAAACTTAGCAACGTACGCACCGGGCCTTTACGCTATAAACGGTCAAGGAACCGGGCAGGGCGCTGTTCTGGATGCCTCGTACCAATTGGTCACCGCTTCCAACCCGACAAAGCCGGGCGCGTACATCCAGCTTTACGGGACAGGTCTTGGTCCCGTGAGCAACCAGCCTGCTACCGGGACGCCAGACCCGTTGAGCCCGTTCGCAACCACTCCCGCCCACCCCGGCGTGACAATCGGGGGAATTACCGCGCCGGTACTGTTTTCAGGACTACTGCCTACGGGCATCGGATATTACCAAATAAACGTGCAAGTGCCAGATGGAGTGTCGTCAGGCAATTCGGTGCCGGTGATTCTCTCAATTGGCGGAATCACATCCAACACAGTGACGATTGCAGTCCAATCACCCGTGCCTTCCAATCCAGTACCGACTATTACGAGTCTCTCCCCATCTTCGGCTCTGTCGGGAAGCGGTCCCTTGACGGTCACGATAAGCGGCACCGGTTTCGTCGCGACCTCGACGGTAACGTTCTGCACTGTCCCGCATACGGCAACTTTCGTTGACGGAAGCCACTTACAGATCACATTGAGCGTAACTGATCTCGCAGGAACGGGAGCGTGTGCTGTCGTTGTCAGTAATCCTGCACCCGGCGGTGGTAGCTCGTTTCCGATGGCCTTCACCGTAGCGCCAATAAATCCCAAACCTGCGATAATCAGTCTTACGCCGTCTTCCGCACCGGAGGGGAGCAGTTCTTCTCTGACGGTAACGATCAGCGGGAGTGGCTTCCTGCCCTCATCAACCGTGACTTTCTGCACCCTGACGCACTCGGTTACCTTTGTTGACAGTAGCCATTTGCAGATCACGTTGACGGCGTTTGATGTGGGAGGAACGGGAGCTTGTGCCGTCGTTGTCAGCAATCCCGCACCCGGTGGGGGCGTATCCGCTGCGGCGATCTTTACAGTCACCGCTCCCGTGGGACTGGGTGGGACATGGTTAGGATCCTGGAATTCAAGTGAGTACCTCTTTGTCTTCGGCTCGTTGTCGGCGAATTTGACGCAATCTGGTAGCGTGCTCACGGGGACACTGACATTTGCAGGATCTCCCTGTTTTTCAAGCGGAACGCTATCTGGGTCGGTCAACGGTTCCAACATCTCGGCAACGATCAACTTCGGGGCTGGACAGACAGCTGCGATCAATGGAGCAGCGAACAGCTCGAACACCGCGATCAACGCAAAGTACACGCTTTATGGCGGGGCCTGTACCGATAGCGGAACCATCTCACTATCGCGTTAGCCCTCTGACTTCAGCGTCAGAAATGAGATACTTCGACCCTCAAAAGCCCAAAATGAGACCTCTTCATTCCCGGCCTGAGCGCCGGAGCCGGGGACATCGGCAACGGCATGTCTCCCAGCCCTCTGAACCGCTGCGTGTTGGTCACGGAGTGTCGTAAAGACTGTCGTTCTTCTCGTGGGTGCGGGGGTAACCGCCGGAGTAGGACTGGGACGGCCCAGTCCGTTGGGGGCTATGCGCTCACACCGCGTTCACACCACAGCGTGCCAGAAGGGGTCCCACACAAAACGCCGTGACAATCTAATCCCAGAATGAACAACTTAGACTGAACTGAACCAGACCGAGCCAGCGGTTAACCCGTTCGATTCCCGTTAGCGCTACCAATTCCTCAACAACTGCCAAAGGTTTCATCGCAGCGCATCACACATTTTTGAGTGATTGTGGTGATTACGCTCCCCAAACGGCGAAGACCACCCGCTCTCTGCTCGATTTCGCGTAGGCTAAATGGCACCACGTATCGGGTCGCGCGACGCATTAAGGCGTCTGGCAGGACAGGTACTGCACCATTCGACCGCGTGCCTGCAAACGGCGCCCAATAGTGGAGAATCGCCGGGAACATTGACGCCCTCAAGCAGTTCAATGTACTGATTCCAACGAATTCATTTCACCGTTACGACAAAGAGCGCGTGGTGCGAGAGAATGTATAAATCCCGCCCTCCGGCGCCACCGAAGACGACATCAAGCGCTCGCTCTGGCACGTCGATCCGCCCGATCTGTTTCCCCGCGCGGTCATAGACGAAGATCTGTCCATTCGCGATATATACGTTGCCTTTCGGGTCGACGGCGACGCTTTCACCGCCACGATCTGCAAACGATTTCAAGTTGTCGAGCGAGCCATCCGAATTCACGGTTGCACTGTAAGTGACGTCCTCGGACTCGCTACTGACGTAAACACGTTCGCCGGGTTTGGCGGTGACAAAGCCATAGGTGTCGAGGTTATCCGAAAACCGCCAGCCATCGATTGAGTTAGGCGCTCCCTGCTGGAAGACGCGACTGGCGGGCAGGAAGACGGTGCCATCGGGCGATACGTATTGTTTCGCTTTCGGCGTGGTCACGTCTTCGGCGAACATTTGCGCGAGCGTTTTGTAGACGAAGCTGTTGAAGTCTAGCTGCGTCTTGAATTCGCCGTTGTTCCAGTAGTTGCCTGGCAAAGCGGCGCGCGCATCCGGACGGGGTTTGGTTTCCTGCGGCGTCAGCACCGTGATCTGATCTTTCGGCGAGCCTGGGCGGAAGGAATAGACAGTGCTCTCCGGCCCCGCGGATGAGAGCACAAGCAGGTCACCCGCCTGGTCAAACACAAGGTTTATGGGGTCGAGCGGGCTATCACGCTCAATCGACAGGCCATCGGCGCCGGACCAGCTATAGATGCGCTGCTCATGGCGATCGACAAAGTACAGCTTGCCGGTCGAATTCACAGCAGCACCGGCAATAGAAAAGAATCCGTCTTCCAGCTTTCGGACTTGCGCTCCTGGCTCCAGTACAGCGGAAGCGTCGCCGGCAATTGGCCGGAGCGGAGCGGCTGGAACGTCCAGCACAGCAAAGAGGCGTTCACGCGTATCGATGTGATGAGTCGCGTCCTGTATAGAATTCTCATACGGGTATTTGCTGATACGCAGAAAAGTGCCGCATCCATTCGCGTCGCATGTTGAGTAGCCGCTTTCGGCGTTAACGTAGACGTTGCGAAAATGGATGCCTTCGGAGTGATAGATGAGCACGGCGGCGGGAAACGGCGCGCGAGAACGGGTGACACGATAGGCGTGATAGTTGGCTATGGTGATGTTCTTCGACGAATCTATTTCGAGCGACAGGGCTTCGGGGCTTTCTCCCGCTTCTTCTTCCGATTGAGGCGCGTTGAGGTCCCAGTTCTCCACGTGATCGAGCTTGATTTCGTTGCGAACGTGGTGTTCGTTGGAAAGTTCGTAGACGTGGCCCGGCGTTGTGGTATCGGAGACGTAGAAGCCGGCCTGAGCGAACGTGTCGGGAGTCCAGATGTCGGCAAAGGTTCCGCCACCGCCCTCGGTGACCCACAGGCTGGGGTATTGGCCATCCCAGCGCTTGTGCAGGTCGGGGTCGGCCGTATGGTCGTTGTTGTAGGGGTTGGTACCGCTGCCGTGGCCGCCCAGAAAACGCACGTCGTCAATGAGCGAGCCAACGCCGGCGCGCCAGATGACGCCCGCCGCGCGGGGATTACTGCCACCTGTGCTGACGCCGAAGCCGCTAAGGATATTCGTACCGCCGGAGGGTGCCGCAATCAAGGCGCGGGCCGGGCCTATGGGCGAGGCTCCGTTGCGAAAAGCGGGCGCGTCGTCGGGAAGATCGAACTGCGTGAGCGTGGGGTGCAGGCCGATGAGGACGGTATCCGGCTTTAGGATGAGCGTGTCGGTGATGTTGTAATGACCACCCGGGAAATAGAGGACGCGATGCTGATCGATGGCCTTTCGGATAGCAGCAGTGTCGTCTGTGGTGCCGTCGCCGGTGACGCCTAACGAGTGGACGTTGACCCATTCGGTAGTGGGCGGCAAGGCGGGAATTGCCGGTGCCAGTCCCGCCGGCATAGCGGTCAGAGGCGCTCCGTCGTAACTCATGCCGATAGCGCCGGCAGCTCCTTCGCCAGGAAGGATGAGTCCATAGTTGAAGTTCGCGACGCGGTACATCGGACCTTTGCCTGAAATCTTCTTACCGCTTTCCCGAAGCAGCGCGAAGACAGGGGCATTACTCAGAACGGCATTCTCAAAACCGATTTCGGTAAGGGGATTATTCTCATTGCTGATGACGATGACAGGGCCGGAAATGTTTTCGAAGCGGCTGTCTTTGACCCAAACCTGATCGGAATATTTGGGGTCGATATCGATGGCGGTGGGCACGTCGCGGAAGGTATCGCGGATAAGGGTAAGGGCTACTTCGTGTTCGCGAATCGCGGCGTCGCGCTGACCCTGGAATTCCGAATCTATCAGTGTGTATTGCCATGCAGCCGAGGTTTTATCGGTGAGAATGCCATAGCGTCCGCCGTAGAAGCGCAGGTCCTCGGCTTCGTTGCCGACTTCGGTGAGCGCCGCAAGGCCGGAGCCGATGTGGAAGTCCATGTGGCTGAGATAGGCATGCTGGGCGAAGTGGCAGCGGATGGCGACGGCGGCGGGATTGCCGTCGCCTATTTCGAAATCGATGTTGCTCATTGCGGAGTAAAATGTCCCTGCGCCAGCGTCTGAGATGTCGTTATTGGGAGGCACGCTGTCGGGCGGCGGGAACGGCACGCGGAAGTTTCGGCCGCCGGTTCCTCCCGCCGCAGCGGTGCGAGGACGTCCGCCAGTGAACATGACCATGACGCTCACACCCTTCTGATAGCCCGGCGTGTTGGCCGCGAGTTGAATGACCGGACGCGTGGCGCCATAGCCGATGATGCGCACGCCTGGCCAGACATAGATTGTCCGCGTCAGCCGGTATCGGCCGGAAGGAACGAAGAGGATTCCTTCACGGGCGTTGTTTTCCGCTTTGTCAATAGCGGCCTGGAGCGCCGCGCTGTCGTCGCTCTTACCGTCGGCGTGTGCGCCGAAGTCGGTAGCGGTGAGATAGACGGCCTTCGGGTCGTCCAGGCGAGAGGTGAACGCCGAGGCCGCAAACGCAGCGCAGGCCAGGGCATGCAGCAGGGTGAATAGGAGCAGCTTCTTTACAGGACTCGTCAGCATGGCGATATCTCCGCCTCAAGTTATATCGCGGCAGGATGAACGGCAGCAGATGTCGATCTCCTGCCCGGGCACCAACTACAGTTAAAACACCGACCTCCTACGGTCGTATGTCCAACTGGCGTCATTTCGATCTTGCAGATTGCGGCTCTCAAATAGATTTCTGGCGCCATTTTCTTTCGCCAAGCCCAGCAAAGTAAGGCGTTTGACCGACGAAACGTGGGCGACCACGCGATAAGGCCATGCAGATGCACTCCTTCTAAGTGACTGTCGGCGTGGCACTTGCTACAATCCGGCACCTCAGGAGATCGACGGAAATGCTAATCAAGCGCTGCATTCGAATACAGATTGAAGGCGGTGCGATCAAGCGCTCGGGGTTGATTTTGGCAATGATGGCTGGTTTATCCATGACTGCCGCTGCTCAGCCACAGGCGACTCTGTCGACGTTCGGTATCTGGCCATTGTGTGTCGCCGGCCTGGTGGTTCCGGCAGCGGTCTGCAACTTCACGCCGGTGTACGAACTGTTGATTGCAGGCACTGACGAGACTGCCACTGGATACACGTACACGGTGCAGGCAAAGCTCGAAGACGGTACAACAGCATCAGTGGCGGGAACTGTGCGGCGTGACGACAATCAGTACGGGTATACGGCCGTTGCGCCAATTACCCTCGGTGGGATCGTACAATCGACAACGATCATTGTGCAGGCAACGTACAAGGATGTTGGGGCGTCGGCCGCGGCGACAACGCGGAGGAAGTGATTAGCATTCCTGTCAGGCGCCTGTCGCCGCCCCGATGTTCGGCAAACCTGAACTGACAGGCCGATTCGCTGAGTCTCCCAGTTCAGAGAGCAGTGGAGCCAGACCGGATTCGTACTTTCGCCAGCGCTGCATGGAAGTGCGGAACAAGGGCTTGCGAACCTGAGCGGCGCTGGCAGTCTTAACAGGTCGTTTACTGTTATGGAAGCTGACGCAGCGATTGTCCCAGGGCAACCCGCAATGTTCAATCATTCGTCGTGCCTGACCCTCGATGTCATCCACCACGTCCTCGTACGACACATCGAGCACGGTTCCCTCAGGAAGAACGGAGCGCCAGTGGTTCATCATGCCCTGGTAACGGCGATAGCAACGCCCCAACTCTCCCAGGTCGTAGCTGTACGGAACTCCTGCGGTGAACAATTTGGAGTAGCAGGACACGCAGGTATCAACAGGGTCCCGCATGGTGTGGATGATCTTCGCGTTTGGCAGCGCGAGTCGTATCAGCCCGATGTAGAGAAAATTGGCGGGCAGCTTATTGGTAATGAACGTCTTTCCCGCTTCCAGCGCGGGTAGCCTCCCGAGATAGGCCCGGCCCAGTGCGGCTAGCGCGTCGGAATCAAGACCGGGAACGCAGTCCGGGTACGGCAATGACGCCCCACTCGTGCGTAAGATATCCTCGATGGCCGACTCAAAGGCCATGAGTTCGCCTCCGCCCTGGATCTGCGGATGGCTGGCAAGTATCTGTTCGATCAGAGTGCTGCCTGAACGCGGCATCCCGAGAACGAAAATCGGAGCCCGGGATGGATCGCCTTCTCCCTGGTAACGGGCACACAGGCTCTTGTCGAATGTCATGGCAACATCTTCAAAGAGTTTGGCGGCTACTGTTTCGTCGTAGAGAATCTGTCGTCGTTTCAGATCGTTTCCCTGAACCATGTGCTGAAAGGCCCGCTCGTAATCTTTGCTGTCTTCAAAGGCTTTAGCCAGAGCAAAATGGATGTACAGCGCCTTGTGGTCCGGGAGATGACCGTTCGCCAGCAGATCTTCCAACACCGTCAGGTCAGCATCGCCTGGATGGCAGGTCTTGATTGCCGAGCGATTATAGTGGGCCTCCGCGTAGTCCGGCCGGATAGAAATTGCCTGCTCGTAGTGCGCTGAGGCCTTCTCAAGGTCGCCGCGCTCCATGAAGATATTTCCCAGGCTGTTGTGGGCCTCGGGTTGGTTAGGATTGGCCGAAAGTGCGTGGAGGCAGTGCGCGATCGCAGTTTCATCTAACCCTTCCGCCGCCAGCGCAATGCCCAGGTTACTGTGTGCCTCCGCGTAGTCCGGCCGAATACTGATCGCGTGCTCGTAGTGTCTTCTCCCCTCCCCTGATCTCCCCTGGGCGCAGAACGCGTTGCCCAGGTTATTGTGAGCTTCTGCGTGCCCGGAATTGATCGTGATCGCTCGTTGATAGCACGTGATCGCATCGCCGCCATTGCCTTTCGCGAAAAGGGCCGAACCCAGATTATTGTACGCATCGGCATAATCCGGTTTAACAGTCACGGCTCGCAGGTAATGCGCGATCGCATCATCCAGCCTGCCTTGCTCGCTGAGCAGGATTCCCAGGTTGTTATGCGCCTCCGCGAAATCCGGCTGGATGGCGAGTGCACGCGCATAATGCAACATCGCTTCGGCAGACCTGCCCTGCGCCTTGAGTGCGGCGCCAAGATTATTGTGCGCATTGGCGTGGCCCGGATCGAGCGTGCATGCACGCTCACAGTGTGTAATCGCCTCCGCGAACTTACCCTGTGCCGTGAGCGCCATGCCCAAATTGCTGTGAGCGTCCGCATATTCTGGCCTGATCAAGACTGCCTGCCGGTAATGCTTTCCAGCATCCTCATGATTGCCAAGCTCGCCAAGAATGATTCCGAGATTGTTGTGAGCTTCGGCGTGATCCGGCTGAATGGCGAGCGCGCGCTCAAAATGCATTCGCGCTTCGCTGGCCCGGCCGATCGACTTCAGCGCCGCGCCGAGATTGTTATGTGTGTTGGCCCGTCCGGGCGCAAGCGTGGAGGCTCGCTCATAGTGATCTATGGCTTCCGCGTATTTACCCTGGGCGGCCAGCACGATCCCGAGGTTGCCATATGCGTCGGCATAGTCTGGCTTCAGCAGGAGAGCGTGCCGGTAATGCCCCGCCGCATCTTCGTACTTATTCTGACCGGCAAGAAGAACTCCCAGGTTGTTATGCGCTTCGGCAAAATTTGGATTCAGCCGAAGCACCTGCCGATAACGTGCAGCTGCATCGCTGACCTTGCCCTGGGCCGCCAGCGCATTACCCATACTGAAATGGTACGAAGGGTTGTCACTCACGACTCGGATCGCGCGACCGATGAATTCAACCGCAGTTTCGAAGCGGCCGTTTTGGCAAGCGATGAGCCCGATTAAATGCAGGCTGTCGGCATGACGAGGCTGGAGGGCCAGGACAGCGTGAAAACCTCGTTCAGCCTCCGCCGGGCGGCCAGCCTGATAGTGCCGAATGGCGTCATGAAACATTCCCGGTACTATCTGACCCTGAAAAGCCTGGCCCTGCATTTGGCGCATTGAAGTTTTCCTCGAGAGACCACTGGTGGGCGGGTGACGACTTGCGACCGGAGTGTCGGACCGAATGTTGAGCGTTCTGCCTTCCGGGGAATTGCGGCGTGGGTCACCTTCCTGCGAGTTGGCGTTTGATCGCCGCGTCCATCTGACTACGCGCTTGCGGAGTCATCTTCTTAAGCGACTGAGCCAGTTTTTTGCGATCCTTCGGAGAGAGTCGCTTCACGGCTGCGGCGAGCCGCGCCATTTCCGCCGGCGTCAATTCACTGCTGTTGCTTCTGACGGGCGCCGGTGCTTGTCTGGTCATGCGGGGTGGGGGCGGCAGGGGTGGCAGGAGCGCAGCCCGTACCAAATGAGCGTCGGTCGACGCAGCCAATGATGTCCGACGCTCCGGACTTCGTACCGAACTCACCAAAAGGATCCCGGCGAAAAGGGCGACTGACACACTTACGGAAGTACTGCTCATGTACCTCAGTCAGGCAACTCGCTTGCCACGTGCAATTGCCTTATTTTCAACAGTTGTGGCTGGATTAGCGGGTTGCCGCTATTGACGGTAATGAGAAATCGTCAAATCTTTGACGCCTATCCTCTACAGGACAAAAAAAAAAGCGGGACCGGCCTGAGCCTGTCCCGCTTTCCGAGTTGCCAATTGTAAAGAAAAACTAAGCCTTGAGGCGCTTGCGTGCCGCAAAAGCGAGGCCGATAAGGCCCGAACCAAACAAGGCGATCGACGCCGGTTCGGGAGCCGAAGCCGGCTGCAGCGTCACGTCAAACACCACCGATTGACCGCCCACAGCGTCATATACTCCGGCGTCCGAAGTACCCGTAAAAGTCGCAGTTGTGCCATCAAAGGACACAGTGTTAAAACTGCCGTCAGCGAGATTACCCGAAGCGTAACTTACGCCGGTGACAATGGAACCGTCTGTGGTCGCAAAGTTACCTAGCTCGATCGTGAATCCACCGGAACCGTCACCGGTGGGACTCGAACTGCCGGTGAAGTTAAATGTGATGGTTCCGTCGGTCGAATCCGTGTCGGCGAAAGCAACACTACCGTAAAGGCCAGAACTCACGCAGGCATCGTCGAATGCAGCAGTATAGGCGCAAAAGGCGACATTGGTCGGGCTAGTGTAAGTGCCGGAAGTTATACCCAGAGAGGTCTCTCCCGAAGCAGAACCGCCGGCGGTGTACGTTACACCGACCAGCGACGCCATCGAAGTAGAAGCCAACGCGACGGACAATACCGCCGCCAGTTGTAATGCTCGAATGTTCATTTGTGTAACTCCTCCTTAAATAAATCAAAAAAACAGAATGCGATTACCAGCAAACCACTTGCGGTTATTTTGGCATGGGGCAGAGTTAACGGTCAAATTAAATAACAGTTAATTCGTGCCAAAACACACAACGACACAAAGTGGCGTAACTCATTGATTCATTATCAGTTTGAAGGTAGAGCCCAAAGCCGTTCAGCCCACCCGTCGCAGGTCCGCCTATCGCGGGTCAAGATGGGGGGCACGAAAAAGGGGCAGGCGCTTTCGCCTGCCCCTTTGCTATTTATTCAGATCCTGCGACGGTATTTACTTCGCGATGCCGTAGCAATAAAGCATGCCATCAAAGGTTCCGATGTATACCTTCCCGTTGGCAATTGAAATCTCGCCGTTGTGTACCCAGGACTTAATCTCGGTCCCGCTGTTCCAGAGTTCTTTGCCAGTCTGGGCATCGAGAGCGAAGAGGACGGCATGGGTCGAATTCGGGATGCGCCGCGAGGCGACGTCGGCGAGACCGACATCGAAATATGCCTGCTCCGTGTTCTCGCCGCTGCCGAAGGCGTAAACAACGCCGTTGGCAACGATGGGCGGTTCACCCTGATTCATATCTCGGGACACCCAGGCTGGTACGAGCTGCGTCTTGCCGTTGACATCCTCCACCTTGAACGCAGCCACTCCGCCTTTTTTCGTTTCGCCGTTTGTGATCGGGAACTTAAATTGAGAGTGCGCCGGACCCCAGAAGGGGCTGAGCACCCAACGCGTACCCTTGGAGTCCAGCCATGTCGCCAGCGAACCCCAGATGCCAGCCGACGCAAAGTTGGTTTCCTCGTTGCAAAACATCGGTGTGGTGAAGAGGTCCGTGCGGTGATCGTCGCCGCCAATGGAAGCTGTATCCATGAGCCAGAGACGGCATTCCTTGCTGCCGCTGACCATCAGTTCCTTACCTTTGTACTGGAAGATGACTGGCGTGACCTGCGCGTCAAGATCGCGCTTCACGAGCCATGCGGCATTAGGAGGACCGAACGTGTCGTAGAGCTTGAGTTCCTTAGTTTGGGGATCCTGCTTCAAACCGATGATTCCGTTGCCATAGACACCGGCTGCCGGGTTCCACTGGCCGTCTCCGGTCCCGGTGTACATGGCGCCCGTCTTCGAGCTGATTGCGGGACCAGTGCGACCCCACATACCGCCGCCGGCGGGACCCCAGTTGCCGACCTTCTTCGTCGCGAGGTCGTACGCATAAGCGTGATTCGGATTGCCACCGCAGCCCTGCGACGTATGGGTATAGATCACACCCTTGTAAAGATTCAGCGCCCAGGTCTTGCCGTTGGCCGGAACGAACTTGGCAGGCGGAGCAACATCTTCGCCATCGGCCACGTTGATCTGGTGCAAATTGCCGTCCCAGGATACTGAGTAGATTGTGTATTTGCCAGGTGCGTCGTTGCTAATCACCGGGATGGCCGTCTGACCGCCCGGGCAAAGCGGATCCTGGCTGGGAGCCGGACCGACATAATCGGTCGTGTAGTGCTTGCTCCAGATGATGGTGCCCGTCTTTGCGTCGATCGCGAAGAGGTCGTCGGAGACCCCGGATTCGATAGCGATCTCCTTCGGTCCGTTCTTCGTGTTCACCTTGCCGGCGATCAGCGTATTGAAGAGTGTGCTCATCACTCGCGGCTTGGTATCAAGCTGCAGCTTCCAGAGCAGCTTCATGTTCTTCGCCGTGGCGGGGCTGAGAATCTTTTCGTCTTTCTGCCAGTGCGTGCGTTCAAAATCGTTGCCGCCAGCCAGCCAGTCGGCCGCCTGTATCGTAAAGCCGAGAACGCCGAGCGCTGCTGTTGCCGCGGTCATCACCGCAAATCGCGAAATCGTTTTCATGGTCTGAGCCTTAAATATCCTGGTCTTTGTCTACTGAACTTTCTTGGCGAGATCCGGTGGGACAAGCGGAATGCCAAACGCGTAAATCGTGCCGTCGGCCGTGGAGAGATACACCTGACCTGCGCTGCCGGCAAGTGCGCCGGCACGGGCGGCGGGAGCAGTAATGGTGGATCCGCTGTTGAACAATTCCTTACCGGTGGCTCCATCGAGAGCATAGAACACCGCGGGAGAAGAACCGGCACCGCTGGCTGCGGTCATTACGATTCCGTTGATCACGATTGGGGGCAGCGGCGACGCGATCGCGCGCGAGGTCCAGCCCTGCTGCAGAGTAGCTTTACCGCCCTGATCGACGACTTTCAGCGCGACGATGCCGTTGGCGGATCCAGCGAGAATCCAGCGGGTTCCGGCTGCATCCTGCCAGCTGGCCAACGCCCCGGCACCAGCCCCGGAGTCAGCATATTTCACCGATGCCAGCGGAGTCTTGTGATCGCCGCCGCCGAGCGAGGCGCCATCGAGAAGATACAAACGACCGTCTTTGTTGGCGACTGCAACCAGATCTTTTCCATTGAACTGGAAAACTACCGGCGATGATGTGAACTCAGACTTGCCGGGTGTGAACCAATCCTTCAGGCCGAGGGTCTTTCCGTCCAGCCCGACCACGGTATCGGAGAACGCCGTGGGCGTGTAATCGCCATCGGCGGTTGCCGCATAGACCATGCCCCCGGTGCCGAGGGCGGGGCCGAAGGTTCCGGCAACTCCGCCGCCGTTCGACGACCAGTGGATGGCCGACGGCGTGGCCGCGCTCGTATCGATCGCCCATACGCCATTCGGAGCGCCGCCGCAGTTTCCGCTCGTGGAGGCGTAGATGACGCCATCCACCAGCAGGAGGCCACTGGCGTTCACACCAGCCGGAAGGAACCGGACAGGCGGCTTTGCGTCCTGGCCGTTCGAGATATAGAGAGTGTGCAGCATGCCATCAGCCGAGACGGCATAGACTGCTTCAGGAGGACGGGCACCGAAACCACCAGCGCCACCGCCGCGACCGCCGGAAACACCAACTGCGCCACCGCGACCGCCAGCACCACCGCGACCGCCGGACGCTCCCCCGGGGCCACCCGCGCCGCCGAAACCACCACCGCGTCCCTGACCAATCGTAATCGCACCGGCGCCAGGTTCACTGACGCCACTCGCCGCGCCGCCGCGTCCGGCTCCACCGCGTCCAGCAGCACCGGCCGCCGGAGCAGCGGGAGCCAGAGGAGTCGAACGAGTCACACCGGCAGTTGTCGCACCGGGGCACGTGGCAGTACCGCTGGGGGCAGCGCCAAAACTCTGCGTCCATTCCACGCGACCGAGGTCGATATCCAGCCCAACCGCATTGTTAGAAGCGCCGCCGAGGAACGCATAGGCCCGGAAGCCGCGGTAGCCAATGTAACTATCGACCATCACGGCCGAAGACAGGGAGAAAGACTGCACGGGGTTGCTGTTGGCCTTCACCTTCCACAGAAAGGAGAAGCCGGGCATGCTGGTGGCTGATATGCGGCCATCGGTGCGCGCCCACGAATCGCGCTGAGCGTCGGCGCCGCCGGTATTCCATGTGCCGGCACCACGGCCGAACTGAGCCCGGGCATCCGTCGCCGCAAGGCAGGTGAGAAAAGCGCATCCGGCAACCAAGGCCAGGGGGCGGGAGATATTTCGCATATCGTTGTTGAATCCTTCTCAGAAGAGTATATACCCGCAATGGCATCGCCGTAATCTTTTGTTTACATGCGCTTACACAAGGAAAGACAGCCGCGTTGGTCGGACCAAAAACGGGGGTCGGTGCCCCCCCGTAAAACATTCCGTTTGCAAAACTGAGCATAAATAGTGCTATGTTGGGATCTAGCCCATTTAACGCATGATTCCAGGCCGTAATTTCCCACCCCGTAAGCCCACCCGCAGAGAAAACGTGAATGAGACGATTCGTGCGCGAGAAGTGCGCGCGGTCTTCCCCGATGGCACAGCTGAAGTCATGCCGACTGCCGCCGCTATTCGGAGGGCGCAGGAGTTGGGTCTCGATCTGGTTCTGGTTTCGCCAACCGCCGTGCCACCCGTGGCCAAGGCGATCGACTACGGCCAGTACCAGTATGAAATGAAGAAGAAGCAGCACGACGCCAAGAAAAAGCAGCACGTCGTGCAGGTGAAGGAATTGAAGTTCCGCCCTAACACGGACGATCACGATTACGATTTCAAGAAGAACCATGCGGTGCGCTTCCTTCAGGAAGGCAATCGTGTGAAGGCCGTGGTGCAGTTCCGCGGGCGCGAGATTGCCCATACGGATCTGGGCCGCAAACTGTTGCTCCGTTTTGCCGAGGATCTGACCGCTTATGGCGTAGTGGACGGCACACCGCGAATGGAAGGGCGCAATGCCCACATTCTTATTAGCCCGGTGAAGGTTGTGGTCAAGGCAACACCCAAGGAAAAGGCGCCGTCGGCAAAACCGCCCGCGCAGCCACAGCCGCCCCAGACTGAACCACCAGCTCCGCCACAGGCATGAACGTCAGGTCAAACCTGCACCTGTGTTTTTGGAACGCGCGTAAGCCATTCCCCCTTGCGATTTCTTGTGCTGTGATTCTGCTGGCAGCCAGCGGGTGCGGACCCTATCGGGCAGCTGACCGTGTACGCAACGCCCTAAAGAGCCAGCCACCCGTAATCGATCTGCCCGCGGGCGAGGTTCACCTGGATCGACCGCTTGTTATCCCCAAAGGCACTGTCAGCCTTCAATTGCGTGGGGACTCTTCGGGCAGCACGCTGGTGCTGGATCCTGGCTTTAAGGGCACGGCCGCAATCGAGGCTGAGGGCGTTTCCAATGTCACGCTTTCCGGCTTTACTGTCAGGGGTAACCGCGACAAGTTACAGAGCCAATGGTATCTACCGCTTAAGGAAGCGGCATTTGCGGACTATTACACCGACAACGGGATCGTTATCCGCAAGAGCAATGGAATTACGATTCGCGACGTTGCTTTTTCAAAGATCCGCGCATTTCCTATTATCGTGAACGCGACGGCGAAGGCGACGATAGACGCCGTGACCATTGAAGACTGCGGCACTCTCAATCCCGGTGGCCACAACAATACGACTGGCGGAATTCTGATCGAAGAAGGATCGAGCGGATTTGAGGTGCGCAAGGCAAATATCAACCGGGTTGCCGGGAATGCAATCTGGACGCATTCCTATGCGCGCTCTCCGAGGCAAGCCAATGGCCTGATCACGGAGAATATCATCGCCGGAGTTGGGCGCGATGCGATTCAGGTAGGCCACGCAACCAATGTGCGCGTGGAGAAGAATCACGGCTCGTTAATTGGATTCCCCCCTGAATATATCGACTTTGCGGGCCTGGGCACGCCGGTGGCGATCGATACCGCAGGAAACGTGGATCATACGCTTTACGTGAACAACAACTTCGAGGATGTCAACGGGCAGTGCATCGATTTGGACGGCTTCCACGACGGGGAAGTGAGCGGGAACAGATGCATCAACAACTCAGCATCCGCGGCAACACTGGCAGGTCTGCACTTCGGAATTATGTTCGGCAATCATGATCCGGGCATGACGTCGTCCAACGTGACGGTTTCCGGCAACGTGCTGCAGGGCTTTGCTTACGGCGCGATTTTTCTGATTGGCGACCACCATCTGATCGAAGACAACCGTTTCGTCAATATGAATCTTGCGCGATGCGGCTCGGAGCCGACGCCCGCAAAGTGCCTGGCGATGGCGGATCAGCCAGATGCACTGCGCAGCGGAATATATCTGAGCGACGACGGCGGGCGTCCGGCGAAGACACGCGGCAACGTCATTCGAGGGAATTCGATTGAAGGGTTTGGCATCGAGCAGCACTGCATCACGGCAAAGCGTGGCGTCGACCTGAAAGCGAACATGATCGCCGGCAATACCTGCGAAAACCCGGAAGTCTCTCAATAACCGGCTGATATCCTCTCTATTGCATGGCCCTCGATTCTGCAGCGCGTAACCCCGAATTTCAACGGCTGATCCGACTACAGACGGAGGCCTTCGCGCGCAACACTCCGTACCACAGTCTGGAACTGAACGATGGAACAGTCATCCCGGGCATCATTTCGGTTCCCCAATTGCGAGCACGGCTGGATCGTTACCCGCTGCCGGAAGATCTCCGGGGCAAGCGGGTTCTCGATGTGGGCGCGGCGTCAGGCTGGAATAGCTTCGAGTGCGAGCGGCGCGGCGCGGAAGTAGTGGCAATCGATTGCGTCGAATATGACGAACTCCTGGCTGTCAGGCGACTGCGTGACTCGAAGCTTGAGTATGCGGTTGTCGACATGGAAGAGATCACACCGGAGCGGTTCGGACTGTTCGATTATGTCCTTTTTTTCGGAGTCTTTTATCACTTGCGCCACCCTTTGCTGGGTCTGGAAAATGTATGTTCCGTGACGCGCGGCGTGGCCCTCATCGAATCCTATGTCATCGACGATGCACCCAATCCAGCGCAATGCTTCATGGAGTTTTACGAAACGGATGAGTTGGGTGGACAAATCGATAACTGGTGCGGACCGACGACTCAATGCCTGCTGGCGATGACTCGCGCGGCCGGATTTCCGCGCGCGGAATTTCTCTATGTCGATTCGCGGCGCGGTGGGCTGATCGGACATCGCCGATGGGAGACGCAGCGGCCGGCTCCGGGAAGCGCGGCGCCGTTTCTGTGTTCGGCCGTCAACAATCGCCACAACGACATTGTCTTTCAGCCCCGAAAGGACGAGTACATGTGCCTGGCCTTCCTGAGCGAGGAGGCACTGAAGAAAGACGACGTGTTTGTGGAGATTGACGAGTACGGCGTGCCGCCGCTGGTGCTGGTGCGGCATGACGCGGGTTACTGGCAGGTGAATGTAAAAGTACCGCCGGGGATAGAGCCCGGCGATCACGATGTTCGTGTCGGCACCAAAACCTCGGGCTTCAGCGAAGCAGTCAGGATTCGGATGCTGGCTGCGGGAGCCGACAGACGCAGCGGAGAAACACCGTTCGCAGCATTCAGTGAGGAAGTCGCGGCGCCGGAATTTGTTCGGGTGGAAAACACTATGGATCGCACCACTGTTTTCCACGGGTACCGCAACGAGTCGCTGGCATGCCGCTTTCTGCATTCCGAAGGCTCTCTGAATTTATCGCAGGTGCAGCTTACGATAGATGGCAAACCGTGGCCGCTGCTCTCGGTCGAGAGACCGGAGCCGGGCATCTGGCAGGTGAATGCCCGCTTGCGCGGACTGGAAGCAGGTCGTCACCAGTTACAACTGCGGACGCATCGGAGTGGGTTCTCGAAAGTGTTTGAAATAGCGTCGGATCCGGTGTTCTAACCGCAAACCTGATCCATCCTCATTCCTTCAGTGAACCTTTTTGGGCGGCGTGCGTAAGTTCTGATAATGAGAGTTATTTCAACACTGCTGCCGGCAGTGCTGTGTTCCGCCGCGTGGGGACAAACACCCGTGTCCGCGCGCTCTTTCGACATAGCTTCCATACATCCGACGGAACCCGGTGAAAGAACCGAGCTGATTGGCACAGATCCGGGCTCCTTCAACATGCACAACGTTACTTTGCGCCGCTGCATAGAGTGGGCGTATGAGTTAAACCCGAATCAGCTTGTCGGGCCCGATTGGCTGAGTGACGTGAGGTACGACATTGCTGCCAGGGCTGAAGACCGGACGGCCAATGACGATCAGCTGCACTTGATGCTGCAGTCGCTGTTGAGCAGCCGCTTCGGTCTTAAATTTCATCGCGAGCAAAAAGAGCAATCGGTTTACACTCTGACGCTGGCCAAGGGCGGTTTGAAACTGCACGCGCAGGGAACCAAAGATGCCTCTAAGATGGTCGAATCGACTACCGAAGGCCCGAATAAATTCAGCGAAGACAAGACTGGTGCAATGGCGGACCGAGTCACTATGGCGGACCTGGCGAGGAAGCTCTCCGAACTGCTGGGGCGTGTAGTGACCGACAAAACCGGGTTGACCAAGCGCTACGACTTCAGACTCGACATAACACCATACCTTCTGGCGAACGATGGCGGCGATGGCCCGAAGCCCGACGTTATGAGCGTCTTGTTTACGGGGTTCCAGGAGCAACTCGGTCTCAAACTAGAGGCGGGAAGGGGAATGGTCAACCTGCTGATCCTTGATTCCGGGAACAAGTCGCCCACCGAAAACTGATTCGGCATCTTTCGGCAGTCACGGCCAGCCGCCGATATAATTGTTCCGTGAATAGACTGCGTGCGATCACATTGGTCTGCGTTGTTACGGCAATGACAGCCTCCGGGCAGATACCACAGAATCCCGTGGAATTCGCCCGCGCTAAAGCCGCCGCGGCGCAGGGCAATGCGGCCGGCCAGCTTTACATGGGCGAATGCTATCGCGATGGCGATGGCGTCCTCCAGGATTACAAGGAGGCGGCACGCTACTTCCGGCTGGCAGCAGATCAGGGCAATGGGCTCGCACAGTTCAATCTTGGCTTCCTATATTACACAGGTCTGGGGGTGGAGAAAGACCACAAGGAAGCCGTGCGCTGGTACAAGCTGGCGGCGGATCAGGGAAACGATTCTGCGCAGGCAAATCTGGCATACAGCTATCACACGGGCGACGGTGTCGATAAGGACGACAAGGAAGCCGTGCGCTGGTATCGAATGGCGGCGGATAAGGGTAACGCCGTCGCGCAAACCGGACTCGGCGAAGCTTATCACGATGGCGAAGGGGTGATGCACGATTTCAAGGAATCGCTGAATTGGTATCGCAAGGCAGCGGATCAGGGAAACGCGATCGCACAGTTTCATATTGCGGAGGCTTTTCGGACGGGCGAAGGCGTAGCGATGGACAATGCGGAGGCCGCACGGTGGTACCGGAAATCGGCTGAGCAGGGCTTTGTAACTGCTGAAGCTTTCCTGGGACTGATGGACGCAGCCGGGCTGGGCGTGCCGCAGAATTTCACCGAGGCCGCCAAGATGTTCAAAGCCGCGGCGGATCAGGGGCATGCCGTCGCGATGTTCAATCTGGCCGATTGCTACCGACTGGGTGAGGGCGTGCCGCGCGATCCTAAAGAAGCGCTGAGACTGTATCGTATTGTGGCCGACCACGACGATCAGGCCGCACAGAACAATGTCGGAGTAGCGTATCGCGATGGTGACGGTATTGCGAAGGATCCGGCAGAGGCGGTGAAATGGTTCCGAAAAGCAGCCGAGAAGAGTTACCCCGGAGCGCAGGTGAATTTGGGCGCCGCGTATCTTGCGGGCGACGGCGTAGCGAAGGACTACAAGGAAGCGATGCGTTGGTTTAAGAGCGCCGCGGATCAGGCGGACCCTGTCGGCCAGTTCAATATCGGCGGCATGTATGAGCGCGGCGAAGGGGTGGCGCGATCGCTGGAAGAAGCGGTGAAGTGGTACAAACTCGCTGCCGATCAGGGAGATTCAACCGCACAGTTACGCCTGGGGAAAATGTTCGCGGCGGGTGAGGGCGTCGCGAAAGATGGTGTACAGGCGTGGGAGTGGCTGGAACTCGCGGCCGGCGCTAAGGACGCGAGCCCGGCCGAGGCCGCAGATGCGGCGCGGGCTCGGGATGCTGTAGCTGTCGATATGACAGCCGCGCAGAGAACTGAAGCCCATCGCCTCTCGGACAAATGGAGATCAGAGCAGGTGGCGGCTCAGCCGTACGGGCTTTTCACTAAATAGCGAGATGGACGCGCCACGTTCGAGTGTCGATTGGATATTGGAAGGCGTGGCGGGCATCGCACTGTTAGCCGCGATCGGCGATGTGGCGATGCACTGGCATCTATTACCCGAACGTATTCCGGTGCACTTCGGCGCATCTGGGGATCCGGACGGATGGGGTGGCAGAAGCATGTTGCTGGTGCTGCTGGGGACGACCGTGGGAATGTCCGTGATCCTGACTCTGGCGGAAAAGTACCAACGACTGATTAACATTCCGATCAGTGTGGATCGGGAATCGCCTGCCGTACGACAGTTGCTGAGGAGTATGGTGATCGGCCTGAAGGCCGTGATCACCGCCGCATTCTTTTGGATAGCCGATGTGACAATGCGGACTGCGCTGGGGGAAACAAATGGACTGGGAACTGCATTTCTGCCGTTGTTCCTCGGCGGGATTTTCGCGCCGATGATTTATTACCTGGTGAAGCTGAAGCGCTTGTAGTGCGGGGTTCAGTTTGTAACTGTAGTTCAGAGTCCGGCCCGGACGCAGACAAGGACACTCTTGGCAACCTGGATTTTGAGTCGAGCCGGCGATGGCGTGCACTTTGAAATGCATTGCCATGCTTGCAATACCGACAGTACTCTGATTTCGATTGAAGCTGCCGTGGGTCTTGGGGTAAGGTGAATGAAAATGCTCGGAGGAGAGTATGAAGACAAGCACTATTGCTGCGATCTTTATGGCAACCGCAACGGTGGGTACCGTTCAGGCGAACGACCTCGTCTATGACGTCGACCTGGTAGCGGGGGCGGATACTATTACCGGCACCATCACGACCGACGGAACCAGTGGGACTATATATTTCAACAATGTACTCAGCTTTGACCTGTCCATTTTCGACGGCACGAATACGCTGGAGGCCACTACGGCTAATGGTGGCTATCTGGCTGAATACGACGTGGGGAATTTCTTCCAGGCAACAAGTTCGGAACTCACATATGGCGGCGATGGCACGGCGGGTTTGAGTTATTTTGGGCTGATGGTAATTCTGGCTTTTTTTGCCTCCAGTCGGATGCGTGCTACGACTTTTCCGGAAACGGATATGGAGCGTACGACGGCTTGACAAATCTGCAGGTACAGCCTGAATCCGACACGTCCGTGGTCGGCACGGTCGCTGGCGCCAGCGCACCCGAACCGGGTACGGTGGCGCTGATTCTCGGCGGCTTGGGTCTCGTGGCTGGACGCCGATTGGCGCAGAAGAGCAACCTCTGGTACCGCCATTTCCACATCCGCAAGAGTTCACGTTAAACACCCCGCCACCCACGGGTGTTTTTCTTTGTAGCTCTGAGCGAACACCCAGAAGTTAGGTACCCGGCCGGAGGGAGCGGGATACAATGCTTCTCGCCATGAGATTTCTCGTTTGCCTGCTGGGCCTGTGCGCGGTTGTCGCCGCACAACCTCCGGTGATTCCTGTCGGCATGGATGCCTATCGCCAATGGGCGCGGTGGGCCTATCAGCGCATCGGCGCGCGCGCTTACATGCGGAGCACGTATGACCGCAGCGGCGGCAACGAGCGCGCCGACGCCTCGCATTTCCTTTATCAGGAAGCCGATGACTTCAATGTGTCTCTGGATCTGGAAGGACCGGGAATCCTTTACTTTGTGCGCTACAACCACTGGCATGGCAGTCCGTGGCACTACGAGGTGGATCACGTGGACCACGTAGTGCAGGAAACCACGACGGCCGATCCACTGCACCCGGCGCAGGGTTCGACGTTTTTGCCCGTGCTCTCTTTCCCGAAGCCTCTGGCCTGGACGTGGGCAGATACCAAAGGCGCGGATCTTAGCTGGATTCCAATCGGGTTTGCGCAATCGCTCCGCATGGCGTATTCGCGTACGTTTTATGGGACTGGGTATTACATCTACGATCAGTTCGTGCCTGGTGCAAAGCTGTCGCGTCCAATTACACCGTGGAACGCCGAGCCTCCCGATGCGGATGTGCTTCAGCTGGTGGGTCTGGCGGGCAGCGATCTCGCTCCTGCCGGAACGGATGGGATTCAGGAACGGTCAGGCAAAGTTCACGTAGTCGCGAGCGGTGCCGTTCCGGTATGGAGCGAACCACGCGGAGCGCAGATGGTAAGGGCAATCGAGTTCTCCGTGCCCCGGGCGCAGGCGCTGGACTTTTCCAGCGTCCGCCTGCGCGTAACGTGGGACGGGCGGGCCGAGCCATCCGTCGATGCGCCGATCGGGCTGTTCTTTGGAGCTGGTGTTCTGTACAACCGTGACAATCGCGAGTACCTGGTGAAGTCGTTCCCTATGGTTGTACGGTACGGCGCGGATCGCGTCTACCTTAGCTGTTATTTCCCCATGCCATTCTTTCGTTCGGCGCGCCTGGAATTAGTGGGAGCGGGCGTTGCGGTCGGCGATGTGGAGTGGAAAGTGCGCACCGCGCCTTACCGCGACGGGCTGAATCAGGTGGGATATTTTCACGCTACTTACAAGGATCACGCTACGCCAGAACCAGGCAGAGACCTGGTTCTGCTGGATACGACAAAAACTGAAGGCGGCGGCAACTGGTCGGGATCGTTCGTGGGGACATCATTTATCTTTTCGCACGCAGCGGTGCTGAATACGCTGGAGGGCGATCCGCGCTTCTTTTTCGACGACAGCCGAACCCCGCAGGCGCAGGGCACCGGAACGGAAGAATGGGGCGGCGGCGGGGACTACTGGGGCGGAGAGAACATGACGCTGCCGTTTGCGGGTCATCCGGCCGGCGCGAAGAGTGCGCAGGCGGCGGTGGGCGAGGAAGACAAGATCGAATCGGCCTATCGATTTTTGCTGGCGGATTTGATGCCGTTCGGCAGGAATGCACGCATCCAGCTGGAGCATGGAGGCGTGAACGAATCGACGCAGCACTACGAGACGGTTGCTTACTGGTATGGGCTTCCAGCGGCTTCTCTGGTTCAGACGGATGAGTTGATCGTAGGGAATGAAGCAAGTGAACGGCTACACCGATATGCGTCACCGGAGGCCTCGGCGCCTTATGAAATTACTTCGCGCTATGAGTGGGGACCGGACACGCTTCAGGGCCAGGAGATTTTTGCCGCTGAGACGGATCGGGGCCGTACGACGAAGACGGCTTCCGAGTTTACAGTGAAGATCGATCCGCATAACTTCGGCGTCATGCTGCGACGGAAACTGGATTATTCGTTTCCAAATCAGAGAGCGGAGGTATTCGTGGCGGATGGCAATGCGGCGCGGCCTGACTGGAAACCGGCCGGCGTTTGGTATCTGGCAGGATCGAATACGGCGGTGTTCTCAAACCCTTCAGGCGAACTGGGCGCGACACAACATGTGGTCCAGACATCCAACCGACGGTTTCGTGACGATGAGTATCTACTGCCCGTGGCGCTTACACAGGGCAGGAAATCGATTCGGGTGCGGGTGAAGTTTACTCCCGTGGCGAGGCCACTGTATCCGGGGGTACCCATGCCGGATCTGGCGTGGAGCGAAATGCGGTATACAGCCTATAGCTTTGTGATACCTGGGTTTAGACGACGATAAAGCTTCAGAAGGTCAATCCACGCCGTAGATGACTGGAGGGCGGGTGTCAAGAGTAAATCAAGTACTGCAGTACCGAAAAATGTGATTTTTCAACCATATTAAATGTGCGATCATAGACCATGTTTCGTTTGTTGACCTAATTTGCAAGGATGGTCAGTCGGATGATTCTTTAGGAGGATTTAAACATCATGAAACGATATCTACTGAGCGCCATAGTGGCACTGCCATTGTGTCTCACGCCGCTGCAGGCGAGCGGACTGACGGGGGACACAGTGGACGTATCGCACCTTTTCCCCAATCAGGGGACTTTGAACTCTGATATGGGTACGCAAGTGGTTCCCACAGGGGACTTCAACTACGTCGATATTTACAACGTAGTAGTGACTGACGGCACGATTACGTATAACTCAGATTATGGCAGTTCCTGGACTTCCGCAACTTTTAACGGATTTGTAGTCACGGACGAGACTAATTCGTTGATCACTTCCGTTACGGTTGACGGAACGACGAGCTATGCAGGATTCTCTTCTTCGGACGTTACTTTCACGGCTAACCAGGTTTTTGTTAACCTTCAGGGTCTGGGCACTGCCGGATTCATTCAGTTAGACGTCCAGGCGGGCGCTTCTACTCCGGAGCCCGCCACTTGGCTGATGTTTGGCACAGCAGGGATCGGCTTGGCCGTGTTCCGGCTGCGAGGTAGCAAGAGCGCCTGCTAAGTCAGGGGCAGTCAGCCAGAGCGAAGTTCAACCGGGCCGCCGAATCTGTTCTGGCGGCCCTTTTGTTTAAAACGCTCCGTCATTCAACGGGGCGTTTTTCATAGCAACCCTTGAAAAAGAAGTACCGAACTCACAACACTCCACCCACCCATAACCCGAAGCGGTAGAATTAGCATTTGGGCGAGTGGAGTTGATGATTCTGACTCAGCAACTCCACTCTTCTAATGTGCCCGGGTGGCGAAATCGGCAGACGCAACGGACTTAAAATCCGTTTTCCGGCAACGGGAGTGTGGGTTCAATTCCCACCCCGGGCACCAAACACTTGCACCTTAGTGGCCGGAGTTGCGCAGAATACGGCGCAAACCTCTGCGCCAACTCGCGCGGTTCACTTCCTTCACGCCGTTGGACGGTAGTTGAGACCCGCGTACAGGTACATCACAGCCAGCACAACTCCGTACACTGCAGTGATCACAGTCAAAATAATCCCAACGCGATCCACCTTGCGCAGCGCGCGTGCGGTTTCCCGCTGATTCCTGATCAATGCGCCGGTGGGATCGTCGTCAATGTGAATATAGTCATCCTCCCGGTGCGCGACTATCCAGCGATAGACGCCGAGTACCGCCATCACAACGGTCAGGACAATCAAAAGCATCACAGATACGGGCATAAACAGCCTCCTTGTTAGGTCTTACGATCTTTAGCAAGTGCAACTGAATAGCCAGTAAATGATCTGCCGGGCAGGCACAAGCGGGTGCCTGAACGCGAAAGCCGGTGTACAGAGAAGGCTTCCCTGCACACCGGCCAGTGGTGGATCGATCCTCGGGTTCGAAATTAAAAAATACGCTTGCGAACGAATGCCGCGAAGCCCAGTCCCGTGCCGAACAGCAGAAGGCTCGTGGGCTCCGGAGTAGATGCTTCGACACCGTCCACCTCGGCGCCATAGATCCCATACTGGGCCGTGCCGACCACCGGTCCGGACGTATTGTAAATCGAAAAAACTACGCTGTCGCCAGCATTCAGCGTGTCCGAAAGAGCGAATGAAAGGAGGTAATTCGTGTATGGCGCTCCGGAAAGGAAGGTGCCGACCTGTTGAGCCGGACCGCCGTCGATGGACTGGTCGATCTCCCAGCTCGCGCCGGTCGAGCAGAATATTCCAGACTTTCCGCCATTTTCACAGTCGTTATTCGACTCGTTGAAACTGACGTTGGTTAAAGTGCCTCCGCCTGGGGCGTCGGACGTCACTCCAAACGTAAAAACCGCGCTTCCGGAGAAGGCCTCCAAGCCGCCCAAATCCGCAGCGTCAGAACAACCTTCATCCGCGCGAGTCAGCGTCCAGTTTGATGCGGTGGTTAAGGGATCTGAGTAACTAGCAGTGGTCGAAGAACTTGGGGGTGTTCCTGCGCACGCTGGCCCCAGATTGGGGTTGTTCCATTGTCCGAGAACATCCGCTTGGGCAAAGCCCTGAAAGGCACAAACCATCGCTCCCGTAATCAAGCATGATTGTAAAAATCGATTGAACTTCATGGTGCTAAATCCTCCGTATTTCTGAAATTATACTCCGATTCAAGCAGGTAGCGCCACGCCTTCCGCAACGCTACGCGCCACCGTGTGTACGTTATTACACACATATCGTCCGGCATGCACAGGCGCTGCAGAAGTTGTTGAAACTGAAAGCATTGGAGTCGGAGACCTCCGGCATGACAGCCCGTCAAACGGCAAGTGAAGGCGATGCCGCAGGGATAAAGCTAATCATGTTTTCGAATCCATAGCGAACGTGCGCACGCATGGAGCGGTCCGCCACTTCTTCGTCGCCGCCACACAAAGCTTCCGCCAGTTCGGAATGAAAGCGCGCGGGCAGAGCGGGACGACTGGCAGCTACGTAGTACAGCCAGTTGAACGTCAACACTTGATTCGTCTCGATCATGGAACGAAGCGCACGGCATCCGCTAACTTCCGCGATCCGCAGATGAAACCGGGCGTGCGTTTCCTGGACACTATACAGGAAATCAGCATCTTTCGTGGGATCTTCAAAACACTCCCGATACAGTGAGTCCAGACGTTCCGCCATTCCCAGCACCTCCGCACGGTCCGCGGAGCTGGCCGCGCGGCAGAACAGGCGTGCCGTCTGACATTCAAGCGCCTCGCGAATTTCATACCTGTCGCGCACATCCTCGCGAGTTGGCTGGCAAACTCTGGTTCCGATACGCGGCCGGCTCTCAGCGATGCCCTCATTCTGCAAGCGCTGCAGCGCTTCTGCAACCGGAAGCACGCTCATCCCCAGTTCGGAAGCGAGCTTCCGCCGGGACAATTCGCCACCAATCGGAATCGTTCCCCTGAGAATCCGGTTCAGAATGGTCTGGTAGGCCCGGGCTGACAGACTCTCCGGGGGCGTTCCGTTTGGACCGGCGGTAACCGGTCGTTTCATGGTGAGTGTGGTTTCGTCCAAAGTACTATCCCCGACCATTATGCCCGAATGAGTTCTTGCCCCGCGACGATACTGAGATATTTATCACCGACTAAGCCCGGATCCCGGACATGACCGAAGCAGTCACCCAGTCCACCCGAATCGCTCCGCTGCCGGGCGAAGCCAACGGCGCGCCGTCGAGAACAGCGCTGACGAAGTCCTCCACGATCGGATAGTGGACATTGGGATGCGTAGGCAGTTGCTCTTCCCTGCTTGCGGAATGTGTCGTAATCACCAGGCGGGGACCACTCAATGGGGTGAGATCCAGTTCGCCTTCCGTACCCACAATTCGGAATTGATCGCGGACGATACGGGAGTTCCAGCGAACATCAATGATGCCTCGTACGCCGCACGCGTAGTCGACCAGCGCAGTAGCTGAATCTTCCACACCGAGCTGGTGAACGGCGTTGGATCGAAAGCCTGTGGCGCGAACGGGCTGGCCGAACAGGAAGTTGAAAGCGTCGATGCGGTGAGACCCGGTATCGAAAAGGGGACCACCGCCAGCGAGCGCGGGATCGCGCAGCCAGCCTCGTTCTTCGCTTTCGAGCCACCCGTGATTATTGGCCTCCGCCAGGACCGGCTGGCCGATCGCACCTTCTGCAATCAGTTGCTTTGCCCTCACCAGTTTCGGAAATAACCGGCGATAGAAAGCTACGCCAAAGAGTCGCTTGGTCTCGTCCGCAGCCGCAACCATGGATTGGGCTTCAGCGTAGTTGATCGCCGTGGGCTTTTCACAAAGTACATGTTTGCCAACCCGAAGTGCAGCGATTGTGTGAGCGGCGTGGAGTGCAACAGGTGAGGCCACGTAAACTGCATCGATGTCGGCATCTTCCATTGCGGCTTCGATCGTGGTGTAAACCCGGACACCCGGATATGCAGCGGCTTTCTCTGGAGTCCGCGTGAGAACGCTGTGAAATAAGCTGCGCGGTTCAGACTGAATCGCCGGGATAACGCGCTTCCTTGTAATGTCGCCAATGCCGATGACCAGCCAGTTGACCATAGAGATAGAGGATAGCGCAGTCCCAATCTATGCCATTTCCCTCTTAAAGAACGACCGGCGTGCCGATATGTCACCTAGAGAACGATAAACTGACGTTTGGTCTCGCCAACATCGACAACGCCTCTGATCCAACTCGAAAAACTGACGAGGGTCTACGTTTCCGGTGCGAGCGAGCTCGTGGTTTTCCGGGAGTTAGAGCTCACTGTCGCAGAGGGCGAACAACTTGCCGTGATGGGAGAGAGCGGAGCGGGCAAGAGCACGCTCCTTTACCTGATCGCGGGACTCGATCGGCCGACGAGCGGCTCGGTTCGTTTCCGGGGGAGCGATGTTGGATCGCTGTCGGAGGCGGAGGTCGCCGGGTTCCGCAATCGGGAAATTGGCTATGTCTGGCAGCAACACCATTTGTTGCCAGAGTTTACATGCGCCGAGAATGTGATGATGCCGCTCCTGGTGCGCGGCGAGGGGCATGCAAGGGCGCTGGCGCAAGCGATGGAAAGGCTGGAAGAAGTGGGTCTGGCGGACCGGGCCGGGCACCGGGCGGGCGAACTTTCCGGTGGCGAACAACAACGTGTAGCGATCGCGCGGGCGCTGGTGGGGAATCCTTCACTGCTGCTCGCCGATGAGCCGACCGGCAATCTGGATGAGAGAACGGGGGAGAAGGTCTTTGCTCTGTTGACGGAACTGCGCCGAACTCGGAGTCTGACGTCGATTTTGGTGACCCACAATCGTCGGTTCGCGGAATCCTGCGGCAGAGTACTGAAACTGGAAAGCGGTGTGCTTTACCCGATTTGACCGAAATCCTTTTGCAACCGACCAGCTCCGGGGAGTATCTTTAATAGTAGTGGGGTAGCTGTGCTGCAATCGTTGGTTAGAGGATCCGCAGTACCAGGAGCGTTCTAAATATATGTTTGAGCGATACACGGAAAAGGCCCGACGAGTCATATTCTTCGCCAGATACGAGGCAAGCCAGTTCGGCAGCCCCTATATCGAGACGGAACATCTGCTGCTCGGCCTGCTGCGCGAAGACAAGCAACTGGCAAACCGTTTTCTGCGTTCGCATGCCGCGGTGGATTCGATCCGCAAACAGATTGAAGGGCACACTACGGCAAGGGAAAAGGTTTCCACGTCGGTTGATCTGCCGCTGAGCCACGAATGCAAAAGGGTGCTGGCCTATGGCGCGGAAGAAGCCGAGCGCCTTAACCACAAGCACATCGGTACCGAACATTTGCTGTTGGGACTGCTGCGTGAAGAAAAGTGCTTCGCGGCGGAAATTCTGCACGAGCGTGGCCTGCGTCTGTCTTCCATTCGCGAAGAGTTACAGCGCACGCAATCGGAGAAGATTTCGGCCAACCGGCCCAAGGAAAGTTCGCTTCTGGCGGAGTTTTCACGAGACCTCACCCAGGCCGCCATGGACACTTCGCTGGATCCATTGATCGGACGCGACAGCGAAGTCGAACGCGTGGTGCAGATTCTCTGCCGCCGGACGAAGAATAACCCTGTTCTCATCGGAGAGCCTGGTGTGGGCAAGACGGCAATTGTCGAAGGCCTCGCACAGAAGATTGCCGATGGCGACGTGCCGTCGTTCCTGGCCGACAAGAGGATCCTTGCGCTCGATCTTTCGTTGATCGTCGCAGGCACGAAGTATCGCGGACAGTTCGAAGAGCGACTGAAGACCATCATGAAAGAACTGATGGAGAATCAGAACGCAATCATATTTATCGACGAGTTGCACACACTGGTCGGCGCAGGTTCGGCGGAGGGCTCGCTCGACGCGGCCAACATTCTGAAGCCAGCGCTTTCGCGCGGCGAGATCCAGTGCATTGGCGCAACGACGCCTGCTGAATTCCGCAAGTCCATCGAGAAGGATCGGTCACTTGAGCGCCGTTTCCAGGCGGTGAAAGTGCCTCCTCCCACGGAAGCCGACGCCGTCAGAATCATGTATGGAATCAAGGACCGCTATGAAAAATTCCATGCGGTCAGCTACACCGACGAAGCAATTGAATCGTCGGTGTCGGCGTCGAATCGTTACATTCCCGACCGCTTCCTGCCGGACAAGGCAATCGACCTGATCGACGAAGCCGGCGCGCGCGTCAAGCTGCGGCAGACGACTCTGCCGTCGGACTTGGCCGATATTCAAAAACGCATCAAGTTCATCGTGAACCGGATGGAAAATGCCATCGCGAACCACGAGTTCGAAAAGGCTCGTTTCTATTCCGACGAGGAACGCAAAGAGCGCGAGAACATGCGCCAGTTGCGCGAGAAATATAACCTCGACGATACATCGACCGGTGTAGTCACCAAGGACGACATTGAAGAAGTGGTGGCGCGCTGGACGGGCGTTCCCATGACGGCGATCAAGGAAGAAGAGATCTCGAAACTTCTCCGCATCGAAGACGAACTGCACAAGCGAATTGTCAGCCAGGAACGGGCCATTTCCGTACTGGCCAGGGCGATTCGACGGTCACGCGCGGGCCTGAAGGCATCCAACCGCCCCGCAGGATCTTTCCTGTTCCTGGGACCAACCGGTGTCGGCAAGACGGAAGTGGCCCGGGCGCTGGCGGCATTCCTGCACGGCAGCGAAAAGAATCTGATTCGCTTTGACATGTCCGAGTACATGGAGAAGCACGCGGTTTCGAAGCTGATCGGTTCGCCTCCCGGCTACGTGGGTTACGAAGAAGGCGGCCAGCTGACCGAACGCGTGAAGCGTGCTCCTTATTCGATCATCCTGCTGGACGAAATCGAAAAGGCGCACCCGGATATTTTCAATATCCTGTTGCAGGTGTTCGAAGATGGCCAGCTGACTGACGGTTTAGGCAACCAGATCGACTTCAAGAACACGATCATTATCATGACCTCCAACATCGGGGCGCGGCTGCTCGAGAAGAAGGGTAACCTCGGCTTCTCCGCTCCTCAGGTGGAGGGCGCCGCTTCCAAGGTGGAAGACCAGGTTCGCGCGGAGGTGAAGCGGTCTTTCAATCCCGAATTCCTGAACCGCCTGGACGACATTATTCTCTTCATGTCGCTTACCGACGCAGATCTGTTGAAAATCATTGACTTGCTGGTCGGCACGATCAACAAGAATCTGGAACCGAAGCAGATCACGATCCGGCTGAATGCGGATGCTGCCAAGTACATCCTTGAGAAGACTTGTGGCGACCGCAATTATGGCGCACGTCCGCTGCGAAGGGCACTTCAGAAATTCATCGAAGACCCGCTCTCAGAGGCGCTGATTCAGGGAAATCTGCCGAAGCCGTCCGATCTGGAAATCTACTTGGGCGATTCCGGGCTGTACTATCGCCAAATGGCGCCAGTACGGGCGGAAGTGCCAGAAGTAGTCACGGCGGGAGCGGGTGGAGTGGCGGAGGCGGAACCAGAGCCGGTCCAGGCTCCCGGAGTGCCACTGTTCTCCTTCTAGGACGTTCATTTACTAGTTCTTTTGGACATTTATTTGCAAAAAGAGGGGCGCCGCCGGTCCAGGAACCGGCGGCGCCCTTGACTTTTCAGTAACCCCAATACTATCATCAGTTTGTCTGGGTTTTGCGCTTTGCCGTGGGACTGGGGGACGCTTTGATCAAGTTAGACATCATTAACGAAGTCGTCAACAAGACGGGAATCACGAAGACCAAGGCCGAAATGGCCGTGGAGACTGTCTTTGGAAAAATGAAGCGCGCGCTCGAACAGGGCGACCGCATTGAACTCCGGGGGTTTGGCGTATTCACCGTGAAGCCGCGCAAGACCGGTATCGGACGCAATCCGCGTACTGGCGCGGAGGTTTCCATTCCCCCCGGCAAAGCGGTGCGTTTCAAGCCAGGCAAGGAACTTCAGACGCTGCAATAGTTCCGCTCGCCGCGCGAATGCGCGAAACTGCGGGGTCGCGTTCTCAATATCGTGTTTCCAAAAGATCCGATTGAAACCGCACCAGTCGAACCCGGCGACGCCCGGCAGCCAGAGAATGGGACACAAGAATTTCGCTTGACTGGATTCGCCCCTGGCGAGGCATTGTTTTCCCCTGATCTCGCTCGGACGACGTCCTTTCGATTTCAACCTCCGGCGGAATTCGACGAACCTGCTTCCAAACGAGTATGGCTGCACCTGCTGCTGTTTTTGGTGACGCTTTTCACCACAACCCTGGTAGGCGCGCACATGATGTTCAACTTTCGCCATGGCCTGCCGTTTTTCGACCTTGAGCGACTCGCCGAAGTCTTCACTACCGGACTCCGCAGCCCTGCGCTGTTCCTGAGCGGCCTACCGTTTTCTCTCACTCTGCTGACGATTCTGACGGCGCATGAAATGGGCCACTACCTGGCTTGTCTCTGGTATGACGTGGACGCTACACTGCCATTTTTTCTACCTTCGCCCGTACCCGTAACGGGTACGTTCGGGGCATTCATCCGCATACGCTCGCACATTCCCGGAAAGCGCGCCCTGTTCGATATCGGCGTGGCAGGGCCGCTGGCAGGCTTTGTATTTTTGGCGCCAGCTCTGTTCATCGGGCTGACGCTTTCGCGTGTCGTGCCGGGGATTAATAATCAGGGTACCTTGCAACTCGGTGTACCGGTTCTGCAATGGATAGCGCAAAAACTCGTTTTCCCCGGAGTTCCGACTGCCGACATCTATCTTCACCCGATGGCCCGCGCCGCATGGGTGGGGATGTTTGCGACGGCGATCAACCTTCTGCCGGCTGGTCAGCTGGACGGAGGACACATAATCTATGCTCTGTTCGGGCGCGCCCACAAATGGATCACCTGGGCTTTTCTGGCTGCACTGTTGCCTATGGGAATGCTTTGGAACGGCTGGTGGGTGTGGGCCGTTTTGCTGTTTTTCTTCGCCCGCAAACATCCGCCGGTGTACGATCACTCAGAAATTGGCCATGGGCGCGTTCGGCTTGGAATCGCGGCACTGGTGGTATTCCTGCTTTGCTTCTCCATTGCGCCGATCATTGATTGAGTGGCGGCCCATGAAAGTCAGCGCCACAATCGTCACTCTTAACGAAGAACGCAATCTGGCGCGCGCCATCAAGAGTCTCAAGGCTTCCGTGGACGAGGTTGTGGTCGTCGACAGTGGCTCGGCCGATCGGACGCGGGAAATCGCTGGAAGCCTGGGGGCGCGAGTCATTGAGGAGCCGTGGCGCGGGTACGCGGCGCAAAAGAACTTGGCGGCATCGGTGGCAGCGAACGACTGGATTCTTTCGATTGACGCCGACGAGGAGTTGACACCCGAGCTGGCCGAAGAAATCCGGAAGTTGAAGGCGGCCCCTGGTTCTTGTGACGGCTACACAATGCCGCGCAAGGCTCGCTACCTGGGGAAATGGATACTCCACAGCGGCTGGTACCCGGACCGAAAGGTCCGCCTCTACAATCGGCAACATGCGAGCTGGCGAGGCGATTACGTGCACGAAAGCGTCGTCGTAAACGGCATGACTGGTGAACTGCGCGGCGACTTATTGCACTACACCTGCGATTCTCTGGCTCAGCATCTGCGCACTTTAGACCGGTATACAACGCTGGCCGCCCAGGCGCTCGCGGCCTCCGGTAAACCCGCGCCGTTCCGACGGCTCGTATTCGACCCGCCGTGGACTTTCTTCCGCTCATTTATACTGCAGCGCGGTTTCCTTGACGGCATGCACGGATTCGTCATCGCCGGAATGGCAAGCTTCTACACCTTCATGAAGTACGCCAAAGCACGGGAATTGCCGCAATGAAGATCCTGCACCTCGATAGCGGGCGCGAAATGCGGGGCGGACAGTGGCAGGTGCTTCGGTTGCACCAGACTCTGGTTGAAGCTGGACACGAATCGTTTCTTCTGGGAAGAGAAGGTGCTCCGTTGCTTGCTATGGCAAACAAGCGCGGGTTGCCCTGTCAGGCGCTAAGGCCACTACGTCTGGCACTGCTGTCCCGTAGTTTCGATATTGTTCATGCGCACGATTCCCGCAGCCACACGTGGGGCGCCGTGTTTGCGCGGGTCCCTCTGGTGGTGGCCCGGAGGGTCGCATTTCCGGTGGGTGATTCGCTCGGGTCGCGTTGGAAGTATGGACGCGCACGGAGGTTTCTGGCAGTCTCGCACTTTGTTGCCGAACGCCTGATCGAAGCGGGCGTCGACTTTCAACGCATCGATATCGTCTATGACGGCGTTGACGTTCCCGCTGTGCCGGCCTGTGGTGATGACATTCTTGCGCCATTTACTCTCGATCCAGCAAAAGGCATGACGCTTGCGAAGGAAGCCGCGTCCCTGGCCGGAGTGCCTCTCGTCTGTTCAGAAAATCTGGATCGCGACCTGCCTCACGCACAAACTTTGCTGTATCTGACACAATCTGAAGGACTGGGATCGGGGATACTGCTGGCAATGGCCCACGGCGTGGCCGTGGTGGCATCGCGCATTGGAGGAGTCCCGGAACTGATTGACGACGGAGTGACGGGGCTACTGGTGCAAAACGAAGCCAATGCCGTAGCGCAGGCGATCTTACGCGCGACTCCCGCGATGGGCCACGCCGCAAGAGAAGCTGTGCTGAATCGCTTCACAGTGAATCATATGGTGCTCGCAACGCTGGACTGTTACCGGAAGGCACTGAGTGAGTGACGCAACCGTATTCGCACTAATAGCTGGGCTGTTCGGCCTGCTAATCGGCAGCTTTCTCAATGTGTGCATCTACCGCTGGCCGCGCGATCTTTCAGTCGTGCGTCCGCGATCTGCATGCACCAATTGCAACCAGCTCATCGCCTGGTACGACAACATTCCGGTCCTGAGTTACCTGATTCTGCGCGGACGGTGCCGTGGCTGCGGCGAGCGAATTTCCTGGATGTACCCTACCGTGGAGTTGATCACAGGAATCTTCTTCGCATGGCTCGTAGCCACGGAGGGAGTGAATCTATCGGCCGCCAAAAACTGTCTGTTCGCTGCAATCATGATTGGACTTATTTTCAGCGACCTGGATACCTATCTGCTGCCCGATGAATTCACGATCGGAGGACTGATTGCCGGTCTGGCATTTTCCTTCTTCGTTCCGCTTCCCCCGACCGTTTTCGGACTGTTTGTCGAACTCAACGGCCTGCACGTCGGATATCGCGCGATTTCATTCGGTGAAGCCCTGGTGGGAGGATTCATTCCGGCAGGCGCTCTGTGGCTGCTCGGCTGGTGCTTTGAGAAGCTCAGAAAGAAAGAAGGGCTTGGCTTCGGAGACGTCAAGATGATCGCCATGATGGGGACGTTCCTGGGACTCACCGGAGTTGTGACAACGCTGCTCATCGGCTCAGTGATTGGCTCCATCGTGGGACTGGCTTATCTAAAGATTATGCGGAAGGATCCTGCCACCTACTACTTCCCTTTTGCCATGTTTTTGGGAGCTGCAGCGCTGCTTGTCGTAGCAACCCATGGCGGCATCACGAGTTGGTACGATCACCTGCTGCGATGATGGTTATGGTCCGCGCGAATTCCTGTGGCACCAGTACCTAAACCTCTGTAATCTTATATAACGGATGACAACTCCCGCGTTGAAGCCGCGTACTTTGGATGGTCCCCGCCGCCGTCAGCGGTCTGGCACGCATGCTCATTGAATTTGAACTATTGCAGCAGGCACAGCGTGGGGACGCCAGCGCGTTCAACCAGGTGGTGACCGCCTATCGGCGCAGGATTCTGGGCACCATTTCCCGGCTCATCGGCCGCCCCGAAGACGTGGAAGACGTCGCGCAGGAAGTGTTTCTGCGGCTCTATTTTTCGCTTGACCAACTGCGCACGCCCGAAGTCTTTGAACCCTGGCTATACCGCCTGACTGTTAACGCTTCCTATGACTACCTTCGTAAGAGCAAGCGCAAGCCGGAGTCGCGCATGTCTGATCTCTCCGAACAGCAGGTAATGATGGCGGATGCTGCCGCAGGTTCTCGGGCGCAAATCGAGGAAGGTGAACGCCGTCGAGTGCGGGACACCGTGCAGGGGCTGCTGGCATCCGTTTCGGAAGAGGACCGTATCCTATTGACTTTAAAAGAGGTAGAGGGCCTTTCACTAAAAGAACTGGAAAACATCTACCATGTAAACGAGAATTCGTTGAAAGTCCGGCTGTTTCGCGCCAGACAGCGTGTATTAAAAAATATGAAGGGCGTAACCATGAGGCGGGGAAAGATCGCCTCTTCAGATGACGTATTGTAAAAGAAAGTAAGACGGTACCGGGATCGACCCGCGATTCCGATGGAGTTTGAAGAAATGGAAGACCGAAACTGGAGTGGAAACGAGACCGAGGCTGAAGGACTGGATAGTCTGTTCCTCGCCTACCGGGAAGCCTGCCCTGATCCCGAGCCGTCAGTGAATTTCATGCCCGCGATGTGGGCGAAAATCGAAGCGCGCGAGGCATCGGGTAATATTTTCAATCACCTGGCGAAGGCGCTGGTAACAGCGGCGCTGGGAGCATCTGTGTTGATGGCTCTGTTGACCGCCTCATCCAGCCAGCCTGCTCCGCCTTTGGACGGATCCTACATTCAGGCTTTGGCCGCCGCTCACGTTTCAGAACTGGAACCGTTGCAGGTAGAACGAATTTCCGAACTGGAACAGTAGCAGCTAGCACGGTATTCTAATGAGCAGTAAACTTAAAATCAATTAGGGCCAACATGCCACGTACTCGCCTGAGCGCCATTGTTTATCTGGTTCTGGTCTTCGCCAGCGGAATACTGGTCGGTGTCGCGTCCAATCGTTTGTATACAGTTAAGGCATCCGTCCCGACCAATTCTGCGCCGCGAACCATGGAGGAACTGCGCAAACGGTACACGGGCGAAATGCGTCAGAGGGTTGGCGTCTCCGATGAGCAGGCAGCAGCCGTCGCGAAGATCCTGGACAATACAAAGAAGAAGTTTGACGAATTACGCCGCGAAGAACGCCCGACCCGCGATCGGATTCAGCAGGAGCAGGTGGACGCCATCAGGGCGGTCTTAACGGACGCTCAGAAGCCCGCTTACGAAGCGTGGCGCACGGAAAGGCAGAAAGAGCAGCAGGCTCTGAAGCAGAGCCGGAAGGCCGCTGTTAGCGCTGCTACGGGCGCTACTAGTCCTCAGTAGAGCGGCACGAACAAACAAACAGGGCGGCTAACCCGTAAAGGGAGCCGCCCTGTTTTTGTTTTCAACGCAGTACTATTTCGCGGCCAGACCAGCGGCCTTTTCGGCGCGCTGTTTCTGATACTTTCTCTCGAACTTATCCACGCGACCCGCAGTATCGATTAGCTTCTGCTTGCCCGTAAAGAACGGGTGACAGCTGGAGCAGATTTCGACGCGGATGTCGGTCTTATTGGTGGTTCGTGTACGGAACGTATGTCCGCAGGCGCAGACCACGTTCACCTCATTGTAGGCAGGGTGAATTCCAGCTTTCATTGCATGACCTCTTTTAGGCTTGACCCGTTTTGGCTTCGGAAGTCTCGATTCAGGGAACTTAAAGATCCGGGAACTTCTCGGGAAACTTCATCTTAACACAGGGCCGGGAACCCGCGAACGGCGCACCAAAATCACAAGCCCCCGCGCGCCATCACTGGCGGGCGGGGGCTCGATAGCCTTTTCAACTGGAGGCAGTTACAGCGTCCGCGACGAAGCAACCGGTCCACAGGAAGATGGTCCCGTCACTGACAACGGAACCTGCAGGTTTGACAACGGTCGATTCAGCATTCGGCCACCTCACGCGGTCTACTACAGGAACTCATTTTCTCTGGACCACCTCCTTCTTCAGTGATACCTCCAAATTACGCCCGTCCGCACGAGTTGTCAATAACAAAACGCACAAAAAATGTTTTGGCGACATCTGTATTTCCAGAGTGACAATCAGTTCGCGGTTGGGAGCTTTTCTGCGTGGTCTACCACCACAATTTCTCCGAGTCCTTTGGTGGAATTCAGCCGCAGACCAAGTTGGTCTTGCACTGCACGGAGGAGCGTCGGTCCGGATCCGCCATCCGGCAACGTGGCGCCCTGCTCCTGAATCCTGGCTTTGGCGTCTTCACTGAGTGAGAAATCTAAATCGACTACCCATTTCAGATCGACATCGTACCTGTCTTTGAGCCCCGTGGCATCAACCACCGGACGGCTCACATTCGGTTGCTCCGCCAGAGTCTTTGCGATGTCTCCGGTGGAAACATTGAAAGCGGTCCAATGATAACGACCGGCGAGCCCTGCCAGACCGCCCCGACCGGCGTCAAACACGGGAAAGCCACCCTTGTCCAGGTGCTGCCAGTTGCCTGACGGCGGTATCCACCAGGGATCATCTGGCTGTGGCTGAGTGTTCGAAGACGATTGCTTCAACTTCGGGCCGCCGGCACCGACCGTCAATTCGTATATGGCCATTTCCTTTCGCTGGTAATGAAATACCAGCTTGAAACGCTCCCGCAGCAGATTTTGCAACATCTGATCGAACTGATCTTTCGTGGCGCCTTCCGGAACCCTGACTGCGAAATCAAACCTTGCCAGACAACAGGGATCATGCGTCGAAAACTGGAAGCTCTGGAAGCCAAATGCCCTCGAAATCACCAGAGCTAGTGGCATGCTCGAACAACGCCATAGCCCTGGGCGATCTGTGCCGGGTCCGCCGCTGCATGACAGGCCCGATTCGGGACTTGACGGCTTCACTGACGCGGCGTCGAAGGTCTGAGCATGGATTGCGACAGCGCACAACACCCACAAGACGTGCGAACTTGCCATCAACTGTCCATAGTTCTTAATTCGCATGGGTCAACCCGCGGAATCCTCGTCGTCCGGGCGCGAGCGCGGTCAACGCCCCGGCCACTACGGTGGAAGCAAAGACGAACCATGCAAGCCAGGGCCACTGGAGCCCACCGAGGGAATAACTTGCGCGCGGGCTTTCCACCTCCATCCAAATCAACGGACGCGCAAAAGGCATCACAGCGCCCGCACCGATAGCCCCGATCACTTCACCGTCTCCCGGAATTTCCACGCGCAGATCTCCCTGCACAGGCGACTCGGCGCGTATCCTCCAGCTGATTTGACGGTCTGCAAAATTGCGCACCGGCGATGTTTCAACCACGATTCCGGGCGGGGCGGCGATCATGGCGTTTGCATCGCTTTCACGCAGATCGCGGCCCAGGTGAGTTGTTACCAGGACGCTTTGACCTGGCGCCAGGGGGTCCCGACCGTAAATCGCATCGAGCGGCAAATACAACAGAGCAAATAGCAACGTCACGATCAACACCGGCTTGGCGATTATCGCGAGGAAGCTGCCATTATCGGCAATCAAAGCTTTCTGTGCCCGCCAAACCAACGCGGGCTCATCGGAATAAAGACGTATCTCAAGCAACCGTGCGTAAAGACATTTCCCGGTTCTTCGCAGCGCTGCCTGGTTCGTGAAACGGCGGAATACCCACCATGTGAGCAATCCCCACACAATGCTGGCTACCGCAAGACTGGCGCCCATCACTCCAGATATCCCAGTCCGCGCAGCTGACGCTCCACTTCTTTGGCGCCTTCCGGCGATTCAGCGTTCTCCGGTCGCGCTAGTTCCTGTTCAATCAGATGCTCTACAAATTCCTCCGGCGAACTGTAGCCAGCCGCGGAGGCATGTTCTTCCACGCGCTTCATGAGATCGGAATTGAGCTTCAGGGTTTTCGTCATTTTCCTAGTAAACCGGCCTGCCTGTCATCGCTGTGTCTGGCGACAGACCGAACTCCTTCAATAGCGTGACCGTGATGTCTTTGATCTGCGGATCGGCAATGCGTGGACGCTTCGAGCCCAGCAATACGCCAGGAACGGCCACTGCCGAAATGCAGTGATCGGCGATCCATGCATCGGTGTTGTCGTGAATCAGATCCGCCGGAATCGCGCCCAAGCCTGTCTCCCATGATGCGCGATAACCAGGCGCGTATCCCACAATCAGATCCGGCGCGAAACGACTGACCGACTTGCCGACAACAGTGACGTCATCCACTACCGTTCGGCCGGTGTCCGGATCGCGAAACGCCTCCAGACGCCGAGCCAGCTCAGCTACAAGCGCATCGTGCTCCGCGCCGGCGAGCACGATTCCGTTCCGTTCCCTGCCTGCCAGGTTAATGTAAAGGGCATTCAATCCCATCGCATACGCCTTCGTTCTTTTCCAGTCTATACTCGCGAGCGTGGCTTCCCCCGCCCCTCCCAGCGCAAGAAAACCTTCCTGTTGAAGCCATGTGTTGAGGTTCACCGCACGGTCGAACGCGGCGAAACCGTGATCCGACATAACGATCACCGAGGCGTCATGCGCACGGTCCAGCACGGTGCCGATGTCCCGATCCACTTTCTGATACGTCTTCAGCAGTTGGTCATCGTGCTTGCCCCAAAGAACGTGCGAGTCCTGATCGATCTCGGAAAAATAGAAGAAGAGGAAGCCGCCGTGGAAGTGATCGAGCGAATCGCGAAGCAGCGCGGTGTGTTCTTCCCCGACCAATCGGCTTTGTTGCAGATACTCGGGCAGATCGAACACTCCCTGGCGCAGTGCGGCGGTGTCTTCCTCTATGCCCTGCGTGTAATACGACCCCGCACGCTCGGCCAGTTCGCGTCCAAAACTTGCGGGCGCGGCGACGGGCAAGGCCGGATCTGAAGGATCGATATTGAGTGGCGACCGGTAGATCCTGATGCCCGGACTCAATTGCTGCACATACAAACGGAACATGCCTGAGGCGCCCGCAAGATCACCCATCAGCGGGAAGAGCACGTGAATCCATGGCGACCATTCGCCCTGCTTCAGAATGAAATGCTGCTCTCCGATTTGAAAGCGCGCGGCGATCGCCGCTTCGTCAACATCGGCCAGCAGAGCTAACTCTGTTTGCCGATGATCGCGCCGCAAGGTATCGGGCGGACCTTCCACGGGCAGCGTCACACGGTGATTACTGGCCATCACTTTTAGGATGCGACCGCCAGAAACGTCCCGCTCTGTTTCGGAGGGGTCGTCCGTATAGAAAGTGAACGTGCCGAAAGTGCCTTCAAGGTCCGGTGTACCCATGCCCGCGATGGCGAAGCCGGCGTGCTCGACGGGCGGGTAGTTTGTCGGCATGCGCACAACGTTTACAGGAATTCCGGCGTCCGAAAGCACTTGCCAGAACGTGCGGCCAGCACGGACAGACCGGACTCGCGCGGAAGAGAGCGGCAAAAGCCAGGGGCCGATGGAAAGTGTGTGGGCAGGTCCGATCACTTCCGCCATGGACGAGATTGGCTCCAGCGTGCCAGGTTCGCGATGTACGAAATCGAAAACGCCGTGCTCGGTCGGATCGGTCCCGGTAATAAAGGTCGACCAGGCAACAGGGCTCTGCGGCGGCGAGGTGGTGGCGAGGCGCGATAAGCCGCCCTGATCGCGCAGCCGCCGCAGATTCGGCAGATCGTCCCAATGGGTTTCGACGAAGTGCGGGTCCATCCCGTCTACGCCTAGCACGATAACCGATTTAGTGTTGGCAGGATGGCTGCAGCTGACGAGAAGGCAGACTGCGAAACAGAGTCCAACTCCGCCGGGTGTTGTCATAACGAATCGAATACCGACTTGCCGTCCATCCATGCCGGCGCGCTGATGCCAAACAGATCCAACGCAGTCGGCGCCATGTCTTCAATGCCTGGATCTTTGCTATCGATCTTTCGGCTGCAAAACAGTACACCTGGCACGAGCGCTGGATCGACGCAATGATCGCCGCTCCAGGCTTTCGGATTATCTTCCATCACAAGGCGCGTCACCTTGCCGACGGCAGCATCCCACGATGTCCGGTAGCCTTCGTTGTAACCAATGATCAGGTCCGGCGCGGCGCCAAGATATGGTCCCTTATACAGACCACTCGTCGCGTAAGCCTGCCGTATGGCCACATCGTCGCAGTCGTCATCACGCAGCCCTGACAGCTTTTCGATTAATTCGTTCTTCAGAGATTCCGCTTCTTTGCCTGGCGCAACGATACCGCACGATTCCCTGCCCTTCAAATTCAGATACAGCCCGCTGAGACCCAGGCAATACGCCCGCGTACGACTCCAGTCGACTCCCTGAAAATACTTACCACTTTCAACAGCGTCGCCAGATACTGCCAAATAACCATTCCGATGTAGCCAGGAGTTCAGATTGACGGCGCGCCGAAATGCGCAGAAGCCGTGATCGGAAAGCGCGAACAATAGAGTACCGTCGTCCAGGCTCTCCATCGCTTTGCCAAGCAAACGATCCATACGCACGTACAAATCCTCGATTACGCCAGCCCAGCGCGGATCGCCATGGCCATCGAGATGGCGGAAAAACATGTGCTGCACGCGGTCGCTGGTATCGAAGACGCACGCCACCACTCCGTGATTTGTATGCGCCAGCGCGTTGTCGAACATCGCCTCACGCTCGTCCATAATGCTGTAAGCCTGCGTGAGAAACTCCGTCTCATCAATGGCGCCCTCATTAAGCGCCCACGTATCCTCGGCCATGCCAACGGTGGCAAACGAACCCAATAGTTTCGCAAGATACGCCGAATAATAAGCTGGATGACTGATGGGCAGCGCCGGCGATTCGGGATCGATCTGGATCGGCGTGGCGTACAAAGAGACGTCCGGGGATGTCTCCGTTAGAAGAAAACGGGCCATTCCACGAATGCGCACGCCGGGCAACGCCTCGAACGCTAGTCGAATCCACGGCGAATACTCACCCTTTTGCAGCCGATGCGATTCGCTGGCAATTTCCAGCACCGCGGAGTTGCCATCAGGTTGCACCGCAAGACGGAATGGCAGCGCCAGAACTCCCGCGCCTTCCATGAGATCGTTATCAGGGCCCTCGAGCGAGCCTTCCAGACTCTGGCCTACCGCTCGCAGCGCACAGCGGCAACCGCCTTCGGTCTCAGGCCGTTCCGTGCGAGTACTGAAGAGCGTGAAACTACCCTGCGTGCCACGTAGGTCGGGCGTGCACATCGCCGAGAGCAAACGGCCGTTGAAATCTTCCGGCGGAAATGTGATCGGCACCCGCAAAATAGTGCTGCCGACCGAGTGTTCGCCGAGAATCTTCCAGAACGATTCGCTCTTTCGCCGCATCTCGACGGTCGGACGAGAGAGCGGCAGGCGCAGGCGTCCGATCCGTAGAATTCTGCCCGCCGGGCGCACTTTTGAAGACGCAAGTTCAGGGATATACGTCTTCAGACTGCGATTCAGAAAATCAAAAATGTTGTGCTTCGCGGGGCTGACACCGGTGGCGAAGGTTGACCATGCCACAGGCGAAAGCGCGGGGAAAGTGGTCCGCAGACGATGAAAGGAACCCTGGGCTTTCAGGCGGCTGAAATTCGGCAGCTTGCCCTCAGCCATATAGCGTTCAGTCAGCCGCGGATCGAGTCCGTCGAGGCCGAGAAAAATAATGCGGCGGACCTTCTCCTTGCGGCGGCTGAGTTTTCGCCGGATTGCCGCGCGCGCCGTGCGAAACGGCCAAAGCACCAGTGAAGCCGCTGTCAACAGGAATGACGCGGCAAGACTCAGGAACGAGCCGAGAAAGGCAAAACCCGCGCCCGGCCCGATGTAAGCGAACACAGGCGTCATTTCGATCACCATGTTAGCGCGGAGTGGCTGAGTGTTGATACTCGAAGTAGAATCAGGACAGACTACATAAAGTGAAGCCGCGCACCGCTGTCGTCCGACTGATTTTCGCTGCTGCCGTCACCGGCCTTGTCCTCTGCACTCCACGACCCGCGCTCGCCCAGTCGCCGCAGACGCCCGTCATTCTGATCTCAATCGATACTCTTCGTGCCGACCATCTGAGTTCCTACGGCTACACCCGGATTCATACGCCAAACATCGATTCTCTGGCCGATCACGGCACGCTTTTCACACAGGCCGATTGCCAGATCCCATTCACCTTCCCGTCGCACGCGTCGATGATGACCTCTACGTATCCGTTTGAAAATCAGGTGGAAGAGAATGCGGTGGCGCTGCCGCCGGGCGCGGTGACGCTCGCTTCCGTGCTGCATTCCCACGGCTACAAGACCGCTGCTTTCATTGGAACCGTTTTCATGGAAAAGGAGATGGGCCTCGACCAGGGTTTTGAATTCTACGACAGCCCTTTTCACTACGATGCGTTTTCGCCGATGTCCGGCTCAATGTTCCTGGGCGCGCCACAGGGGAGCGCGAACGCAGGCAAGGACCGGCGCGACGGCGCGCTGGTCGTCCGCAGTGCACGTCAATGGCTCGCGGCCAACAGCACACAACCAGTGTTCGCGTTCATTCACTTCTTCGATCTGCACAAGCCTTATACCGATGGCTACGACGGACGCCTGGCCTATGTCGACCGCATGATCGGCCTTCTAAAGCAAACGCTGGTGCAGACCGGGCTGTGGGACAAGGCGCTAATCATCCTCGTAGCGGACCATGGCGAAAGCCTGGGCGACCACGGCGAATCCAGCCACGGCTATTTCATCTACGAGAGCACACTTCATGTGCCGCTTATCGTCCATTGGCCCGCTGGTTCGGACAACCATCCGGCCCGGACCACAAACTCTGTCGGTTTGATCGACGTCGCTCCGACCGTCCTTGACTTCCTGCACCTCCCCATTCCGTCATCTTTCGAAGGCAATAGTCTGCTGGGGTCGCGGAGCGCGCTCCCCGTGTATGGCGAAAGCCTGCATGCGCACGATGCGTTCGGGTGGGCACCCTTGCGCAGCCTGCGGGCAGGTTTCTATAAATACGTCGATGCACCCAGGCCAGAACTCTACGATCTTCAGGCCGATCCGCACGAACTGGTCAATCTGTATGTCAAGGGGTCTCCGAAAGCCGTCGACTTGCGGAATCAACTGGTAAAACTGCTGGCCCGCTACCAGCCAAAGAAACCCGCGCCCTCGCAAGACGCATCACCTGGTGCGCGCGCATTACTGAATTCTCTTGGCTACCTTTCCGCCGGGCCTCATGGACCCGGGCCGAGTGGCTCCACTGCCGATCCCAAAGACCGTCTGCCCGAGTTCCGCATGTATGAAGATGCCCAGCTATTGCTCTATCACCGGAAGATGACGGAAGCCATCGCGACGTTGAAGCAACTGCTGGTGCGTGATCCCCACAACACCATGGCGCGGCGCGACCTGGGCAGCGCTTACACAGAAACCGGCCAGTTCGCCCCGGCGCGCGCGGCGTTTCAGCAGGTTCTGGCCGTCGCGCCCGAGGACTACATGGCGAACTACGAAATCGGACTGGTTGAGGGACGGCTGGGTTTCCTGAAAGAGGCGAGGGAGCATCTGGAGACCGCGTGCCGAATCGCACCGGAATCGCAGCAATCACGGCGGGAACTGGACATTGTAAAGGGAAAAATGAATTAGCCGGGGACCCTGCCCGCCCGTCTGATGAAACCCGATTTCACCCCTGCGCGTCTGAGTTACACTAGAGTTAGTCGAATTTCCATAGAGGACGTGCCAGGTATGAGTACAAAATTCCCGTTGATCCCGGCCGCAGGTCTGGCCCTGCTGCTTGCGGTTACCCCGTCGCCCGCCCAGTCTCCGGCGCCAACCACCACGCCCACCCCGACCGCCGCACAGAAACCTGCGGCAGCCAAGAAGGATACAGTCGCTAAACCACTCACTCCGAAGCAGTTGAAGGCCAAGGAAGAGGCGCTGAAGAAGGAGTTAATGACTCCTTACAAGAAGTGGATGGACGAAGACGTCCTCTACATCATTTCCGACGAAGAACGGAAAGCCTTCAAGCAGTTGAATACCGACGAAGAGCGCGAGCAGTTCGTGGAACAGTTCTGGCTGCGCCGCGACCCCACGCCGGACACCGAAGAGAACGAATTCAAGGAAGAGCATTATCGCCGTATCGCCTACGCCAACGAGCACTTCGCGTCTGGCATTCCCGGCTGGAGAACGGATCGCGGCAGAATTTACATTCAGTACGGTGCTCCGGATGAAATCGAAGCCCACTCTTCAGGCGGCTCCTACAATCGCCCGATGTCCGAAGGTGGCGGCGAAACCGAAACGTATCCGTTTGAACAGTGGCGCTACCGCTATATCGACGGCGTCGGCCAGAACATCATTCTGGAATTCGTGGACAAGACCATGTCCGGCGAATACCGTATGACCATGGATCCTTCTGAAAAGGACGCGCTGCTCAACGTTCCCAACGCCGGCCTCACGCTTTACGAACAGGAGGGCCTCTCCACCAAGACAGATCGTTTTAACCGCACTGACGGCACACACCTCGGCGTTCCGGATCAGTACATGAACCAGAGCATGAACGAGTTCAACCGCATGTCGCAGTTCTTCAAGATGCAGGAACCGCCGGCGGTGAAGTTCAAGGATCTGGAATCGGCCATTACATCGCGCATCACGTACAACATCCTGCCGATGCTGTATCACATCGACTATCTGCGCGTCACCGAATCCACCGTCGTCGCGAATATCACTATTCAGTTTGACAACCACGACCTGCAGTTCACGCAGCGCGACGGCGTCGACAAGGCAGTCATCAATATTTTTGGTCGCGTCACTTCGCTGACCAGGCGCCCGATCACGACTTTCGAGCCGACCCTCGAAGTCATCTCACCGCTCGACATGCTGGATAAAACTAAGGACCTGAAACAGGTCTATCAGCAATCCGTGCCTCTGGCTCCAGGCAGGTATCACCTCAATATCGTGGCCAAGGACATTATGTCCGGGAACGTCAACAACCTCGAAATGGCCCTCGACGTACCACATTTCTCAGATGACCGTCTTGCATCGAGCAGCCTGATTTTGGCTGACACTATAGAAAAACTGCCGACCAAGAGCATCGGCGGGACTATGTTTGCGATCGGTGATACCAAGGTTCGTCCGCGTATGGGCGAAAAGTTCACTACCGACCAAAAAATGGGCGTCTACGTGCAGTTTTACAACTTCGCGCCCGAGGAAAAAACAAACAAGCCGGATGGCTCGATCGAATACATTGTGAGTAAGGTAGGCTCGACCGAAAATTTGATCGACGTCACCGAGGACCTGACGGCGATCCAGTATGCATCAGCCAATCAGGTGACAGTACAGAAGCTGTTGCCTCTCAGCGCGCTGGGACCGGGGACTTATACCCTGAAAGTGAAGGCCACGGACCGGCGTGCGAATCAGACGGTCGAACAGAAGTCGAATTTTATTGTAAACTGACAGGAGCCGAGTTTTGGCTTCCTTTCCCCCCGAGGGGTGAAGCGAGTCCGGCGGGTTTGAGCAAGCGGGAGCCGAGCTGGTATGGGTAGAACTGGTTTGCGGAAAGCTGGTTTGCATAACACGGGGAAGGACGAACGCCGGATTCACCTCTGGTCTGTACTGAGGCGAATCGCACCGGTCACAGCCCTGCTCTCTCTGACGGTAATGCCTTTCACCATGCTGCGGGCCGCGCCTCCGGTGCGCTTTGCGGGAGCTCTAAGCGGCTTGGTTCTGGATTCCTTCGGCAAGCCACAGCCCGGCGCCATAGTATCTCTTTTCAACCAGCAGGAACGCCTGCTCCAAAGAAGCTATACCGACATCTCAGGCAATTTCTCCTTCGGAGAACTTCTCCCGGATCTCTATTCAATTCAGGTTTCTCGTGTAAGCTTTGTGCCTGCGGCGAGAGACCACGTGCAGGTACGGCCCGGCATGCGGAGCCTCCTGGAAGTCAGCCTTTCGAAGATGTTCAGCTCGATTCAGGTGGTTTCCACAGTCCCGGTGCCCGGCGGCATTATGAGCGACGACTGGAAATGGACGCTGCGCGCGGATTCCTCCCTCCGCCCCATCTTGCGCCTGCTCCCCACCGCCTCCCCATCGACGGACCCGGCGGATGTCGCCGCGCTCAGCGGCAGAACCGCCGTATTCCACGACTCCAGCGCACTGCTCAAAATCTCCGCGACGGACACCGCCCTGACTGATGCCTCGGCGGATGAAGCCGATCTCGGTACGCAGTTTGCTTTCGCGACCTCGGTCTACGGCAACAATCGGGTGCGCGTGAGTGGCGACCTTGGCTATACAGCGGCGACCGGTCAGCCCGCCGCGGCCATCCGCACTACTTACAGCCGAACCCTTGCCGGCGATACACCTTCGGTCTCCGTGACCATGCGTCAGATGAACGCCGCAACGCGTGTAGGCCAGATTTCCGCGGGTACCGCGGGTGAGAATTCGCTTCCGACTCTTCGGACGCTCTCACTGAGCGTACGGGATAAGACCCGGCTCAACGAGGCGGCCACGCTCGAGTATGGTTCCGAACTTGACACGATCACCTTTCTCGATCGGCTGCAGTATTTCAGCCCCTGGGCTAAATTGACCTACGCATTGCCACACGGTCAGCTGGATCTGATTTTCACCTCGGGCAACGCCCGCCCGGGTCTGGATGCGCGCGCTCCGCGCGTCACTGCGGACGATGACGGACTACAAAATGAACTGGCTGCAGTTGCCATGATGCCGCGTCTCAGCGAGATGAATGGTCATATCAAGGTTCAGCGGGGTGACGACTACGAAATCGGCTACTCCGACGTACTGGGCGGCATCGAATTGAGAGCTTCCGGCTACCACCAGTACATTTCGAACGCGACGCTGATGATTGCGAATCCGGACCCGGCTCTGTTCAGCGGCGATCTTCTGCCTTCTATGTTCTCCTCGAGCGCGCTGTTCGACGCTGGGAATATTTCGACCTCCGGCTACACTCTGTCGGCGACGCGTAACATTACCCCGAATCACCAGTTCACCGTGGCGTACGGCACGCTCGGCGTCATGATCCCAGGTGCGGGCATGGCGATCTTTCCAAATGCCGAAAGCCTGCGCGAGGCCATCACCACGTCCACGCGCCAGGCCGTCACCTACAGATCCTCCGGCACCGTGAAGCACCTTGGTACGCGCTATGCCGTGAGCTACCAGTCGGCCGACCTGAAGTCAGCCGTGCCAATGGCGTCGTTCTCCACGCAACCCGACCGCGTGGAACCTGGACTCAATGTCGCCATCCGCCAGCCCATTCCCTTCTTTACCGGTGCGCTCGGACATCTGGAAGCTACCGCTGAGATCCGCAATATCCTGGCGCAGGGCTATCTGCCGCTCTCGCTGACCGATGGCAAACAGATCCTGGTTGTCAACACGCCGCGCGTCTTCCGCGGTGGCCTCGCCTTCGTTTTCTGACCCAATGAATCGTCTGGCGCTTTTCGCCCTGGGCGTTGTCCTTCATCCTTCCCTCAGCATTCGTGACGTAGACGGCGTTCGCCGCCAGCCCCTCAAAGTGGAACCCGGGCACCTTTCCGCCGTGATTTTCGTGGCAAGCGATTGCCCCATATCCAACTACTACTCGCACGAAATTCGACGAATCTGTGACACATACGCCCCGCGTGGTCTCGACTGCGCGCTGGTCTATACGGACCCCGCAATCAAGAACGAGGCCGCAGCCAAACATGCCCACGACTATGGCCACGGAAGCTACCCCAAACTAGTCGATCGGGATCGTGCGCTGGTCGAAGCAACCGGCGCGACAATTACCCCGGAGGTGGTACTCATTCGCCCCGACGAATCTATTGCGTATCGCGGTCGCATCGATAACTATTATGCGGATCTGACAAAGCCCCGGACGAAGGTCACGGAACACGACTGGATCGACGCGCTGGATGCGATACTCGCCGGAAAACCCGTAGCCAAACCCGAAGTCCCTGCAGTCGGCTGTTATATCCCGGACAAAAAATTCTACCGTTGAAGGATGGCGCCCGTTAGTTAAATCCGTCGCGTTCCAAATCAGACGGTCGGTTCCACGCCACTTCCAGGCTCAGCGTCATTTCTTTCTTATTTCGGACTACCGTGAACACCGCAGCCTTCTTTGCCTGCCGCACTGCACCCACAATCTCGCGCGGACTTGCCACCGGCATTCCGTTCACCTTGATCACCACATCCCCGGCCTTTAGCCCCGCGCGCTCCGCCGGAGTTTTCTCCATCACAGACCGCACCAGAACGCCCTCGTGCACGCCGAAGAACTCGGCTAGTTGGGGCGTCAGAGATTCGCACTCGAAACCAACCCTCGGAGTGTCGGCAGCGATCATTTCCTGAATCGTCTCCGCCGAAAGAGGCCCCATCGGTACTGCGGGAATCATGATCCCCTGCGACGGTCCGTTCAGCGGCAGATCGGTGGGCCGTACCCCCAGCGTCACCGCCATATTGAGTTTCGCCCCGTTCCGCAACACCGTAAGGCTCACCTTCGTCCCCGGCGACTTGCTGATGATGGAATTCGTGAACTGAGCCGTGCTCTCAATCTTCTGCCCGTCGAACTCCACAATCACATCCTTCTTGCGAATCCCCGCCCTTGCCGCCGGCGCATCTTCCGTCACCGTCTCCACTTCCGCTCCGGTGTTGTCCGGCAGATCCTGCACTCCCACGCCCAGATACCCCGAAGACACCTGCAGATTCGCCGAACGGGGCCGTTGCTTCCCGCTGGTTTGCGCGTAACCAACAATGGCCAGCGCCGCCAGTATGATGCACATCAGTCCCGTCTTCTTCCAAAACATCTCGATCTCCTCGTGAATTTTATACAGCCCGAAATACTACTCTTTCGGGAGTCCGCCTTTACAGACGCCAACCAGATCAGTACGTTCCGTCTGACGCCTTCAGTTGCGTCAGCAATTGCGTAATCTGGGCACGCACACGTGCGTTGTCTTCCTTCTGCACCACATTCTGCAACACTCCAACCAGCGAATCGTCGTGATGGGCTGCCAGCAGGTCGATTGCCTGCCCGCGGACACCCGCGTCGTCGTCCTTCTGCAGCACATTCGCCAACGCGTTGCGCACCACTGGATCGGTGGCAAACTGCTTCAGGCCATCCAGCGCTTTGAGGCGGACACTCGCACTCGGATCGTGTTCCAGCGCGCCCAGCAGAGCCTGCCGCACCTGCTCGGAATCTGCGCCATTCGCCGGCGCCTCGTGCAAAATCTGAATCGATTTCAACCGCACATTCGGATTTGAACCGTCCGTGACACCATTCACCAGCAGTTCCTGGATATGCGGATCCTGGATCGCGCCGGAGACAACATGCCGCCGCACCTCATCCACCGAAATCTGCACCTGCCCGGAAGCGTCCGGCTCCACGGAACGTACGCTCGAAAACAGCGGCTCCGCCAGCGCCGCGCGTACGCCGCCAAACTTCTCAGGCGTGTACCGCGCCCCGAAAAAGCCCAGCGCCACCAGCGCCAGCGCGCCTACCGGAACCCGAAACGGAATGTGCACCTGCGAAAGCTCCCGCAGATATTCCATCGCCTGATGCCAGCCACGCCATCCCGCGCCGCGCCCCGCTTCCGCCACCGCTTGCTGACGGATCGCCGCGCTCAGTTCCGAACGGCATCGCACCAGCAACCCGCTATCCACCGGCACATCCCGTTCATCCAGAATCTCCAGAAACTTCCGATGCTTCGCCAGTTCCGCCCTGCAAGCTGCGCAATCGGCCAGATGCGACTCCACCGCTTCCTCAACTTCAGAAGCGATCTCGCCGTAGCAATAATTTGGGATTTCCTGAGTAACTTCCGTGCAGTTCATACAAATGTTTCCAGACTCATTCTCATCTTTTGTGTCGCGCGAAACAGGCAGTTTTTTGCCGCCTCTTCCGTAGTCCCGATCATGTCCCCGATCGCCCGCAGTCGCAGCCCTTCATAATGCCGCAACTCGAAAACCATGCGCTCTCTCGGCGTCAGGCCCGCCAGCGCCCTGGCGATACCGCCAGAAAGCTCGGTGTTCCACGTTTGCCGCTCGGGATCGGAGTGCGCACTCTCTTCGCGTACCTGCGAAACGCGATCCACCGGACCATCCGCCGTCTCCACCGTAGTCGATTCTTCCTTACGTACCTTGCGTCGCCGCAGATGGTCCAGACAGATGTTGGTCACAATCCGGTAGAGCCATGTGTGGAACGCGCAATCGAACCGAAATGAATTCAGGTTCCGATAGACCTTCAGGAATGCTTCCTGGTAGACGTCCCGCGCCTCATCCGGCGAGCGCAGTATATTCGTGGCGATGCGCAGCACGTTTTGGTCGTACTCCCGCACCAGCCGCTCGAAAGCGTCCTGATCGCCACTCTGAGCTGCCCTGATCAGGCCTGATTCATCTAAAGGCGCTGCCAATCCGGCTACCATTTCCGCGGCCTGGTACATCTTTGCTCCCTCTTGCAATGGGGCATCCTCTGACATCGTTCCCGTTCCGCCAGGCATCTCGCCCCGGCTCGACGGGTATCGGCCAAAGCATCTCCTGTTTAGGGTAGACGCGCCGTCGTGAGAATTGTCACTACCGGAACCCGCCGGCGGCCGCCAGCAAGAAGCAGATTCCGTATATCGCCGCTTTGTATATCCTTGATATACGGTAGCTTATTCTGAGAGGTTCAGGAAGTGACGGTTGACCGCATCCGGGCTGTTTGTCTCAAATTCCCCCACGCCACAGAGCAGATTCAGTGGGCTGATGACCTTGTCTTCAAAGTCGGCGGCAAAATGTTCGCCGTCGTCGGACTCACCGCGGGAGCTGCGAGCCTGGCCTTCAAATGCACCCCGGAAGAGTTCGCCCTCCTCATCGAACAGGAAGGTATCATACCCGCTCCGTACCTCGCCCGCGCACACTGGGTCAAGCTAGCCTCCCCGGATGCCCTGCGTCCGGCGGAACTCTCCAGCCGCCTCCGCCAGTCCTACGATCTCGTCTTTGCCGGTTTGCCCAAAAAGCTGCGGCTGACGCTGGCATGAATCAGTGGTCCCCGGCCCTGTCGCCCGGATCGCAGTTTGCCGCCAAAAGTCGTCCGCCACAGCCCCGTCCGAATTGGCCCATCGCCTATAATAGAGGCTTACCCATGCACCAAACAGCCACCGAACTTAAGGTCGACCTCGATCCCCGGGAAACAGCCGAATGGATCGAAGCGCTTGACCAGATTGTCGACGAAGCAGGACCAGACCGGGTCAACTTCCTCCTCGACAAGCTAACGGAAAGAGCCCGCGATAACGGCGTGGACGTTCCGATTCGCTCGACCACGGATTACATCAACACAATCCCGGTCTCGCAGGAAGTGGCCTATCCGGGCGACCGCGCCATCGAACGCGAGATCAAGAACCTGATCCGCTGGAATGCCATGGCCATGGTCTCGCACCAGAACAAGCTCGATGACGGCATCGGCGGTCACATCGCCACCTATTCGTCGCTCGCCACGCTGCTCGAAGTGGGCTTCAATCATTTCTTCCGTGGCAGTATTGGCGATCAGCCCGGCGACATGGTCTACTTCCAGGGCCACGCCTCACCCGGCGTCTACTCCCGCGCCTTCCTCGAAGGCCGCCTCACCGAAGACCACCTCAATAACTTCCGCCACGAACTGCGCGATACCCCTGGCCTTTCCTCCTATCCACACCCGTGGCTGATGAAAGATTTCTGGCAGTTCCCCACCGTCTCCATGGGCCTCGGCCCCATCAACGCCATCTATAACGCGCGCTTCATGCGCTACATGGAAAACCGCGGTCTGCTCCCCGCTACCGACCGCAAAGTCTGGGCCTTCCTGGGCGATGGCGAGATGGACGAGCCCGAATCCACCGGTGCCATCGGCATGCCGGTTCGCGAAAAGCTCGATAACCTCATCTTCGTCATTAACTGCAACCTCCAGCGGCTCGATGGCCCCGTGCGCGGCAACAGCAAGGTCATTCAGGAACTCGAAGGTTCGTTCCGCGGCGCAGGCTGGAATGTCATCAAATGCGTCTGGGCCAGCGAATGGGACGATCTGCTCGCCCGCGACACCTCCGGCCGCCTCGTGCAGCTCATGAACGAATGCGTCGATGGCGAATACCAGTCCTTCAAAGCGAAGGGCGGCGCCTACGTTCGCAAAGAATTCTTCGGTCGCTACCCCGAAACCGCAGCTCTCGTCGAGGACATGACCGACGAGCAGCTCAAAGCTCTCCGGCGCGGCGGTAACGACCCCGCCAAGGTCTACAACGCGTACAAAGCAGCCGTCGACCATAAAGGCGGACCCACCGTCATCCTGGCAAAGACAGTCAAAGGCTACGGCCTTGGCGACAACTTCGAAGCCCGCAACCCCACCCACCAGAACAAAAAACTCAAACCGGAAGACGTCGACTATTTCGTCAAGCGCTTCCAGATGTCCATCCCCGCCGAAATCGCCGCTAAGACCGGGCTCTACCGCCCCTCAGACGACAGCCCCGAAATCAAGTACCTCCAGGAACGCCGTCGCGCCCTCGGTGGCTATCTTCCCAATCGCAAGCCCGCCGCCTCCCAAACCACGGCGCCCAACGACGAATTCATCGCGGAATTCCATAGCGGCTCCAAAGAACCCCATCCCTCCACCACCATGGCTTGTGTCCGCCTCATGACCAAGCTCATGAAGCATCCCGAGTTCGGCAAGCGCATCGTCCCCATCGTCCCCGATGAAGCCCGCACCTTCGGCATGGACGCGATGTTCCGCACTTACGGCATCTACGCCTCCAGCGGCCAGCTCTACAAGCCTCACGATTCCGATATCTTCCTCTACTACAAGGAATCGAAAGACGGCCAGGTTCTCGAAGAAGGCATCACCGAAGCCGGTTCCATGGCCGAATTCACCGCCGCCGGCACCGCCTACGCCAACTACGGAGTCGACATGATTCCGTTCTATATTTACTACTCGATGTTCGGCTTCCAGCGCGTTGGCGACCAGATTTGGGCCTTCGCCGATTCGCGAGGCAAGGGCTTCCTGCTCGGTGGTACCGCGGGCCGTACCACTCTCTCCGGTGAAGGCCTTCAGCATCAGGATGGTCATTCGCTCCTGCTCGCCAGCACCGTACCCAACCTGGTTTCCTACGATCCGGCCTTCGCCTTCGAAATCGCCGTGATCGTGCGCGACGGCATTCGTCGTATGTTTGAAAATCGGGAAGACATTTTCTATTACCTGACGCTCGGCAACGAAAATTACGCACAGTTGCCCATGCCAGAAGGCAGCGAGGCGGGAATCCTGAAAGGCATCTATCGCCTCAGCAAGTCCGAGGTCGCCAAGCCGAAGGCTACCGTGCAGTTGTTGGGCAGCGGCTCCATCCTGAACGAAGCCATCAAGGCAGCACAGATTCTCGCTGAGAAATACAGCGTCGCCGCCGACGTCTGGAGTGTGACCAGCTACAACGAACTGCGCCGCGACGCACTCAAGGCCGAACGCTGGAATATGCTGCACCCCACCGAACCTGCCAGGGTCCCGTACGTCCAGCAAGTGCTGGGCGCCACGGAAGGCCCCATCGTCGCCGCGTCGGATTACATGAAGGCAGTGCAGGATCAGGTCTCCCCCTGGCTCGGCGGCCGCATGCTGGCGCTCGGCACGGACGGCTTCGGCCGCAGCGACAACCGCGCCCATCTGCGCGGTCACTTTGAAGTCAACGCAGCGTCCATCGCAGTAGCGGCGCTCTCAAGACTGGCACGCGAAGGCAAGTTCGATCCGAAGAAGGCAGCCAGGGCCATCGCCGATCTCGGAGTAAACCCCGAAAAAGCCGACCCCGCCACCGCCTAAACTGGAGGGCGGGCATTCCTGCCCGCAGCCGCATTTCAGGCGGCTCCTGCTATGGGGCAGATTACCTCTGGCGCA
>CAIKAS010000012.1 GCA_903825445.1 uncultured Acidobacteriia bacterium
GATCGCGACGTAGTCGTCCCTGCGCATCGTATTGAGGAACGCATTGGCTGTTTGAAGCGTGTAAAACCAGTCTCGTCCCCCGTACCATTGAAAGAGTTTGCTGAACTCGATGACCAGCGCGATCGTCATGGGCGCCTGGCCAACCGAAAACTGCTTGATCGTCTGAGGTACGTTGTCTTCCAGAATCCGAAAATACTGACGACCGATCTGCGGAACGAAATTATTTTTGTTATCGAACACCGCCACGTCTACCGTAACAAGGCTTGTGTCGGTGGAAAATGTCGCGGCGGGCGGGCCGCCGTCATCCTTCGGTTTTGGAGCCAGTTTCGAGGGGATTTTCGGCAGATCGGGAGTGGGTGCCTGCGCGGCGGGCGCGGGGGTGATGGCGCCGCCGGCATCGGGCGATGACGCCGTCGCCGGGTCGACCGTCTTACGGGGCCTGGCGACAGTGTCGCTGCCGACCGAAACCGGGCCATCCTGCGCGGAGAGCCCCGCCAGCAGACCCAGCAACGCGGCAATGCCGACTACAAATTTTTTCATAAATACCTCTGACGCGGGGCGACCGTGGTGTGTTCCAACCGCCCTGCCGCGCACTCCGTCATTAATTTACCCAGGGACCCTTATCCGAATCATGCCGTTTCATATAAACCTGAAATTTTTTACGGGCTCGTTGCAGTTTGTACTCGCGCCACCAGCCAGAGGGGCTGAAACCGGGCGAACTCGCGACTCCGCGCACTCGGCTGCGCCGGCTGGAAAACTGCGTCCGGATATAAATGTATCCCACCAGCATGCCGCCCAGGTGGGCGAGGTTGCTGACTGTGCCGCCAACCTGAAATGAACTGAGAAACGCCAGAGCACCGAAAATCATCACCATGTACTTGGCTTTGATCGGAAACAGAAACATCACCAGAATTTCCTGATCCGGGAAAAGCATGCCGAAGGCCAGCAGGAGACCATAGATCGCGCCCGACGCGCCGATCACGCGCTGGTATGGATTACCAAACGCCAGGTTCGCCAACACCACGCAAATACCCGCCCCAATGCCGCAGATGAAATAGTACTGAAGAAAACGTCGGGTCCCCCAGGTTTGTTCAATGGCGGCACCGAACATCCAAAGCGCAAGCATATTGAACAGGATGTGCCCAAAGCCAGCGGTGCTGTGCAGGAACATGTACGTCACCAGCTGCCACAGTTCGCCCCGACGCACTACGTCGTACGGCATCAGGTTCAGCCAGAGAAGGATTGGGCGATCGGAAACCAGCGAGCCAAAGAAATACAGGATGTAGACGGCGACGTTGACGATAATCAGCCACTTCACGCCGGGCGGGAAGGCCGGAAATAACAGCGACGCCGAATTACGGTACCGCGTGCCGATGCTCATGAGGAAAGACGGGCGACCCTGCCGCCAGAATAGCAGATATCACCAAGTATTCAGATGCGGGCGGTAAGTTTGTCCGCGTCGTCGTCCGTGCCGTCCGGCGCGGGGTTTTCATCCGGCTCATCATCACTCTGTTTCGAATACCGAGTCAACCGCCAGCAGCCATACTGGACGGCGGCCGCAGCTGCCATCCACACCTGCCAGTGGGAGAGGATACCGTCGGAAAAAACGAAGTCGCCGGCGAAACCCATGTCTTCGCAGAGACCCCAGAAGCCGAAAATGGCGAACGAGAGGGACACAAGAGTGAGAAAGCTGGCAAGCAGTCGCGCCGCCTTGCCATTCTTACCCTTCCGGCCCGTTACCAGCCGGCCACGCCCGAAACGGACCCTGACGATCATGACTCTCTCCGGAAACTGCGCGCGTTGGTGATCACATACCGCAACCCGCGCGCTGAACCCTACCTTCACTATACTCCTCGAGAGAGATCTATGGCGTATTCACCAGACCTCCCTAAAGACCACTTAGTGGTGTACGGGACCACATCGCCGACAATTTCGAGTTCGGCGTACCAAACGTTTGCGTCATCGACCCGCGGAACAAATGGGGGTGGCGGTCTGCGCTGCAAGCCAGGTCGATTCCGCGTGTTACGGTACGGCGAGGTCGCATCGCCACGATGATGACGAAGCGGTAGATTCAACTTGTTGCGAAGAGGCAATGGCCACGAAGCCGCAGATTGGCGATAATTGGCGTAAGCGTGACTTCGTTGAACAATTTCCGCACTTTGTGCCTGGCGGCGGTGTGCACACTGCCTGCGTTAGCGCAGTCCCACGCCGCCGCCGACCTTAGCCGTCAGATCCTCGCCGCTAACCTGGACCCAGCCGAGTGCTATCACGTTCGCGACCTTCGCATCCATGAGGATGACGTCACTTTCGAACTCACCGAGGGCTACCTTATCTTCGGCAAACCCGTGAATGGCGCGCCGATTACCGCGGTCTTCAGCACGGACGTGGAGGGCGGCGATGCCGATGTGGTTCTGCTGCCACCGGATCGGGCCGAGCGCCGAACACTCGCGTCCTTCACTGGCTCTCCCAATCTCGACGAGCATTTCACACAGGCGATTTTCTTCTTTACCGATCCCGCCATTCGCGCGCTCGCGGAAAGCATCCGCAACAATCCGGACGCCGAAAGGGTGTCGTCTTCGGGTCTGCTGCTGGCCGAGAAATGGAATCTCACGGTCACGAACCTTTTGACGAGCTTCGATACCCGCATTGTTCTCGATCTGCTCGCCAAAAACTCCGGCGGAAACGGATTTCTGGAAGCTGCCATTCGTGGACGCAGCCTCGGCGATTTCGATGTAATGCACGACGCCCGCGCCAGCGAACAAATCGCCGCGGGCAAGGTCAATATCCGCAACGGCGCGCCCGAGTGGGATACGTGGACGAGGTTCGTCGCCGCCAGCCTTCGGGACGCGGCGCCGCCAAAGCCCGAAGAGCAGATTCTGAGTTACAACATCGACGCCTCGATGGATGCGTCGCTCGCCATGCACTGCGTCACGCGGTTGCGCGTGCGGACCACCGAAGATTCCCGCTACGTGCTGCCATTCGAACTGGCCGCCGAGATGCGCGTGCTCTCTGCCAGGATCGATGGACAGCCAGCGGAAGTGCACGAGCGGCAATCGTTGCGCGACGGACTAGTGGAGAACTCCGGCAACGAACTGCTGCTGATTGTCCCCGACACGCCCCTGGAGCCGGGTTCCGAACACGAAATAGAAATCGTGCACGAAGGCAAAGTGGTGCAGGAAACCGGCAACGGGATTTATACGGTGAGCGCACGCGGCACGTGGTATCCGGGGCGCGATTTGCAGTTCGCGTTATACGACGCGACGTTTCACTACCCGGACAATCTGGACCTGATTTCCGCAGGCGCCATCAAAGAAGACCACACAGAAGATCACGTGCGTACAACGCATAGAATTCCCGAAGGCCGGCTCAGGTTGCTCGGCTTCAATCTGGGTCGATACACCCGTCGTGATTCCGGAAAGAACGGGCTCACACTGGAAGTTTTGGCAAATCCGGAGTTCGAGGCAACACTGCAGCGCGCTGCGGCGCTGCCTCCGGTGGAGATGTCGCCGCCGACTGCGGTTTCACACGCCATGCACATTCCGCAGGTAGCGCCGCTGGCGGCGGAACCCTTAACTCCCGCGAGCCGTCTGGATACGATTTCCTCGGAGATGCTCGAGGCGATGGAATATTTCCGTTCACGATTTGGCGAGCCGCCGCTCCGGCGTATCGAAGTCTCCCCTGTACCTGGGCGTTTCGGCCAGGGCTTCGCCGGAATGATTTATCTGCCCACCATGATATACATGGATCCGGCCGAAATCACCGCGCGTACACGGAATACAGGTATCGACGAAGCCTTCATGGGCCGGGTGCTGCGCGCTCATGAACTCGCCCATCAGTGGTGGGGCAATGTGGTTGGCACCGATTCCTACCATCATGAGTGGCTGATGGAATCTCTGGCCAACTATTCCGCCGTGATGTTTCTCGAGAGCACCATGGGGCCGCAGGCGGTGGAGAAGGCTCTCAATGTTTATCGCGCGGAGTTGCTCCTGAAGGGCGCCGATGGCCTGATAGCGGAAGAACGCGGGCCGGTGGTGGAGGGTCGGCGACTACAGAGTTCGGCGGTTCCCGGCGCGGCGGACGCTGTGTTGTACGGCAAGGGAACCTGGATCATCCACATGTTGCGGCGTCGTTTGGGCGATACGAATTTCCTGAAAATGCTGGCGGAACTGCGGCGCCGTTACGAATGGCAGACGGTTACAACCGATGAATTCCGGCAGCTCTGCGCGGAGTACTTACCTAAGGGTTCGCCCGATCCGAAGCTGAACGAGTTTTTTGATCTCTGGGTTTACGATACGGGCATGCCGATGCTGAAGCTAACGTATGCAGTGACGGGGCGCAAGCTGACAGGGACGATTACGCAGACGGATGCGCCGGACGATTTCAGCGTGGCGGTGCCGGTTGAGATTCGGAGTGGCGCAGCGAAACCGGTAGTGAAGGTGGTGCGGACATCGAGCGGTCCGGTGAAGTTTACTGCGGATGTGGTGGGGCCGGGAGCGAAGGCGACGCTGGATCCGGGTTGGAGCGTTTTGCGCCGGTAGGGTGACCGGCAACCCGCCCAAGTACCCCGGGGTACCGGATCTAAACAGATATAAAATGGATCATGTCAGTTGTCCAGAACTGTATTCCGGGATCAAGATCTCGCCGACGTCACCGCACCCGGAGATCGCGATAAATAAACACCATGGCTGAACCCAATCTGCATTCCGTAGCCTTCCCCACCCTCGACGATGCGCAGATCGCGCAAGTGTCGGATTGTATCCAGGTCGCACCCAAGCACTTCCCGGATGGGGAGCACATTATCTCGGTCGGTGAGCGTTCGATCAATTTCTTCATCGTAAAGTCGGGGGCAGTCGATATCATCGATTCTTCCGGCGACGAACCGAAGGTACTCGCCACTCATGGCCCGGGCCAGTTCACCGGCGACATCTCGCACCTCACGGGTATGCCGGCCATATTTACCGCAATCGCCCGGGGTGACTGCGAACTTTATGAGATCTCGCAGGAGGCACTTCGCCGGGTCCTGAATCAGTGCCCCACCCTAAGCGATATCATTCTCCAGGCATTCATCGCGCGACGTCAGCTTGTCCGCGAGTCACCGAGTTTCACGGGTCTCCGCGTGATCGGATCGCGATACTCTCCCGACACCTTTCGGGTTCGCGATTTCCTTGCCCGAAACCGCGTGCTCTTCACATGGGTCGATCTGGAAACCGATCCGCAGGTCGACCAATTGCTGAAGGAATTCGGCGTCACCGAGGCCGACACACCGGTAGTCGCCTGCTCGCACATGTTACTGCTGCGAAATCCGTCCAACCAGGAACTCGCCGACCGGGTCGGCGTCCATCAGCCTCTGACGAGCACCGTATACGACCTGCTCGTGGTGGGCGCTGGACCAGCCGGACTGGGCGCGGCCGTCTATGGCGCGTCGGAGGGTCTGTGCACGGCGGTGCTCGAATCCCTGGCGCCGGGTGGCCAGGCGGGCAGCAGCATGCGGATCGAAAACTACCTGGGCTTCCCTACCGGCCTCACTGGAGCTGAACTGACTGATCGCGCCACCCTGCAGGCCAACAAATTTGGCGCCCACTTATCGATACCGACGCCTGCCACCCGCATGACATTTGAAAACGGCTACACGACCGTCGAACTGGATGGCGGCGAACCGATTACGACCAAATGCCTTTTGATTGCCACCGGAGCGCAGTACCGCAAGCTGGATGCGGAGGGATGTGAGCGCTTCGAGGGGACCGGGGTTTACTACGCCGCCACTCCCGCCGAAGGGCGCCTCTGTCGCGGCTGCGATGTCCTGGTGGTGGGAGGAGGGAATTCGGCGGGGCAGGCCGCCGTATTCCTTTCAGGGCAGGCGCGCAAGGTGTTGCTCCTGATTCGCGGCGACGATCTGAACAAGAATATGTCGAGCTACCTGGTCAAGCGTATCGGGCAGACCGCCAACATTGAATTACTGTGCAACACTACGGTCCGGCGTTTGGAGGGCAACGGTCATCTCCAGGCGGCGGAAATAGTCGACGGCAAGACCAGGGAGAGCCGGAGAATTGAGACCCCTGCCGTGTTCAGTTTCATCGGGGCCACTCCCCGCACGGACTGGCTCCCGGCGGAAATTGAACGGGACGCCAAAGGCTTCGTCCGCACCGGCGCGGCTCTCGCGGAGTCTCCTTACTGGACGGCTGCCCGTGCGCCGTTTCTGCTCGAAACCAGCCGACCAGGTGTATTCGCGGCGGGCGACGTGCGCGCCGGATCGTCGAAGCGGGTTGCGGCGGCCGTTGGCGAAGGCGCCATGTCGGTGCAGTTCGTGCACGAATATCTTCGACAGATGTAAAACGGGACAGATGCAAATCGGGACAGATGTGATGTGAGTTAATGTGCGAGTAACAGGGTCTCGGCAAACGGCCACTCTTCGTCTGTCCACTGTGCTTCTACCCGGAAACCGGACGAGACCGCCAGTTCGCCGATCGCCTCATGCGTGTACTTATGGCAACTCTCTGTCCAGATCGTTTCACCCTCCGCGAAGGTAACGGAAAACTCTTGGTGGCGAAACATTACAACCTGTCTCCGCTTCGAACGAATATGCATCTCGATACTGCCGGTCGCTTCATTTAACACGGCCACATGTTCAAACTGACGCAGATCGAAATCGCCGCCGAGTTCGCGGTTGATCCTGACCAGCAGATTCAGATTGAACGCCGACGTAACTCCCAGCGGATCGTCATACGCCTGAAGCAGCTGATCGAGCGGTTTCATCAGATCGGTTCCAAGCAGCAGGGAATCGCCCGGTAACAGAAAGCTTCGCACCTGACGCAGGAAGCGCGCATCCGCCCCCGAATCGAAATTGCCAATGGCGCTGCCCAGGAACAGGACCAGCAGATGCGCGCCGGCGGGCCGCAGGGCAGCCACTTCACGCAAGCCATCCAGATATTCACGCTCAACACCGACGATGCTGACATGTTCGATGTCGCGCAGTTCGGATTCGCAGGATTCGAGCGCGGTTCGCGAAATCTCAATCGGATAGTACGAGAGCGGCTCCCTTTCACAGAGAGCGCTGAGTATCCAGCGGGTCTTTCGTCCGCTTCCGCTGCCGAGTTCGGATACCAGCGCAGGCGTCGGAACGTGCCGCACGATTTCCCGCGAGTATCGGCTGAGGATTCGCTCGTCGGCGCGAGTCAGACCATATTCGGGAAGAAGGCTGATCGCTTCAAACAGCGTGGATCCCAACGCGTCATACAGGTACTTGGAGGGAAGGGTCTTTTGCCCGGGCCGACTAAGACCTGCGCGTATTTCAGATGCAAAAAGCGCGGTGCAGAGGGTCGTCGGATGTTCCGATGTGGTCATGGTTGGTCTAAGCCCTGGTCACGCATCTGAATCCGGAATAGACGTACTGGTAGTGCGGCTGAAACCAGTTACGGAAACTCGGCCGCAACATGCACGGCGCGGTCCGGACACTGCCGCCTTTCAGAACATAATGCCGGCCATCGAAAAACGGCTCCGAATATCCGGGGTAGCACGGGAAGGGCCGGAATCCCGGAAACGGCGCGAACTCAGACGATGTCCACTCCCATCCATTCGCGATCATTCCGGTCACGCCGAACGGGCTGGAACTTGCCTGCGCGCAGTTGACCGGAGTGGGGTCCCAGGTTAGTGGATTGTGATGACTCGCGGTAGTCGCGGAATCTCCATAGGCGGCCCGCTGCCACTCTGCTTCCGTGGGGAGCGACTGACCTGCCCAGCGCGCGTAGGCCCTGGCTTCCGCATGGCTGACATAGACTGGCCATTCGGGCGGAAGAGGTAACTCATCGAACATCGAACGATATGACCAGGCATTTCCGCGGCGAATCCAGAACGCCGGATGGGAGATTTTATTTACAGTTCGCCAAGCCCGGTCGTCGGGCATCCACAGTGCGTCGTTAAAGTAGCCACCAGCTTCGAGGAAGCGCAGAAATTCTCCATTGGTGATCTTGTACCTGTCTATCGTGAACTCTGGCACGTGGACCACGTGCTCATCGAACTCGTTGTCCCAACCGAAAGCGGGGGAATCACGGCGTAGCCCCAGAACCGCTTCACCAGCCGGGATTTTTATACTATCGGGGAGAAACGCCCCGCTCTGAGGTAACGCCCGCGCACCCCTGCTTCGTTTGCTCACGAATGGCATCTGGTGGAGCATGTACGCGAGCGTTTCCGCGTGCATCAAGCGGTGCTCGATCGCGACATTGAGCAACTCGGCGTCGCGATGCCCCAGGTGCGTGATCACTTCGTCCAACTGCTCTCGCACACGGTCCCGATAGTCATGAACGATCTGAAGTCGCGGCCAGTCGTCCGGGCTATCCGTTGGTAAGCCGCCACCGACCGGATCGATACCGAATGCGAACAGCCGATCCAACTCAGCGTGCGTGCCACCGCCCTCGCCATGAGCTCCCAGCAGATTCCAATCGAACGCCTCCAGATGTCCGATATAGAAGACGATGCGATGCCGTTCGGGAATCGGCCGATCGTACATTGCTTCGGGCCGGACCTCATGGAAGATCGCATCAGTCTCTTGTCGCGCTGACAGCAAACGCGAAATAAGCACGTCATGACCAGCGCCGACGGCACTCAGGGCAGTCATATCGGTTTCCCCAGCGGCTCAAGATCTCCCAACACAGTCGGGATGAGTTCCGACACCGTGGGGTGAATGTTCACCGATCTTTGCAGGACGGTATACGGGACCTTCGCATACATGACGTCCAGAATGCAATGGATTGCCTCATCGCCCTCCGTACCCAGAATCGCCGCTCCCAGGATTTGCTTTGTCTCCGCGTCCACGAGGATCTTGATGAAGCCCTGCGTCTCGCCTTTCTCTGCCGCCCGACCTACCCGCGTCATCAGACGTCTGCCAATCAGTGCCTGCCTCCCCGAGGCCACGACCTGCGTTTCCGTCAATCCCGCACGTCCCAGTGGTGGATCCGTATAGAGCGCGTAGGCCGTTATCCGGTCGGTAACGCGCCTCGGATCGTTATCGAGGAGATTCGCCGCCACAATTTCAAAATCGTTATAGGAAGTATGGGTGAACGCGCCCCGCCCGTTGCAGTCTCCGAGTGCCCAAACGTTCGGCGCGGTGCTTCTCAACTCGTCGTCGACCTGGATGTACCCGTGTTCATTCATTCGGATGCCGGCATTCTCCAACCCGAGGTCGTCCGTGTTGGGGCGTCGGCCCGTTGCGACCAGCAGGTGCGACCCCTGAATATTTCCGCTGCTCGTCCGCACTTCAACGCCCTCGCTTATGTTCACGATGCCGGTAATATCGCTGTTAAGACGTATCGCGATTTCCTCTTTTTCCAGAATCTGCCGCACCGTGTCCGATACATCGGGATCCTCTGTCCCTATGAGCCTCGGCCCGCGTTCAAAAACCGTGACCTGACTGCCAAACCGCCGGTACATTTGCGCGAACTCCAGCGCGATGAAGCTTCCGCCAATGATCACCAGATGCGGCGGCACGAAGTCGAGATTCATCATCGACGAATTTGTAAGGTAATTGACATCATGCAAGCCGGCAATGCCCGGAACCGTAGCGCGCGCGCCGACATTGATGAAAATCCTGTCCGCGGTCAGCGTCTCATCCCCGACGCGAATTTCCCGATCCGACAGGAATTTCGCCTGCGCTTGATAGACGGTACAGTTCGGCGTGTTTCTTAGCCATTTCTCCACGCCAGTTTCCGAACGACCGGCGATTTCATCTTTGCGCGCCTTCACGCGCTTCATGTCGACGGTGATAGGGCCAGCGATTTCAACGCCAAAGTCACCCGCTCGGCGAGCCATGTGGGCAACACGCGCACTGGCGACCAGTGCCTTGGTCGGAATGCAGCCGGTGTTTACGCAGGTGCCTCCAAAACGGTTCCGCTCGATGACAGCGACCCGCTGACCCGCTTGCGCCAGGCGAACGGCGAGCGAAGGCCCCGCCTGTCCTGTCCCGATGATGATGGCATCGTAGTTGTCGTGACGCGTCGCGTCACTATAGGATTGTTCCGCCATATTTACCGATTACTTCAGTTCTTTCAGAAAATCGCGCGCAACTTCCCCCGCGGGCTTATGCTCCACGTCCACCAGTTCGTTCATGCGTCGCATCGACGCGTCGGAAATACGACCCGAAAGTTCTGTCAGGGCTTCCCTCAGCCGCGGATATCGCGTTAGCGTATCGGCGCGAACAGCAATGGCGCACTCATACGGCGGGAAATAATGCAGGTCATCCTCGAGGACCGTGAACTCCGGGTGCGCCAGCATCCCGTCTGTAGCATTTGCCGCAGCCATTTCGACTTTCTGCGACAGCAGTGCGGGATAGAGTAATCCGAGGTCCATAGCCACCGGGTCTCCGTCCACGCGCAAGCCATAAGTTTTCACCAGTCCCCGTAGGCCGTCGGGCCTCTGTGTAAATTCGTACCCAACTCCCAGGCGCCAGGCTTCACGACGCCGGGCCGCATCGCTGAGGCTCTTCAAATGTTGGTCCCTGGCAGTACGGGATCGCACGACCATAGCGAAACTATCGTTGAAGCCCAGGGGCGGAAGCCACTCGATACCCCACGCGCTGTAGCTCTGGTGGACTATGCCAAATGCGGTTTTTGCATCCCTGACTACGGTCTGTTTCAAGATGGCAGTCAGCGCAGTTCCCGTGTACTCGGGATAGAGATCGATAGACCCACCACGCAGCGCTTCGTGAGCCAGCAGGGTTCCTCCCAAGTCGAGCTTCCGATCGACTTCGACTCCCAGACGCCGTTCAATTTGCTGCGAAATGATTTCGCCGAGCACTACCTGCTCTGTGAAATTCTTGGATCCCACGACAATACGCGGCTTGGACGAGCACGCCACCGTAAACATGGCGAGCAGGATTATTAATAGGAGAACCGGCGTTCGACCCATTCGAGAACCTCGTCTGCGGTAATTGCCATGATGGCGGCCGGCACGGCGCCAGCCAGAATTGTTCTCGAATCGGCCATCGCAATACCGCGAAAAACAAATGTGCCGAGGCCCCCTCCGCCGATCGCCGCCGCGATTGTAGCTGTCCCGATAGTTGTGACCGTGGCGATTCGAACGCCTGCCAGAATGGTCGGCAGCGCGAGTGGCAGCTCCACATCCCGAAGAATTTGGCTGTCCGTCATACCCATCGCGACCGCCGATTCCCGCACAGTGGAATCCACACCCGTGATCCCAACTACCGTGTTTCGAAGAATCGGAAGCAGTGCGTATAGGATCAGTGCCAGCACTGCTGTCTGCTTGCCGACGCCCCCGATAAACGGAAGGGGCAGCAGGAAACCAAAGAGCGCCAGGCTGGGTATGGTCTGCACGATGTTGACTAGGCCGAGCGTCCAGCGCCGCGCACGTGCATGCCGTGTCAGGAAGATCGCGGAAGGGGCCGCAATAGCCGTCGCCGCGACCACCGCAATGGCGACCAGAATCAAGTGCTCGGCGGACAATCTGACGATCTCATTGAATAGCATGCGATTTGCCGAAAGGTTCCTCACGCAGGGTGGCAAGGAACGCACGCGCTTCCTGCGAATGCGCCGCCGGGAACTCATCCGCGAGCGCCACCAACTCCAGCCGGCCGTCTTTGAGCAACGCAATACGCGTGCCCAGCATCAATGCCTCGCGAATGTCGTGAGTCACGAACAGCGCGGTCTTACCGAAAGCCTGAGTCAAGCGCGCGAAATGCTGCTGCATCTCAAAACGCGTCACGGGGTCCAGCGCTGCGAAAGGCTCATCGAGTAAGAGCAACGGAGGATCCGCCGCCAGAGCCCGCGCAATCCCAACTCTCTGCTTCTCACCGCCGGAAAGTTGCCGGGGATACCGCGCGGCGTATACGCTCGGCTGCAAGCCAACAGCATCGAGCAACTCCGCTACGCGTGCACGGATTCGGTCTTCCCCCCAGCCTTCCAGTTTCGGCACAAGCCCGATATTCTGTGCCACGGTCGCGTGGGGGAACAGCCCGCCTTCCTGAATCACATAACCGATGCGGCGGCGCAGCCGGAAACGATCCTGATCCACGACCGGCTGGCCTGTGAACAACACTTCGCCGTCGGAGGGTTCCAGCAGGCGGTTCACCATTCTGAGCAGCGTTGTCTTTCCCGAACCGCTTCGGCCCAACAAGACCACGGTTTCGTGCTGTTCGATACTGAGATCGATTCCGCGCAAAATCTCGCGGCCCCCGACCTGGTAAGTCACGCCTCGAAACTCAACCAGAGCCGCCATTCAGGCGAAATCCAGCTCCACTTCGTCGACAAAACACCAGCCCCAGTCCTCGCCACGCTCGAGTGAGCGCATGATCGGATGTTTGGTCTTATGAAAGTGCCTGGATGCGTGTTTATTTATTGAAGAGTCGCAGCATCCCACATGCCCGCAGATCATGCAGAGCCGGAGATGAACCCACTGATCGCCGGTTTTCAGGCACTCTTCGCAGCCGTTCGTGTGTGGCTTGACGTCTTGAATCTGATCGAGATGGGTGCATTCGTTCATTGCAGACATTCCGTTTCGAGTGGCATACAAGCCGATGCTCGGATCGAGCCTGTTTACTAACTTTCCGATCATAACGCAAAACGCGTTTACGCGGAATCGGCGGCGGATCGATGAAATGGTCTAGAATCAAAAGAGCAGCAATTGTCGGGGCGTAGCGCAGCCTGGTAGCGCACCTGCCTTGGGCGCAGGGGGTCGTGAGTTCGAATCTCGCCGCCCCGACCAAACTCTTAGCCCACAGTACCTTACGAGCTCAATTCGAGCCTGCAGGCTCGAGCCTACCTCCTCAGCCTCATGCTCAAACTTCCCCCTGAAATCGCAATCCGGAAGTGATAGGCTTTGTTGTATTGATTTGGAGGTTGGAGGCCCCATGAAGATGTTCGTTAAGATTCCGGTCATGATGGCTATGGCCGTCATTCATTTGATGAGCCAGCCTCCCGGACAGACCTGCAGTGCGCTCACTCGGGAACATGCGGATGCGAGCGCGGGAACTTCAAATATCAATCATGACGGGACTCCTCTGGCTGGGACGCCCGCGCCGGACATTTCGAAGGGGTTTAACGGGATTCCCCGGTCCGCGCAGCCGAAGCTCACGGCATCGCAAGAGCGCATTTGGGAATGTACCTATCACCTGGCGGAAACAAATGGGGACATGCCGTACACGCTTTTCGTGCCAACGACTTATGACGGGAAGAAGGCGTTTCCCCTGATTGTCGACCTGCACGGTTTGAATATCACGCCACTGCAGCAGATTCTTTTTGATGGCACCACTGATTGGGCTGAGAAATACGGGTTTATTGTGGTGGCGCCGATGGGCTACAACGTTTCGTCGTGGTGGGGCGCACGCGCGGGAGGAAATCCCGTGGCGACTGCTGCGACGAAGCCTGGTGGCGATGTGCATTATTCCGCATACGAACTTTCCGAACTGGATGCGATGACGCTCCTGAAGCTGATTCGCGACAAATACAACGTGGACAGCGACCGCGTCTTTCTGATGGGGCATTCGATGGGGGGCGCTGGTACTTATTATCTGGGCGGGAAGTATAGTGACGTCTGGGCCGGGATCGCGCCGATTTCGGGCGCAAACGGAATCGCGGATGCCGCGGCTGCGGAAAAGTACAAGTCGTTGCCCGTGCTGCTCATGCATGGCGAGAAGGATTCAATCGTGCCGGTGGGAACGTCGCGGCGGTCGGCTCTGGCTCTCCAGACGGTGGGCGCTCAGCATGTTTATCTGGAGTTCCCTGGGATGGATCATGAGTTCTGGATCCGGCGTGGTGCGGATCATATGGAAAAGGTTTTTCTGTTTTTCAGTTTGCTGTCCAGGCAGACCAATAAGGGGTTCATTACGCCCCAGTGACTTCCTGGGGGGCAGCCTGCGGTCCCGGCATTCAGGTATCCTTCAGATCCGGATGCTTCAATTGAAAACGTCCGGTAATGGGAGGAAATGTGCGACGGCACTACTTCAGACTACTGCTTATCACAGGCCTTTGCATTCCTTTAGGAAATGGCCAGGTTTCGAGGGCGCCCGTTGTGACCGCCCTGGGCACAACCGGCGATGAGGATGTCCGGAGCCTCAAGATACCCGGCGTCACACTGAAGGCAGGTGAGACCTTGCTGGTCTCCTCCAATGACGAAGGCGACGACGCTAAGGTCACATGGAATGGCATCTCCCTCCATCAGGACATTGGCTCGACGAACGGGAATGGTTGTTACGCGAAGATCTTTTCGCTTTACATTGCCACTGGCGGCACCGGCGACATCGTCGCCAGTCATACGGTGGGCGACCTGTCGATTAATGCATCCTCAGTCACAAACCTCGCCCCTTCGGCGCTCGACAAGGCCAAAGAGGGGCACGGGGTCGGTACTAATCCGTCATCGGGAGCGACGCCGATCACGGCGAAAGCCAACGAGTTTCTGTGGGGAACGATCGGTTACGCAAGCAACAGTGTCGTGTCGGGTGTCTGGAGCGAAGGGTTCACATCCGGCGGACAGTTTAGTTTCACGGGAGATACCGGTGGGGTCGAAGACGGCTACAAGATCGTCTCTTCGACCGGCACATTCACGGCGGCGAAGACCGGTGTTATCAAGGACGGCTGGAGTGCGCTCATTGCCACCTACGCAATAGCGCCATAGCCAGGCGCAAGGCTGTGAGTATCACCAGATTGAACCAAGGCTGTAGATGAAAAGCAGGCGGTCGTATCCGGAGATCGGCCCATCCCCGGACTTCCTGTATCGCCACATCGAATTCGGACTAGCCACCCTGACGCTAAAATGCAGCGCCCGGTAGCTTCCGCCCGTTCTCAAAGGAATCGGATGCCCCGGACCTTTCCAAGGCTACTCTAATCCTGGCCGCCAGCATATCCGGGCAAAACGGCTTGAAGACACAATCCACGGCTGATCCCAGGAGATCTGCAAGGGCGGTTTCGCTGTAGCCTGACATGAAGATGACCTCCGTTTGGGGCCGCAGCGGCCTGGCGCGGCTGGCCAATTCTGGACCAGTCATTTCCGGCATCACGACGTCAGTCAGCATCAAGTGAATCGGGCCCGCGTAGCGTTCGCAATGGAGCAACGCTTCCCCTGGACGGGATGCTTCCAGCACGCGATAACCGTAACTGCGGAGGATGCTCCCTGCCATCTTCCTGAGTTGTTCGTCGTCTTCAACCAACAGAATTGTTTCTGTTCCGCGCAACGACTCGGTTGGAGGTTCAGGTGCCTGCACTGAGCTTACTCCGGCATCCGCGCGCGGAAGATGGATCGTAAAGACGCTCCCCTTCCCCTCCTCACTGTGCGCCCGGATGGATCCGCCGTTTTGTTTGACGATACCGTGAACGGTCGTCAGACCCAACCCGGTTCCTTTCTCAGGTTTCTTGGTGGTATAGAAGGGCTCGAACAGATGGGACATTGCCTCTTTCGTCATGCCAATACCCGTATCAGTGACTTTCAGTTCTACGTAAGGCCCGGGTTTCGTGAGTTCGTGTTGTGCCGCCCCTGAGTCATCCAAATCGATGTTGTTGGTTTCGATCAGCAGTGTTCCGCCGTCGGGCATCGCATCGCGCGCGTTTAAGGCGAGATTCATGAGCACCTGGTGCAGTTGTCCGGGGTCCGCCAGCACGGATCCCAGCGCGGGGCTGAGAATGGAATGCAGCCAAATATCCGCTCCAATCACCCTCTCCAGCATCTTCTCAACCTCCACGACGATGTCGTTGAGGTTCACCTCGGCCGGCTGCGGAGCCTGTTTTCTGGTAAGGCACAATAACTGGCGGGTCAGATCCGCGCCACGTCGGCCGGCTTTCCGGATCTCGGTTACCATCCCGTGGAGCGGGTCGGCGGGTGTAAGACGTTCGAGCACGAGGGCGCTGTACCCGTTGATCACGCTGAGCAGGTTATTGAAGTCGTGTGCCACGCCTCCGGCCAAACGGCCGACGATTTCGAGTTTTTGTGCTTGCTGAAGCTGTTCGCGAAGCAGCGCGAGTTCGCCATGTGACGTCGACCCGGAATCCATTCGGTCGCCAGGCTTGTTATACTCAAGGCCTTGGAAATCGCAGGCCGGTGTGAAGGCAGAAATCGGCTGTGCTCTCTCGGTGCTCATAACATTGTTTCAGGTTGAAGCCCTGGACGGATTTCGGCTGAGGCTCCCAATCCAAGTATTGAGGATTTTTAGTTGGATGTCTTTTCGTTTCTTCTTGAAAATTTTGGAATCTTAAGAATAAATGGCGGGCAAAAAGTTCACCACGGCAGCGAACGACAAGCGTGTTAAGCTTGTCGGCCTTGACGATCCGCTCCCATCCAATTACTTCTGGTTTGAGGGTGACGGCTACTCTATTTACGCGGCCGAACAACCACAAAGCACGTGGCGTGAACATACCCACGACTGCGCGCAGATCGCCGTGGGACTCGAGGCCCGCGTCCGAATGGAGTGGCGGACGGGCGCCAAATCTCCAGATCGCCGCGATGCGATCGGAAATGTAGTTTCCGTCATTCCGCCAGGCGAACCTCATCGCACGCTGTGGCACCGCCGCGCCACTCTTGTTTTCATTTTTCTCACCCGCGACTTTCTCGCGTCCACCGCGCGCCGGACCTCGCAACAGACTTGCATTGATCTGCAACCTGCGCATCTGATGCGTGACCCATTAATCGAGGATCTGGCACGCGCTCTTTATCACGAATGCGAAGCGCACGACCTTTCCAGGTTCTATGCCGATTCGATGACCACAGTGCTGGCAACATACCTGTTGCGCAACTATAACGCGAGTCCGGAAGTGTGCGACTCCTTCAGCGGTCTTGGGCCAGCTCGCACGCGTCGGGTTCGCGAATACATCGAGAAGTCTCTCGAACACGATCTTTCCATCGATGCACTTGCTAAAGTCGCCGGATTGAGTCCAACCTACTTCGCCGACCTGTTCCGGCAGACAACTGGCTTCACGCCGCACCAGTACGTCTGTAGCCGGAGGGCGGACCGGGCACGAGAACTACTCACTCACCCGGACCTGCCAATTGCCGAGGTGGCACACCGATGCGGCTTCACGAGCCAGAGCCAGTTCACCACCGTCTTTAACCGGCTGACAGGCGTAACGCCGGGGAGATTTCGGGCCGAGCACGCACGACACGATAATCCACTGTCGGCCACCACTTAAACACGGGACACCGAAGTTCAGTATCAACGCGAAGGAATCGGCGCAGTTTGCGCAGAACCCTGTGACGACGATTGTGCAACCGGTGTTACCGCCGGATCCGGCGCTCCGTGCCGATTATTCAAATGCATGCGGGTAACCAACGAGTGGGGTCCGCTGTAGAAGAACTCCAGAGCGATATTCGCACCCACGTAGGCCAGCAGGTTATAGTTACCCAGACGGAGAGCATCCATGGCGTCATAGCGGCCTGGGTACCAGCCATACACCGCCGTCATGGTGCCTGCGTATGGCGCAACGAGCGCCGGGATCGAGAACACGCGGTGACCGTCTTTACCACGCCGCGCGGTTACCGTTGAAACTACGGCGTGCTTCAGGCGCGGAAACAAGCCTGTGCATTCGCAGCGGTAGTACAGCGCATCCTGGCCGAAGGCTTCCGATAACGCATAACGCGTTGTAGTGCTTACCGCTGCAATTCCAAAATCGGACGCGAAACGTTTGCCGTAACCCTCTGGGTCTTTCCTCCACTCCGGGGGTGCATTGCTCACCTGGCTAATTCCGGCCGCCAGCGCCGCGCCAAAGATCGGGTACGGGCCGATGACGTCGAACAAATAGTTATGAATCTCGGTTGTCTGCGTCGGGCGAGTGTACGACAAGTCCGGCTGCACAGGGACGGTGCCAGTAGCAGTATTCGAGGGATCGGGCGTCGTTTGTGCATTGGCCGGCCCTTGCAGGGCTACAAGAAGCCCGATTACTATGAGCGGCAACATCGCGGCAACGCTCGGCTTCGGTCTGTTGGTCTGCATGTTAGTCAGTTCGCAATTCATGGTCCAATGCCAAGCGAGCCAGATGCGCGCGCACGGGACCAAGGGTGCTGGTTTTTGTGTTCGGCCTTGGCGGTAACCCGTTGTGCCGGAACGCAACCCGGTGAAACTCAGCTCCAGCTCGGGTGATCGCCCGGAATTCATCAACGTCCGGTTATGACCTTATTTGGTCATTCGTCATTGATTACCCACTGGCAATCGGGAGCCCGGCGTCGAAGTTACTGAGAAACGCTCGATCCTCGCGGTTGTGAACAACCTTGGAGTTTGGCCCACTTGGTGCGTCTCTGTTTACTTCAAAGGAGCAGATCATGAGAACAGTTTTTGCAGTGGTTGCAGGTTGCCTTGCGGTGTCAAGCGGCATCTTCGCTCAGACGCCGATGATTACCTCCGTGCAGAATCCGGCGAGCAATATGCCCGCCGCTCTGCCAAACGGGGGAATCGCTCAAGGTGCGATTTTTGTGGTCTACGGGAGCAACCTCGGGCCGTCTGCAATTATCCAGCCTGCAGGACTGCCGTTGCCTTCCACTGCGGGCCTGGGAGGTACCGTGATCACCGTCATTGTCAATGGCACCACCCTCACTGCCCCCATGGTCTATAGCCTGAATTCCCAGGTTGCTGGCGTTTTGCCCTCCAACATTCCCATCGGGACTGGTTCTTTGACTGTGGCGTACAACGGGGTCCCCTCGTCGCCTTTTCCGCTCAACGTCGTGCAAAGCAATTTCGGCATCTCGACCTTCCTCGACGGCAGCAACACAGCCGTCGTGACTACGCCGATCGTCTCGGGACTGGGTTACCAGGTGATCACGAAGACGAATCCGGCAATTCCCGGCAGCACATACACAATTTGGGGCACCGGCCTTGGAGCTGCAAACAGCGACAACAACACGCCGAGCCCCGCCGATCTCGGGACGCCGGTTGAGGTTTGGATTGGAGGCCTGCCAACCTCCGTCACGTACGCTGGCCGATCCTTCGATCCGGGCCTGGACCAGATCAACTTCACGATTCCGGCAGGAGTAGGGATGGGGTGCGAAGTTTCGCTCGCTGTGCAGACCGGAACCATGCTTAGCAACTACACAACGATACCCATCGCGCTCAACGGCAGCCCATGTTTCGATGCGATTGGCATTCCGACCGCCACGTGGCTCCCGTTGCTGGCGAAGAACGGAGCCGATGTGGGCGCCTTCGATTTGAACCAGAGCACCTCAACTGTTTTCCAGGGCAATACGCCCTCCACAACCATTGCGGTAAAGGCGAAGGCGACGTTCATGAACTTTACGCAAGTGCAGTTAACGCCCCAGGTTCAGGCGATTTTCAATCCTGCGGTATCACCTGGTGGCTGCGTAGTAAGAATCTCTCAATCTGCCAACACAGGAAACTTCGCCTACACCGGACTAAATGCCGGATCTGCCGTCACTTTCACCCCATCCACGGGCAGTGCCCTGAACCTCGCTGCGCAGAGTGCCGGCGTGTACCAGGTTGCGACCGCAACGCCGGTTTCCGCTGGGATCGACACGGTTGGTAACGGCGCGGGCGGCGCAAACGTCGGCTCGTTTTCAACTACTCTCATCGTTGGGCCGTTCGATACCTGGACCAATCAAAACAGCCTGGCCAATACGACCGTCAACAGAGCCAATCCCCTGACTATTCAATGGACCGGTGGCGGGGCCTCTTCTTCGAGCTACATCGATATCCAGGGTTCGGCCGGTTTCGGCAACAACGGGACGGTGACATTCGAATGCACGGCGCTGGTCGCATCCGGGCAGTTCGCGATTCCTTCAGCCGTGCTGCTGGCATTGCCATCAGGCCCCGGACACCTCCAGGTGGGCGCTCAAAGCGAGTCGATAGTCTCCGTATCCGGAATGGATCTCAGCGTAGCCTCTTCCGAGACTTCATCCGGAGTGAGCGTGACCTGGCAATAGATCCCTCTAACAGAAATGGCCAGCCCGAAGGCTGGCCATTTCTGAATTGCTGTTCTTATAGGACCGCGATGCCTACGCCGAAGGCGCTCTGCGCTTGCGCGGCGCTGCCGACTTGCTGCGCGCCCGCTTGGGCGGCGGCACCACATTGCCATCCACTTCCCTGCCCGTGGTCTTCCGCGCACCTTTTTTGGGGCGTTCCGAACCGGCCGTCGGCTGACCCGGCACCACCGGTTGCGGACCCTCGTCTTCTTCCGTCTCATCGGGAAGCGGCAGCGGTTCCGGTTCCGGCACGGCGGGCGGATGGAACTCGGCGCCAAGGTATACAAGTAACCCCTGCGTCTCATCCGGCACTATCCGTACCACTGTCTTGTCCTGCGAGAAGTTCAGGAATTCGCTGAACTCCTGGAAGCCGTATGTCTTCCAGTCGAATGCGGGTGATTCCTCGGCAACCCATGCCTGCAGATCCACTGCGGTCACGCCGTCTTCCAGTTCCAGACGATGATTCTCCAGCACGTCGCGCAGGAACGGCAGCGCCTCTTCAGGCCGCACCGTCTTCTCCGGCGCACCGCCGCGCTTACGGGAAATCATATAGCGACCTTCGCCGCCCGTCACCAGAATCAGATCGTTCTTGCGTAGCTTCTCAATGAAGTCCGTGAACGAACCCGCACCGTAAGCGCGCTCGCTAAAACTGGAATCCAGCTGCAACATGGTCGATTTCAGTAATCCCAGCTGCGGGCGGACTTCGCGGCGTTCCAGCACCTGCAGCGCGCGTTCCACCAGCGGCATGGCCTGATGCAGATCGAGCGCCGGGCGGCGAGCCTGTTGCCCTTGTCCCTGCCCCTGCTCTCTTGGCTCACGCGGTTCGCGCGGTTCACGCGGTGCACCCTGCTGGCCACCTTCGCGTGGAGGCCCCTGCTGCCGGTCGACCGAATGAGGTCCACGTTCCTGACGGTCACGACCACCGCCTGAGCCGCCGGAATCCCGACTGTGATCGCGGTGCGGGCGCGACGAACGGCTGTCGTCCAGCATCGATTCATAGCTGATGAACTCATGACAGTTCTTCTGCAGAATCGTACTGGTGAAGGCCTTGCCACCCACCACGAAAACGGTCTTATCGTACTGCTTCAGCTTGTTGACCAGCGCGATGAAGTCGCTGTCGCCACTGACGATAGTGAACGCGTTGATGTGATCGTGCGTGAACGCCATCTCCAGCGCGTCGAGTGCCAGATTGATGTCTGCGCCGTTCTTATCACCGCGCGGCGACGGGTCGCGCTGAACCATCTGTACCGCGTATTCGGAAAGCTGACGGGTGGAATTCTCCATCCTGCCCCAGTTCGCATACGCGATCTTGGTGACGATTTCCCCGCGCTCCTTGAGCGCCTCGAGAACGACTGAAACGTCGAACTCTCTTTGCAGCGTCGATTTGACGCCGATTTCAATATTGTCGAAGTCGATGAAGATCGCAATCTTCAGATGCTTTTCCATGTTTACCTTTGTAATTCTTACTCTATGCGGCGCAAGCCGCAACTGTTGTGGCAGCCTGTGCTGCCGCGAATTGCCTCGCGCGCGGTGGCGCGCATTCGCAATTCCCGATTATTCCGCCTACGCATGGCCAACGGCCTCGCGAACGGCGGCAACGATTGCTTCCAGTGAAGCGCCGGGCTGAAAGACTTTTGCCACGCCCTGCCGCTCCAGTTCCCGCGCGTCATCGCCGGGAATGATGCCCCCTACAATGACCCTGACGCCGGTCATATCGTTCTGCCGCAACAACTCCATCACACGGGGGACGATGGCGTTGTGCGCCCCGGAGAGCATCGATAAACCGATCACCTGCACATCTTCCTGCAGGGCAGCGTTCACAATCATCTCAGGGGTCTGTCGCAAACCAGTATAGATTACTTCCATGCCCGCATCGCGAAGCGCTTTGGCGATTACCTTGGCGCCCCGGTCGTGGCCATCGAGACCGGGCTTCGCGACCAGGACGCGGATGGGTGTAGTCATATCGCAGTCTGCGACCGCTGGCTATATCTTATCAGTGAGCAGTGCTGCATTTTGCAGCACATTCGCAATCGTGCAGTATTCCACAGTCCATGCCCGTTAATTCGGGCTGACCGAGCTACTCCCACTCGATTGTGCCCGGCGGCTTGTGGGTCAGATCGTAATACACACCGGCAATCTCCGTAATCTCCAGTAACCGCGTTGCCATAGCGCGCAGCAGGTCATCCGGCATGGTAACCGAGTCGGCGGTCATTCCATCTACCGAGTAAATAGGACGCAGCACCACCGAATCGCGTGACTCGCCAGAACCCAGCGGAATCAGGATCACCGGGAACTGCCAAACATGTTTATCAAAGCCGGCCTTGAACGACATTTCGCGTACGATGCCATCGGCACGCCTGAGCAACGCCAGTCGTCCGTGGGTGATGTAACTGGAGAAGACCTTTTGCTGCGACAACGGTTCACGCGCCGCCACGCAGGCCATCACGCGATTCACCCCCACGCTTCGGTTTACGAGTTCGGTTGCTTCGTCCTGCAGCCTCGCCGCTGCCGACGGAAATGTGTCAATCGCCAGCACCGGTGCGTAACTGCGGGAATCTCCCTGCACTCCAACCGAATGCACAGGCACCAGCCAGCCTTCGGAAAATCGCGTGACCGCATGCTCTTCTGAGGAACATAGGCAGCGAATCGCGAGCCCTGGACCAGGAAAAGGGTGCCGATCAAGCAGGGCTGCCGAAAGGCCCATTTCGCGGCCGATCTCCCGCACCTCGTCTTTATAGAAATCCGCCAGCGGTTCGACGATCAAACCCTGTTCCATCAGCTTCTGGATGCCGGGAACGCGGTTGTGGTGTGTCTTGATAGTCGCGGCCTTAGACTTATCTCTGGAACTGCCACCCGATTCAATCGTATCCGGATATATCGTTCCCTGCCCCAGAATCCAGCTGCCATCAGCCAGGCCACGCGCCGCCATGATGCGTTCCTGAACCTTGACGAACTGCTCGCCGATGATATGGCGCTTCAGTTCAGGCTCGTAGACGCCTTCGAGCGGTCCGAGAAATTCTTCCTCCGCCCGCTCAATGTTCACGACGCCATGCCCCAGCGCCGCAAATGTTTCTTCCACAAAATCGGTTTCGCCTTCGCGCATCAGCCCGGTATCCACGTAAACGCCGCAGACTCGCTCGGAGCCCAGCGCCTCCAGGCAAAGTGTGAATGCAACGGTGGAATCGACGCCCCCACTGACAAAGAAGAATACGCTGCGGTCACCGGCGCGTTCGCGAATCTGGTCTTCTACCAGCGCGATCCGATTGGCCGGATTCCAGTCTTTGGCACACCCGCAAATGCTAAAAAGGAAATTCTCCAGTATCCGCGCACCTTCGGTCGTGTGAACTACTTCAGGATGGAACTGGACTCCGAAGATGCCGCGGGCCGCGTCTTCAATCGCTGCAGTCGAACAGGTGCTGGTAGACGCCAGAATTCGGAACCCGGTCGGCGGGACGGCCACCATATCGCGATGCGACATCCAGATCTTCTGATGATCTGTCAGGCCGGCGAACAGCGCGGAATCGTTGACGCACAAATCGAGGAACGCCAGACCAAACTCGCCTTTGTCTCCCTTGCGAACCTCGCCGCCCAGTAGTTGCGTAATTAACTGCTGGCCATAGCAAATGCCGAGCGTGGGAATACCTGCCGCCAGAACCGCCGGGTCCATCGTGGGGCTGGATTGATCGTAGACGCTGCTCGGACCGCCGGAAATGATCACGCCGCGCGCATGACGCAGAGCGTCAATCGGCGATTCGCTGGGAAACACCTCGGACGAGACGCCGAGTTCCCGCACCTTACGGGCGATCAGGTGACAATACTGGCCACCCGTGTCCAGTACCGCGATTTGTGCCGGGGAGACTACTTTTGTGCCCTCGCAGCTCTCATTTTGCTGGCGCTGTTCAATAACGCCTGGGCCTTCGGCATAGCGGCAACGGCCGCTTCCACTTCCGGATCGGTCTGCATAATGTATTTGCTGGACTCATCGACACTGAACGCAGTTTTATATATCTCACCCTGCATCCGGCGGCGTATAGCCTCGTACTCTTTCGTGAAACCGACGTCCGCGACTTCAACCTTCTGAGTTGGCAGCCAGGCTTTGAAAGCCTGCATCTGCGCAGCGTCGAACGTCCAGCCAACCGGCAGCTGGTCTTTATGAAGCGAGAAAAAATGCTTCGTGTAAGTCTGGAACATGTACTTTACGTACAGTTCTGTTTCGACAGGACCCGCTTGCGGAACCTCGAATTTCTCGTCCGGCGATATGCCGCCCCCGCCGTAAACGGTGCGACCGCTGTCCGTCATTTTGACGTCGGACGAATTGCGCGCTTCCGTATTCTTGCGGTAATAGTAATCGAAGAACGATACACTCGAGTAGTCGCGCTGGATCAGGCGGCCGCTCGGCGTGTAATATCTGGCGGTAGTGAGCGCGAGGCCGGTATTTTCCACCAGCGGATAAACGGTCTGCACCAGCCCTTTCCCGAAAGTATTGTCGCCCAGAATCCACGCCCGGTCATGATCCTGTAGCGCGCCCGAGACAATCTCTGAAGCACTGGCCGAATTCCGGTTCACCAGCACCACAATTGGATAGCTGCGCCCCCGATTGCCTTCGTCTGCCTTGTAGGATCTTTCCTGCGACGCGCGCCCGTGATGAGAAACAATCTCCACACCCTTCGGCAGCAAATGCCCGGCCACCGAAACGGCTTCCGTCAGAAGCCCCCCAGGATTGCCTCGCAAATCGAGAACCAGTCCTTTTAGGTTGTCTTCGCCCAGCTTCTGCAGGGCACCCGCAAAATCCGCGCCGGTAGTTTCAATGAACTCTTCCAGTTTGACGTAACCGATGCCTGGCTTCACCATGAAAACCACCGGCACGCTCGTCCGATTGATCTCATCGCGAATTAAATCGAACGTCAGTTCGTCGGAACCTTCGCCACGGAGCACTTTAATGCGGACCGGCGTCCCTTTCGGGCCCTTCAAAAGATCGGCGACTTCTGTGGAATTCAGTCCGTTGGTGTTCTTGCCATTGACGTTCGCGATGATGTCATTCGGCCGAAGCCCCACTTTGTACGCAGGCGATCCCACAAACGGCTCCACTACGATGGTCTGGATCACGCCGGCCGGGCTGTTTCTGCCCTCCACGCGCATCCCGACGCCGTAATAGTGCCCGCGCTGATCTTCGCGCATCTGCGCGAGAGCTTTAGGATCAAAGAAGTTGGAATGCGGATCCAGCGTCTTCAGCATTCCGGGAATCGCTCCGTGTCCCGGTTGCCCGTCGCCGTAAATGGCCTTGTCCGCGTTCAGAGGGTCGGCAAAGTTCTGTTCCACCGCCGAATAGAGGCGAGTGAAATCCTTGACGCTGGCGCTGATATCGTCGTCACCGCCCGCCGCGGAAGCGATCTGGGCATTCGGACCGTAAAGGCCACCCAGCACGGCGCAGACCACTACCAGCAGCGGTATCAGGAAGAAAGACCGGCGTATTTGCGACTTTCCAGACTGAGCCATAGCGGAAGACAGACTTTCCTTTTAAACAGAAGTATAACAGTCTGCCCCAAAGATGTTTTGGCGTTTGGCGCCTTGCCCGCGCCCGGTTACACCGCGCCCTGAGTCCGACGCCCTACTTCTGCGCCTTCTCCACGCGTCCTTTGGTCAGGGTGTCGAGCAGGGCCTGTGCCTTGGGCATAGCGGCCTCGGCAGCCACAACTTCGGGATCCGTCTCGAGTTCGTACTTCGTCGATTCATCCACGTTGAAGGCCGTCTTGTAGATATCCATCTGCAGGCGGCGACGGATCTGATCGTTCTCCTTCGCGAAATCAGCGTCGGTGTACTTGAACTTCTGATCCGTCAGCCATGCCTTGAAGGTGTCCATCTGCGCGCTGTCAAGATTCCAGCCCGCCGGCAATTGCTCTTTGTGCAGCGAGAAAAAATGCTTCGTGTAGCTGGCGAACATATCGGCCACATACAGTTCCACTTCCAGCGGACCTGGCTTCGGCACTTCGAACTTTTCGTCCGGCGAAATTCCGCCGCCGCCATAAACCGTGCGCCCGCCGTCAGTCTTCTTCACATCAGCCAGGTTACGAGCTTCCGTGTTGTTGCGGTAGTAATAATCGAAGAACGAAACGCTGGAATAGTCGCGCTGAATCAGCCGCCCGCTCGGCGTGTAATAGCGAGCTGTCGTCAGAGCAAGTCCGGTGTTCTCCACGAGCGGATAAACAGTCTGGACCAGACCTTTGCCGAAAGTATTATCGCCCAGAATCCAGGCACGGTCATGATCCTGCAATGCGCCGGAGACGATCTCCGAAGCGCTGGCTGAATTACGATTCACCAGTACCACGATCGGATAGTTGTAACCGTGATTCCCCTCGGTGGCTTTGTACGATTGCTCCCGCGACGCGCGTCCGTGGTGCGAAACCACTTCGGCCCCTTTGGGCAACAAATGACCAGCCACCGTAACAGCTTCAGTCAGCAATCCGCCCGGGTTGTAGCGCAGATCGAGAACCAGGCCCTTGAGATTCGGTTCGTCCAGCTTCTTCAGTGCGGCTAAGAAATCCGACCCTGTCGTCTGGATGAAGCCGACCTTATCGATGCGAACGTAACCAACTCCCTGCGGCAACATAAAGGAGGCCGACACGCTTGAGCGGTTGATCTCATCGCGAACCAGATTGAACGTCAGTTCGTCAGCGCCCTCGCCCCGAGCGACCTTGACCTGAACCGGCGTCCCACGCGGTCCCTTGAGCAGAGTCACGACATCCTCGGAGGGCAGGCCGTCCGTATCCTTGCCGTTAACATTCTTGATCACATCGTTCGGACGTAAGCCGGCTTTGTATGCAGGCGATCCAACAAACGGGTCCACCACAATGGTCTGCAAGTGTCCGCTCGGACCAGCCTTGCTCACAATCTCCATTCCCACACCGTAATAGTGGCCGCTCTGGTCGTCGCGCATTTGCTTCAGCGCTTTAGGATCGAAGAAATGGGAGTGCGGATCGAGCGTGCGCAACATGCCCGGAATCGCTCCATCGCCGTCGCCCGAACCGTAGATTGCCTTGTCGGCGCTCAGCGGGTCGGCGAAATTCTGCTCCACTGTGGAATAGAGGCGGGTAAAATCCTTGACACTGCTGCTAATCTCGTCATCCGTGCTGGCCGCGGAGGCGACCTGTGAACCCGGCCCATAAAGACCGCCGACACAAGCGCTTACCAGCACCAGAACCGGGACAACGATGAACGACCGGCGTTTGCTCTTGATACCGAAGTGAGCCATTTAGGATAGACCTCTCTGAGCTCGCTTGCGGTCGCGGCCCCTGACACTAAAATACAGCAATGCGACTACTGTCCGCGACTCCCCGGCGAATTTCCCTGCTCTAACAGCCGAAAATCACCCAAATTTACCTTCCGGTTTGCATTCGAGAGACACGGACCCTGCATTCAAAGACGCCGACAATCTAAAGACGTTAGTTTTTGGCCGCTGGTTTCGCCGCAACCGGCCTTGGCGCCGCTGGCTTGGGCGACTTCGTCATGTTTTCTGCGATGAACACGCCGCTTTTGCCACCTGCGACGATATCCAGATCCCCGTCGCCGTCCAGATCCACTGCGGTGACCTGGAGCCCGGCGCCCATCCGTCCGCCGTAATCGATCAGGTGCCGGATCCACTCCAGCCCCCCGTTGCCCGATGGCCCCCGTCCCGTCGCAGGCACCTTTCTGTATTCGTACCAATACAGCCCGAGCGGCTCTTTCTCGCCGGGATCGCTGCCATTGTGCGCCATGTACCGCTTACCCGTCACCAGATCCGGCTGCCCGTCGCCATTTAGATCCACCAATTGCGACGCGTGAGCCTGGGACCAGGAATTGTCGATCGTATGCCGCACCCATTGGGGATCTTTTCCCGGCTCGGCAGCCAGTTGCTCGAACCAAAAGATGCCGTAGTCGTGCGCGGCGGTTGTCAGGATGTCCATTCGGCCATCACCGTTCAGGTCTTTCACGTACATAAACCCGAAACTCGTCTTCCCCGGAGTCGGCGGCGGGGGTGTACCTGCCCGACCGGCCGGTGGAGCGGGCGGAGTCTCCCAGTCCGTGGCATGGAACGTCCATTCCGCATCGCTCGAAGGATCGCGCGGAGCTTCAAACCAGCCTTTGGGCGTCAGGATATCGTTTCGGCCGTCACCGTTCACGTCGCCCACACCGATCCCGTGTCCATAGCTCTGCTTGCTGATAACGTGCTTCACAAACTTGTGATCCTTCAACTCAAACCAGGCAAGCGGCACCGTCGGCCGGTCGAATTCCGGCAGGATCTCCTGCGCTTTGCCGTCGTTGTTCAGGTCCACCAAAAATGCAAACTCCGTCGGGCCGCTGGCGTCAATCTCAGTCTTCTGCCACTCTTTGACCGAAGGCGATGCCACGTTCTTCCCCGGGTTCTTCAGCCAGACAATATTGCCCGAAAAGTAGCCGAACTGGATGATATCCGGGTAACCGTCACCGTCCACGTCGAGAACCAGATCGCTGAAATTATCCACATAGTTGGACGTGAAATTGATTTCGCGGATCGGATGCTTCTTCCAGGTGGGCGCTTCATACCAGCTATCGCCAGAGACTATGTCGAGCAAACCGTCCTTATTGACGTCCACAACCGCAGTTGTTTCCGTCGCCCCTGGATCAATCATCCGGACCCTGAATGTGATATCCGGCGGACGGCTGGCGGCAACCAGAATGGCAGCTGTGGCGATCGGGATCAGGATGTTTCGCATATACGTCTCCTTGAGGCTTCCTGGCGGATTCTGTCGGTCAGTCCATCATCATATCCCCGCCTGAACGTCCACCCCTCCGGTAGCCGCCGGGTGGCCCAAAATCTCATGGAACAATCCCCCGTCCCCCGGAGTCCTATACAATGAAGCAATGTTCGAGGTGCCGGTGACCGGTCCTTATTCGCTTAACATCAACGCGAGTCTCACTCCCGAGCAGCAGGCGACGCTGGAAGACCAGGCGCTCCTCTCCGCTCTCCAGCGAGCCGAGCCTAACGCGTACGAAACCCTGATTCGACGTTTTCAGTCGCCGGTCTATAACCTCGCCTGGCGGCTGCTCGACGATCCCGCCGACGCTGGCGACGTGGTCCAGGAAGTGTTCCTGAAAGTTTTCCGCAACGTGGATAGCTTCCGTGGCGACAGCACCCTGCGCACCTGGATCTACCGCATCGCCGTGAATGAATCGCACAACCGGCGCCGCTGGCTGTTCCGCCACCGCAAAGGCGAAACCGCCATTGACGATCTCTATTCAAACGACGACAACCGCGAAGCACCTCTCGTCGACACTGGTGACACCCCGTTCGATTTCACCATGAATCGCGAAGCGCAGCTTCTGCTCGAAGAAGCCCTCACGGCTATCAGTCCCGCATTCCGCGCGGTCCTGGTGCTCCGCGAGATTGAAGAAATGAATTACGAAGAAATCGCCGGCGTCCTCGATATCTCGATCGGCACCGTGAAGTCACGAATCGTGCGAGGACGTGAAGCTTTGCGTCGATATCTGTCGAGCCGCCTCAACCCCGCCGGCTCGCTCCAAATGGTTCCGGGGACGGTGAAGTAAATGAATATGCCCATTGAAGAACGACTATGTAAGAACGTTCGCGCGAATCTATGGGACTACGCGGCCCAGGTACTGCCCTGCACAGAAAATGATGCCATCGACAGGCATCTTGATGCTTGCCGGGATTGTGATCGTTGTCTTGCCGATGTCTCGTCTTTACGCGCGGGTTTCCGTAATATGCCGGTGCAGCCTGTGCCTCCGCTGGTAGCAACTCGTCTCCGCGTGATTGCTTCCCGCGAACGCTCGCGCCAGTTGCTGCGCCTGAACCCGCTTGGCTGGCTGCGTGATAAGCTCAGCACCGCTATGATGTCGTTTGATAATTTCCTGCGCCCCTACGCATTTCCGGCAACGGGTGGCCTGCTCACATCCTGCTTGTGTTTCGGCCTGATCGCGCATACGCTGCAAATGCGCCCCTATCTGACCGAGGATCAGGATAACGACATGCCGATCGGCTTGTTTACCCAGATGACGATCGACGACGTTTCGCCGTTCTGCTTCTCCAAGAAGGACGTGACCGTCCAGGTTACCGTGGATGCCGACGGCAATGTCACGGATTATTCTCTGCCGCAGGGCGCAAACCCCACGCCCGATGAACTCAAGGAGATCGGCAACCTGGTTCTCTACAGCACCTTCACTCCCGCGACACGTTTTGGTCAGCGGGTTTCCAGCAAGCGCCTCTTCGCTATCGGCCACCTCGACGTGCGGGATTAACGCTTCCTCGTGCGTCAGAAACTAGGCCAGCACTTCCTCGCCAGCGAGCGCGTTCTCGAGAGAATTGCCAAAGCCGCCTGCCCGGATGGCACCGAACTGGTCGTCGAAATCGGTCCCGGCAAAGGGGCGTTGACCGAACATCTTCTCACCCGAGCGAGTTCTGTCGTTGCGCTTGAAATGGATCGCGATCTTGCCGCTCATCTTCGTGAAAAATGGCCGGATCATCCAGGCTTGCGCATCGTCGAAGGTAACGCCCTGAATTTCAACTGGACTCAATGGGGCCTTGGAGTTCTCGCTGGCAATCTTCCCTATTACATCTCGACGGCGATTATCTCGAAGTACCTTGCCAACCCCGGGCTGCTGCGGCACGCTGTGTTCCTCATCCAAAAAGAAGTCGCTGAGCGAATCACCGCCACGCCGGGAACGAAGGACTTCGGCTACCTTTCGGTCGAGTGCCAGCATCTGGCCGTTGCCGAATATCTGTTCACCGTGCCGCCCGGCGCCTTTCGTCCGCCGCCCAAAGTGGATTCCGCCGTGGTCCGCCTGACGCCGCGCGAAGAACCGCTCCACGACGAATCCGCTCGCGCCGAAACCAAAGCATTCCTGACCTTCGCCTCGGCCTGCTTCCGCCAAAAACGAAAGACTCTTCGCAATAACCTCACCAGCCTTTATCCAAACGCGCAAACGGAAACTTTGCCCGCCCTCGCGAAACGCGCCGAGCAGTTGAGTACTCCCGAGTTGCTGGAACTCTTCCGCGCCCTCGCATAGTAGACTGAATTCGTCGTTGAAACTGGAACTGAGACGACGATGAAAATTCTCTTCACGCGAAGCTTCTGCCTTCCAATCACCGCGTCGCTGCTGTGCCTGCAAGCCGTGTCAACAGCACAGGAACCCGCCCCGGACGCCGTTTTCAAAACGCGATCCGATCTCGTATTCCTTCCCACACGCGTCCAAAAGAAGAACGGCGCCACTTTTCACGGGCTCAAAGCAGAGCAGTTCGTCGTCGAAGATAACGGACTGCGCCAACCGGTACAAGTGGAAGCCTCCCCGGAAGATCCTGGGTTTTCCATCGTGGTTCTGATCCAGTGCAGCCGTTCCGCGCCTGCCGAATTCCCTAACCTGCAAGGTCTCGCCACCATGATCGAAGGCATCGTCGGCGCGGCAAAGCATGAAGTGGCCATCGTGAGCTACGGAGATCGCCCCTACATCCTCGGCAATTTTTCCGCCAGTCCGGCTGCCGCCCGGTATGCCGTCTCAAGGCTGAAAGCCTGCAGTGATTCCAACGCCGCCGCCATCGACGCAGTCAGTTACGCCAATGGGATTCTGGGGGCGCAAAATAACAACTACAGACGCGCGATTCTGCTCATCGGAGAAATGCGCGATCATGGCAGCCACACCAAACTCGAAAACGTCGTAGCCGGACTCGGCGTCAGTGATACCGTCATCTATTCTGTCGCGTTCTCCCCGGTCAAAGACGAAGCCGCGCGCAGTTTCTCGAACAAGCCCGGCAATGCAGTCCCCGCCCCGCCCATAGGCGACCAGCCCGATTCTCCTTTGGCAGCACCCGTTCCGGACGCTGCCTACTCCGAAAGCACGCCTCAGGTGCCGCTGGTTCCGGAGATCCTGCCCCTGATAGACGCGCTCCGCAAAAACACCGCCGCCGAACTTGCGGAACTGTCCGGCGGAGAATACTTCAGGTTTTCCAACAAACGGAACTTCGACGAAGCTCTTCTTCGGGTCTCGAATCAGATCCGCAACTACTATCTGCTCAGCTTCAAGCCATCCCCATCCGCCGCGACGGGGTTGCATTCGCTCAGTGTCACTATTCCGGACTCCCCGGACGCCGTCATCCAGGTGCGCAAGAGCTACTGGTTCACGCCCACTTCCACCGCCAGTCCACGCTGACCGCTACCTTTTCCGAGCCGCGACCGCAAGGGAGTGGTAAGCAAACTGCTGCCCTAACCTAATCTTCCACCTTTGTCCTCTTCAGCACCAACTGAACCTCACACTTATGATGGAAGAGTTCCTTAGGCAGGCCCGTCGCAGCCAGTACGCATGAGCACCGCAACGCTCTCCATCCTGATTCCGCTTTATAACGAGGAAGAGTTCATCGTCGAACTCCTGAATCGCGTCGTCGCGGCGCCGCTTCCCGAAGGCCTCGACCGGGAAATCATCATCGTCGACGATAGTTCCACCGATGATTCCGCCGAACTCGCCGAAGCCTTTATCGCCCGCCACCCGGATGTCCGCATGCGCCTGCTCCGGCAAGTACCGAATCGTGGCAAAGGCGCGGCTATTCGCAAGGCTATCGACGCCGCAACCGGAGAGTACGGTGTCGTGCAGGATGCCGACCTCGAATACAACCCCGCCGAACTCGGCAAACTCATGGGACCTCTGCTGCGTGGAGACGCCGACGCCGTTTTCGGCTCTCGCTTTCTCGTAGCAGGCGAAACCCGCGTGCTCTACTTCTGGCACTCTGTCGCCAACGGTTGGCTCACCCTGCTTTGCAACATTGCTTCCGATCTAAACCTGACCGATATGGAAACCTGTTACAAGGCCTTCCGCACCGGCCTGGTCAAGACCATCCCGCTCACCAGCGAACGCTTCGGCATGGAACCCGAGCTCACCATCAAACTCGCCCGCCGGAAAGCCCGCATCTACGAAACCTCCATTAGCTACCACGGCCGCACCTATGAGGAAGGCAAGAAAATCGGCCTGAAAGACGCCTTCGAAGCGCTTTGGGTGATCCTGCGCTCCCGCTTCACCAGCCAGATCTACAAGGGACCGGTCCCGACCGCACTGGAAACACTGAGCGTCGCCCCCCGTTTCAATCGGTGGATGGCGGACACGATCTCGCCGTGGCTCGGAACGCGCGTGCTCGAAATTGGCGCCGGCATGGGCAATTTAACCCGCCAGTTCTGCCGCCGCCGCAAGCTCTACATCGCGACCGATTCCCATGCTGAATACGTTGACCAGTTGCGAATGGCCTTCCGCCACCGGCCGCTGGTGCAAGTGGCCAGCCTCAATCTGGAGAACGAGGCGGATTTCCGTCAGTTTGATACCCCGCTCGATACCGTCCTCTGTCTGAACGTTCTGGAACACCTCGAAGACGACGCAGGGGCGCTGCGACGAATTGGAAATCTGCTCCGGCCCGAAGGACGCCTGATCCTGCTGGTACCGTGCAATCCCAACGCGTTTGGCTCGCTGGACACGGCGCTCGGGCATCACCGCCGCTACACAAGAACTCAGTTGACCGGGCTCGTGGAGTCGGCTGGATTCGACGTGGAGGCAGTTCTGGCCTTCAACCGTGTTTCGACGCCAGGATGGCGCTTGAGCGGTCAGATCCTGAAGCTGAAAACCATTTCGGCCCTGACGCTGAAGGTCTTCGATCGTCTGGTCTGGCTCTGGCGTATGATCGATTCGAAGTTGCCCTGGCAACCTATGTCGCTCATCGTGATCGCCCGCAGGAAATAACAGCTGGCGCGTGGCCCGAACTCCAAATCAGATCCGCAATTTCATCCAGCGCTGACTGCGGGACCAGCACGGCATGAGCTTCACCATCCGCCACGCCCCAATGGGACAGCATGAATAGCTTTGAATCCCGTCCTTCTACCAGGCGGTCCTGCAAATTCTTAGCGGAAACAACGTCCGCCGACGGGATGTTCCAGACAACATGGAGCGCTCCCGGTTCGACTTCGAGTGGGGCCATTGACGGTAAAGTGGCCCGGGACCCCGATTATTCTCAAGTTTATTGGCGGCCGATCAAAGCGCGGGGACTTTGCGTCGTCATCCGCCGGCGGGCTATAGCGCACACCAGAAGCGACACTCCCGTTAGTAACCACGTTGCCGGTTCCGGCGTCTCGGAAAACTGCGTTGCCACACCCGTATTCGCCGCGCCGAAGTTTCCATACAAAGAAGTATCGGAGTTGCTCCCAACCAAAGCACTCGAATAGCTCGCCGATAGCGCAATGAAACCGTCCGTCGACGGCGTCGAGACCCAGTCGAAATCCATCAGCAGGTTGCCCGCGCTCGGGTCGAATGTAAATGGTGTGGCAAACGAGAACACCAGATCAAAGGTGGAGTTATGCAACACAGGCGTGCTGAAAGTGCCATTGAACACCGTCGTCGCATCCCCGCCCTCGTTAGCAACACTCCATGTGCCTGGAGCACCCGGAGTCAGCGTCGAGGTCGTGCTGAGCGTGATAGACGCATCACCGGATAGTGTCGTCGCATCCCCGGCTACCGTCGCCGAACTGGAGAATGCCAGGGCGTAAAGCGTAACCGGCGATGAGCCGAATTGGGACGCCGAATATACCTCCTGGAACTCGTCGCCCGCCACGCTGGAAGTACTGATCGGGAGCAGATCCACGCCAGCGCCCGGCGTCAAAAATGTGACCACGCTGCTGGCGCAGGCCGCCGAAGCAAACGCAAGTGAAACAAGGATGGTATTTCGCATACTGGTTGAGGAGTATTGCCATTTTGGCGACTTCTTACCATCGCTGGTTTCTTTGTGGCATGGCCTATGGTTTCGCGAAAACCGTCAGGGGAATCGATGTACCGGTCGATCCCGGACTCGTCCCGGCAGCGAGCGGACCAGCCGGAAGACTATTGAGCATCACAGTGAGGGAGATCGGACTCTCCGGGGTCAGCGTGGAGATCGTGTCCGGAATTCGCATGTTCAATTGCCCAACGCCGGATATTGCTCCAGACTGGCTGATGAAGGAGTCGACTTCCGCGGAATAGTTGTCGACCGAAACCGTCGCCGTGCCCACAATAAATCCAGGATTAATTCCATTCAGCGCACCCGTTGTCAGGTTCTCGCCCGACGTTCCGATTCCGTTCACGAAGAGCGACACCAGCGATCCCACCTTCGCCGGGTTCGCACAGGAGTTCAGCGTGCCATCCTCGTTGAGCGCGAGAGCCAGCAGACTCGGTCCCACCTGCAAATTTCCGCACGTAAACCCCGCCACCTTCGACGCCACAAAAACGCTCGGGTTCTCCGGCGCGACCGCGAACTGGCGCGTGCCCAGCACCGTGCCGTTGAAGCTCAATTGCATGACCGTGGATGCGCGTGTTTTGACTTCAAACGGAACCTGCACGTTGATCTGCGTCGACGAGACGTAAAGGAGCGGCGCGGGCTGGTTGTCAAAAGTGATGGTGACCCCCGCGAGCGAAGTGGGGACAGCCGGCAGACCAACGCCAATTCCATCCGCGGGCTGTGTCGGGCCGATTGCATTGCCGTAAAGAGTGATCAGCTGGCCCGGCGCGACGGGGCCGATCAGTGTTGCGCTGGTTGAATCCGTCACGCAGCCGATCGCGTTCAATGCGGAAAAATTCGTGCGCTGAAAAAATGCCCCGGGAACCGTTCTCGCGGTAACCCCGGCGTCAAAGAGAACGTTAGGCGCGAGTGGAACATCGGGAAGTCCGTCTGTCCCTGCAAAGTAGACATTCCCCGCCGCGTCAACCGTGGAACTGATGTTTGTCAGGGAGCCAGGAAAAACCTGCGTTCCCATGACGCTGCCATCGTGGCTGCTCATGCGCATCACATACACGGCAACGGAGATCGTCGAAGTTGGACCGGGCAGACACTGTGATGTTAAGTTACCGCCGGAAGGCTGGGGTGGCTGCGGGTAGGAATTTGGGAAGACCGAAGGGTTGAATGTATCGGGAAAAAGACCCGTGAGCACAACGTTGCCCTGCGGGTCGATTTCGATATTACTGCCGTTGCCTGCCGGAACGCCGGTGGGAACAGACAGAAGCAGCTGTGAGCCCGCGGGGTTGAGCTCCGTGGTGAACGCTTGCGACAAGAGCGCGCTGGCGCCCTGTGTGAATGGATAATCCGGCGAATTTGTTGCGCCTGTCAGCCAGACGTCGCCCGCGGCGTCAACCGCCATGCCCGCGTTATACGCTCCCCGCGAGCCGGTGATGAAAGTGGAGTAGATCAACGCGGAACCATCGGCGCTCAGTTTCGTCACGTACTGTTCACCGGCGGTTGCAGGGAACATGCAGTCTGGAGAAATACAGAAGTAGTATTGTGTGTAGGATTGCTGGAAGGCTCCGGACGTCGTCGGGTACCGCGCCCCGCTCGTGGGAGGCTCAAAATTCCATGTTCCCGCGATGAATACGTTGCCCGCGCCATCCAGCGCGAGGCTCGAACCGCCTACACCCAATACGGAGAACACGAGGTGCGTTCCGCTTGCATCGAGCTTCGTGGTGAACGGCAAATCATAAGTCCATAGATTGCTATAGGCGCCCTGAGTGACGGGGAAATTCGTGCCGTTGCCGGCCCCGACCCCCGAGATGATCGCCTGGCCATTGCTATCCACCGCGATAGCCTCGGGGGTTGCCGACGCGCCGTTCGAAAACAACGTGGCATAGACGATGGCCCCGCTCGGGTTGATCTTCGCCGCAAAGGGTAACTGCGCGTTGAACGGGATCGGGCTGGAGACGGCTGGCACGACCGGGAAATCAGACGCGTCCGTGATGCCCGCTATGTAAGCGTTCCCGGCAGCGTCGACTGTCATAGCGTCGGCGAGGGTCGCGGCTGAAGCAGTCAGATACGTGAGGTAGAGGAACTTTGTGGCCGCCGGATCAAGTCGCCCGACAAAGACCTGATCGCTGTCCTGGTTCGGAGCCGTGGGATTTACGTTCCCGCAGACGTAGATGTAGCCCTGAGCGTCGGTAGCAATCTGTTGGATGGTGCTGTTGGCTTTAAGGAAAGTGGAAACCGGCGGCAGGTTCGCGGGAACCTGCGCGGATAATGAAAACGCCAACAGGAATAGTGCGAATGCGGAGCGCATCGGGTGTGCTGGAGCAATCCGGTTGCCAGTGCATCATGGTTTATTTTGCTGGAGATGATCCAATGTTTCGGTGCCGTACTGACACAGGCGGGGGCGATACGCCACGGTGGCCGGATAACCCCTGCTTTTGGGCGCGTTCACATCCTGACGGTAGATATCAACACGATCACAAGTTTCAACCAGGAGAATTCACTCTGGAATCAATACCTTGACTTCAGGCGACCTTTCAGCACCTGCGAAGCGTGATACTTTTCGGCATGAGGAGAGCTTCCTGCCATCCGAAATCCATACGCAGGGAACTCCCCCGCCGGATATCTCCAATTGGGTTCGTTCCGTCAAATTCGATTTTCCGCCTCCGCGTCCAAATTGGCTTCGTTCCGTCAAATCGCCGCGGAACATCGCCCTCACACCCGCTCCGTACCCGGGGCATTCCGATTCCGGTTCGTTTTGTAAAACCGCCGAGCCACCCCTCCCGACCGCCAATCCGGTTCGTTTTTTCAAAACGCCCCGACCGGAATCCTGCGCCCTGCCGAACCCGTGCCAAACCAGCCCCAAAACAACGTCCGGTACCCCCTCGCGTGATAACCTTGATATTTCCGGTTGTATCTATATATATGTCCGCTCGCGTGAGCGAAGCTTTCGTCCTGCAAACCTGGCCATTCCGGGAAGCGGATGTCGTAGTGAGCTTCTTCACCCGCGATCATGGCAAACTCCGGGGAATCGCCCGTCGCGCGCGGCGGCCAAAGAGTGGTTTTGGGTCGGGATTAGAACGGCTTTCGCAAATCAGAATGTCTTACTACCAGCGAGAGAATCGCGAACTTGTCAGCATCGATTCCTGTGAACTCGTCCAGTCGCAGTTTTCTGTCATTCACGATTTCTCGGCTGCCTGCGCTCTCGATTTTCTCGCCGAAGTTTCCGAACAGCTCCTTCCCGCTAATGAGCCTGGCGAAAAGCAGTTCCGCCTTCTGACCACAGTCCTGGAACATCTGCGCTCCGCAACACCCGGCGCGGTTTGGCGCGCAGTCACTTATTTCAGTCTTTGGACCGTACGTTTGGCCGGCCTGCTGCCTGACATGGACGTCTGCCTCGGTTGCGGGACTTGGCTGGAAGACCCGGAAAATCCGACCCGGGCCTTCTTCAGTCGCTTCAGTTTCGGCCTGCACTGCCTCGAATGCCGCCGTTCGCTCCACCTGAGCAACGCCTGGGAGCTTTCGCCGGAATCCCGCGCCATCACGCGGGAGATTCTGCAGTCGCCCATCGCCGCACTCGCCGAACGCAACTGGACCCAGACGACAGCCGCCGATCTCCGCCGCTTCCTCACCCAGCAAATCGAAACTCATATTGAACGAAGGCTGATCACCGCGCCGGTTCTGGAAGCCGCCGCCTAATCGCCACTCTCCCGGAATCTATAGACGCTCCCCCATGCCCATACCGAACGCACTCACGCTACAGGAGATGATCCTCCGGTTGAAACAATACTGGGGCGAACGCGGCTGCATCATTCAGGAACCATTTGATCTCGAAGTCGGCGCCGGCACCATGTGTCCGGAAACTTTCCTCCGAGTGCTCGGGCCCAAGCCGTACCGCACCGCTTACGTGCAGCCCAGTCGTCGCCCAGCCGATGGCCGCTATGGCGATAATCCCAACCGGCTCTACAAGCACATGCAGTTGCAGGTGATTCTGAAGCCGACCCCTGCCGATGTCATTGAGCAATACATGGGCAGTCTCGAAGCGATAGGCATCGATCTGCGCAAGCACGATATCAAGCTCGAAGAAGACAACTGGGAATCGCCGACCCTTGGCGCCTGGGGCGTGGGCTGGCAGGTCATGCTCGACGGTCTCGAAATCACCCAGTTCACCTACTTCCAGCAATGCGGTGGTATCGATCTGGACCTGATCCCTGCGGAAATCACCTATGGCCTGGAGCGCCTGACCTCCTTCCTCCAGGGCGTTGACAGCCTGTACGACATCGTCTGGACGCCCGGCGTGACTTATCGCGACGTCCGCTACACCGACGAACTCCAGTACTCCGTTTACAACTTTGAAGCGGCGCACGTGCCGACGCTCTGGAAGCTTTTCGAAATCCACGAGGGCGAAGCCCGCCGCCTGATAGACCTCTACGCCGATTCCGCCGAGAAAGCCCGATACCCTCTTCTCGCGGCCTATGATCACGTGCTGAAATGCAGCAACTTGTTTAATACGCTCGATGCTCGTGGCGCTATTAGCGTGACGGAACGGGTAGGCGTCATCGCCCGCGTCCGCAAACTGGCGGTTGGAGTAGCCGAAGCGTGGGTCGATCAGCAAGCCGTCGTTGCTGCGGCAACCGAGGTGGCCGCATGAACCTCCTCCTTGAAATCGGCTGCGAAGAAATCCCCGATTGGATGCTGGCCGGCGCACTCGAATATCTCGGCAGCGCCATCGGCGAACTCACGAAGACTCTCCGCACCAGCGATTCCCCTATCCGCACTGACGCCACCGCGCGCCGGCTCGTAGTCCGTGCCGAAGGGTTGATTCCGCGTCAGCCCGACTCCGAAGAACGCGTTTGGGGACCCGCGAAATCCGCACCTGCACCCGCCGTCGCCGGCTTCGCCAAAAAGCAAGGTATCGATCCGGCGCAACTCGAAATTCTCTCTGACGGCAAAGCGGAAAAGTACAGCTATATTCGCAAGACGGCAGGCCGCGCGACGACAGAAATCCTCGCCGAAGCTCTGCCGCAGCTCATTCTGAAGACGCCGTTCCCGAAAACCATGCTCTGGCCAGGCAAAGGCGGCGCGCGATTCATTCGCCCCATCCGCTGGGTAGTGGCGTTGCTCGATGGTGAGGTGATCCCGTTTGAAATTGCCGACGTGAAGTCAGGCAACGAATCGAGCGGCCATCGCAAGCTCGGTGCCTATCGTTTCACCGTCACTTACGAGAATTACGAAGACCAGCTTCGCGCCAACTTCGTCGTCCTCTCCGCCGACGAACGCACAAAACGCATCCAGTCCGTCAAGACAAAGTACAAGTGCGATAACGACCTTCTCAATACACTGGTAAATCTCACCGAATGGCCCACGCCAATCACCGGCAACTTCGATCCCTCATTCCTCGACCTTCCCGGTGAAGTGCTCACCACGGTGATGAAGGTCCACCAGAAGTATTTCTCCGTGGAAGGCGCCAACGGCCAGCTTGCCCCCCAATTCGTGGCCGTCACAAACACGGATGGCGATCCCGATGGCTTAATTCAGCTCGGCAATGAACGCGTCCTCATCTCCCGCTTCAACGATGCCCGCTTCTTCTGGGATTCCGATCAGAAGCGCAAGCTATCCGAACGCGTGGCGGATCTTGCCAACGTCACATTTCAGGCCAAACTCGGCTCGTATCTTCAGAAAACCGAGCGCGTGGTGGCGCTGGTAAAGGAACTCGGCGGCAATGAACACGCCGAACGTGCCGCGTTGCTGGCCAAGACGGACCTCACGACTGAGCTGGTCAAAGAATTCACCGAACTCCAGGGAATTATCGGTGGCCTGTATGCCCGTGCGCAGGGCGAGCCCGAAGAAGTCGCCACTGCGATTTACGACCACTATAAGCCCGTCAGCATGGAAGGTTCCATTCCTCGCGCACTCACCGGACAGCTCGTGGCCATCGCCGACAAGCTCGACACATTGCGAGGCTGCTTCAGCGTCGGCATGATCCCCAGCGGCTCGAAAGATCCGTTCGCTCTCCGTCGCGCCGCGCAGGGCATCGTCAAAATTATTGTGGAGGGCAAACTGCGCCTGCCGATCCGTCAGCTTCTCGGCGGCGACGCGGCACTCGAAGAATTCTTCTTCGACCGCGTCCGCTACTACTTCCGCGAAATTCGCGGCTTCAAATACGACGAAGTCAGCGCAGTCCTCGCCGCCGGTGCCGACGACCTGGTCGATATCGATGAGCGCCTCACCGCAGTGCAGCAGGTCCGCCCAACTGCGGACTTTGAACCGCTCGCCGCCGCCTTCAAGCGAATCAGCAACATCCTGAAGCAGGCGCAGTTGGCCGATCTCGAATTTGCGCTGAAACCCGCGCTGCTCGAGGCCGGCCCGGAGGCCAGCCTCCATCAACACTTCATCGCCGTCGCGGCAGTTCTGCGCGAATTGCCCGATTACGCATCCAAACTGGAACGCATCGCCACCCTGCGTCCGGCCGTCGACCTTTTCTTCGACAGAGTCATGGTGAACGTCGACAACCCCGCCGTTCGCCAAAACCGTCTCGCACTGCTTCACAGCGTGCGGACCGAATTTTCTACCATCGCGGATTTTTCAGAAATCGTAACAACTTCTCAGGAGAACAAATGAGTAAGAACGTATATTCCTTCGGCGGCGGTACCGCCGACGGCAACGGCAAGATGAAAGATATTCTCGGCGGCAAAGGCGCCGGACTCGCGGAGATGTGCCGCAACGGACTTCCCGTCCCCGCCGGCTTCACCATCGCCACCCATGTCTGCAACATCTACTTCGAAAACCAGAAGCAGATCCCGGACTCCATTCACTCTGAAATTGACAAAGCTCTCGTCAAGCTCGAAAAGACCATGGGCCAGAAGCTCGGCGACCCGAAGAACCCCATGCTTCTGAGCGTTCGTTCCGGCGCGAAGTTCTCCATGCCCGGCATGATGAACACGATCCTGAACCTGGGCCTCAACGACGAAACCACCGCCGGTCTCGCCGCCAAGTCGAACAACCCCCGCTTCGCCTATGACTGCTACCGCCGCTTCATTCAGATGTTCGGCGAAGTCGCGCTCGATATCGAAATGGAACACTTCGACCACATCTTCGACGCCCGCAAAGCAAAGGTAAAGGCCAAGAGCGATACCGACCTGACCGCCGAAGATCTCCAGGCCATCATCGTCGATTACAAAAAGCTGGTTCAGAAGGAAACGAAGAAGCCCTTCCCGTCCGATCCCCGCGAACAGCTGACACTCGCCGTCGGCGCTGTGTTCGGCTCCTGGTGGAACGACAAGGCCAACTACTACCGCAAGATGGAAAAGATTCCGGACAACATCGGTACTGCCGCCAACGTGCAGGCCATGGTGTTCGGCAATATGGGCGAAAATTGTGCCACCGGCGTCGGCTTCACCCGCGATCCCGGTAGCGGAGAGAAAGTGTTCTACGGCGAATTCCTGCTCAACGCGCAGGGCGAAGACGTCGTCGCCGGCATCCGCACTCCGGAGCCGATTTCCGATCTCCGCGTCGTCATGCCGGAAGCCTTCGATCAGCTCGTCGAAATCACGACGAACCTCGAAAAGGCCTACAAGGACATGCAGGATTTCGAGTTCACCATTCAGGAAAAGAAGCTCTACATGCTTCAAACCCGCAATGGCAAACGCACTGGTCCCGCCGCCGTCCGTATCGCTGTGGACATGGTGGAAGAAGGCATGATCACCAGGCAGGAAGCCATCATGCGCGTGGCCCCCGCACAGCTCGATCAGCTTCTGCACCCGGTCTTCGATCCGAAGACGCTCAATGAACTGGTGAAACTCACTCAGGGCATTTCGGCCTCGCCAGGCGCGGCTGTCGGCCGCGTGGCGTTCTCCGCAGAAGACGCAGTGGAAATGGCCGAAGGCGGCCCCGTACTGCTGGTCCGCAAGGAAACCACCCCGGATGACATCCACGGCATGGACGTTTCCCGCGGCATTCTGACAGCCATCGGCGGCAAGTCCAGCCACGCGGCCGTTGTGGCCCGCGGCATGGGCCGCCCCTGCGTCGTCGGTGCCTCAGCGATTAAGATTGACGAAAAGAAGAAGGTCTTCACTGCCGTCGTAGGTGGCAAAACCATCACGGTCAAGGAAGGCGAGTTCATCTCGCTCGATGGCACCACCGGCGACATCTACGTCGGTCACGCCAAGACCATGGAACCGAATCTGGCTCACGCCTCGGTCGGCAAGTTCATGGCCTGGACGGACGAGTTCCGCGGCAAGTTCGGCGTTCGCGCGAATGCCGACATTCCGCGTGACGCGAAGGTCGCCCGCGCGTTTGGTGCTGAGGGCATCGGCCTCTGCCGCACGGAACACATGTTCTTCGCGGAAGATCGCCTGCCCTTCGTCCAGCAGATGATTCTGGCCCGCGATGAAAAGAACCGCAAGAAGGCCCTGCTGAAACTCCTGCCCATGCAGCGTTCGGATTTCGCCGGTCTCTTCAAGGCGATGGACGGCTTCCCC